>CAYWZU010000059.1:0-9545 GCA_964462925.1 uncultured bacterium
TAGAGCACCCGCCTTCTAAGCGGGTGGTCGTAGGTTCGAATCCTACTCAGTCCGAGTTTTTCACCCCGGGGATAATGAAGAAAATTTTTATTATCGCCGGTCCTAATGGGGCTGGCAAAACTACCACCGCATTCGCCTTGCAGCCAGACCTTCTCAGTATTTATGAGCTTCTTAACGCAGATGAAATTGCTAGGGGACTTGCTCCTATGCACCCAGAAAGTGTTGCCCTTACTGCGAGCAAACTTATGCTACAAAGGCTAAAAGAACTTTTAGCATCAAAAAAAAATATTGCATTTGAAACAACTGCAGCGGGTACAAATTATATTAAGCATCTGCAGCTAGCACGTGCTCTCAAATATGAAATAAATCTTGTCTATCTCTGGCTGAGCAGCGCTGATCTCGCTGTAAAAAGGGTAAAGCATCGAGTAGCTGAAGGCGGCCATAATGTCACTGAAGATACAATTAGACGACGATACAAGTCTGGGCTTAAAAACATAATCAGCAAATATTTACCTCTTGCCGATACAGCTCTATTTTTAGACAACTCACGAGATGAACAGAAAATAATCGCTAGAAAAACTAAATCTAATGCTGTAGAGATAGAAGATAAGCAAATTTGGGAAGAAATGTTGAGGTTAGCACATGCCTAAATCAAAATCGGCTGACATAATTCAGCTACTACTAGATGGTCATCAACGAGGTATCGAACTCGCGAAGGAACGTTCAATACGAACTGGCGTCCCACTCGTGGTCGAAAAAAATGGCAAGATCGTTGAATTAAAGCCTAAATACAAATACATAAAAGTTCCAATCCATTCTGCGAAAAAGAAACGATAAAGGTTTCTCATATGCTGCTAGGTGACTTTGTAGTTGAATGTGAATCGTTTACTGGGAAAGAGAAGGCTTTTTCGCATTTTCGGACTAAAGCTTTTAAAACTCAAAGCATACGAAAAAAATTCGATGGCATAAATGCAAAGCTCCTTGAACTTATTCAAGAAGCTGAAGAGCCTTGCTTTTTACTATCTAGCGTTGTCGACTACATCTCCACCGTCAACAAAGAAGCTCTACTCCTAGAGCCATATAGGCTACTCGATTTTGAATTTTGGCTCGCACACTATAGCGGCCTGTCTGAAGATGAAAATAGGCAAATCCGCGCGAAGATTGTTGGAAAGCAGATTGATAGACAAGACTATCAAATGCTCTTTCCAATAGGAATGAATACAGTTCTTGCCGGATCGCACTTTGTTGCTGCACACCTCTCACCGGATGTTGATACTACCATCGCTTCCTTTTGGGGCTGGGTCGATGCCTTTGGAGCAAAAGTGGCGAGCAGCCTCCATCAGTGGGCGCTTCCAGATAGGGTTACAGACTCTCATACAAGAATGCTCTTTGAGTCGCTATTTGGAGGAGAGGTATTTGATGTTTTAGCCAGAAAGTCTGCCACACTTACCATGTCTGCACTCGACATTGTCTCAAGCAGCGACTTTATCAAAGTAAGCTTAGACACTCATCTTAGCCATGTTCATACCGGCAAAAGAGTTGTTGTAGTTGACAGCACTGGCCATTTTAAAGGCGACTGGCGAGCAAGCGATGCTGAAGCTGTCCGCCAAGTTATAAATGCCTTCTATAGCCTTATACGCTGGCTTGAGCATGCTATTTACTACCAGCTTATAAGCAGCTATGCTAAAGAAAAAGTTGTTAAAAAAGAGATCCAAAAATCGCTAGACAAACTCTTTTCTACAAAACTTAAAGAGACTGAGCCTGCAAAAGAATACACAGAAAACCAAAAGCTGCAGATAGATACCTTCTTGAAGAAAGTACTGCTGCTTGATAAAGGCCTCTCTTCAACCTATCAGGAGCTTTGCCTTGCCCTAGGAAAGGCGGCAGACATCAAGATGCCATCTAGCGAGTTTGCACCGGATGCCATCTTTAGTAAAAATGGCGCCCTTTTAGAAGATCGTCCTACCATTTTTAAACATCTTGAGACGCTTTTTAGACAGATTGCAGATACATCAAGCCACTGCAGGCATTTTCTCGATAGATTTGATGTGCTTTTAGCAATTAAAGACAAAGTTTTAGATGTCCCCTCCTTCTTCATTACGCTTTCGAGCGAGATCGAAGAGATCAGAAGCAAGATGAATAACCTCGAATATCTCACAGTAGCTATTCCCGAGGAAGACGGAAAGTGGTTTCCAGTAGGGGTTGTATTTGCAAATGATATCAAACGAAAAAGGCTAGGAACTGTCTCTCTTCGCGACTTTTCCAATGAAGGCGAGACAAAGATGGCCTCATATCTTGAAGTTGTGAGCGTGATCGATCACCATAAGACAGATATTAAGACATCCTCTGCCTCAACTATCATAGTGGGAGATGCCCAGTCTGCAAATACACTTGTTGCAGAACTAGCTGTGAACCTTAATATGCGCTACAGCACCCTAGGTCTTTCGCGCCAAGAAATTATCAAAGAAAGCGAAAAGAAGCATACACTTAGCAAGCAAAAAAGGCTTGTCGAGCTTGCGATAAACTTAGAGAAGCAAAAAACCTCCTACATTCACCCCTCGAGAGAATATAGCGAATACCTCTTTTTCCTTCTTGCAATCTTAGATGACACAGACCTTTTGACAAAGGTATCTCAAAGGGATCTTACAGTGCTTAAGACACTTCTTAATCGCATGAAGACAATTGCCTCCGGTAAAGATACTGAAATCATCCACACAGCAAGCGCGGAAGCTATCCTTCAAAACGAAGACATGTACTCCATCTACAAAAAGATCTACTCGCATAAAGAAAAAGAGATGGAGACCAATTTCAAGCGCTGCCTGCAAGGAGAATCCTCTACGATCTTTTCTGACACAAAAGAGCAAAATGGCTGCGCACGTATTGGCCAAACTAAGCTTTTTAGCAAAAACTACCCAACCTTTGCAAAAAATGCCCCTACTCTGCAAAGCCTGTGGCTTGATATGGCAAAAAAAATCTACGAGCAGCGGCCTCAGATCGATCTGCACATGCAGATGATCACTACAATTGCATCAGCAGATGAGGTCTATCAAGGAAAGACCGGCAACTGGAAGCATCAAGATGAGCTTTGGATCTGGGCAGCACCCTCTCAGATGGGGTCGCTTCACCTCGTAAACTTCCTAAATGCCTTCATGCTCTGCCCAGCGATACAGCAAAATGAGATCCAGGTAGACTTTTTGGGCAAAAATGCACAAGAACTTGACCTTATCTTTAGCCAAAACTTCCCAAAAGCAACTCGTCAAAAGCATGTAGAGCAAAATCTTCCGATAGCAGTGCTTCGCTTTAAAGCGGGCATCTTAAACTCTCGTAAAGCCTTTATTACCCCCTACCTTCCACGCTTACTTACCTAGTGAGTATACACATTTCATAAGAGAACTTGTGTTGGCAGAAAAGCTATTTGCTTCATCTTGGGTATGAGCTCTTTTATGAAAGGAAGAATCTGGATTGATGAGAGGCTCATAGCCCTGAATGTCAGCTAGTGGATCCTCCTTTCGAAGATCTAAGGCGACACTTCGCAAAAGCCTGCAAGATCGAGACCAAAAGGAGTCTGTATGTAGTACCTCTGTAGAAATAGTCTCAGCTGCTGGAAAAGCTCTCTTTTTAAAGTTCGAAGGAAGAAGCCGCTCTATTCTTCGCTCTCTTGCCTCTTTATCATCTGCCCCGCCAAGAAAGCGATACTGCACTTCATTTTCTGAAAAGTTAGATTTTAGCGCTTTGACTGCTGCACGTATGTTTGATTCATCATCAAAATGAAAGAGAAATCCATGTCTTGTCTTAGGTTCAAACCCAAAAAAAGCAATGCAAGTAGCAAGATGCCATGTTGCAAGAATAGGCTTTTCACTTGCTGCACTCGAAATTGCAAACTGCCTCTGCTGCACCTCTACAAGATGCTCATAAGGGCCTAAATAAGCTGCAGGCGCTTGGTAGACTTTTTGGGTGGCAAGCGACGCATCTACCCGCTTATATAGTTCAAAATTTTTTGTGTCAGAGTTAAAAATGATATGCTCGCAAGAGATGCTGAGAGCAATCAAATCTCGATGATCAGAAATAACCTGTAAAAATCTTTGCCTGCACTCTCTACAATCATGGCCTGTATAGAGCGTCCTGGCAGCTACAGAGCTTACCCTATCAGTAACTTCAACAGTTGATTTGCCATAAATTCCTTCAACCTCAATCGCGCTCGTTTCAAGTGTATATTGCGTGTCTGAGAATTGCAGAAATCTCGCTACTATTGCATCTATAGAGAACTCTGAGTGAATCATTTATTTGGAAGAAACATCATTGCAAAAGATGGCATGCTGCTGTAAAAACCAGTCTAAAATTTTTTCTATTTTTTTAAGATGCTCAGATCGCTCTTCATCTGAAGCAAGAGAAATAGCTCTTATCACCTTTGCCATCTCCTCCTCTTTTTGGGTAAAAAGATGATTATAGGTAAATTGCACAGAATTCCAATATCGAAGAAGGCGATATCGCTCATCAGCTGAAGTCGAATATTGTTTGTAGAGGTCACATGCCTCTGAAAGAGGTCCTAAACCAGATCCATACACCATAAGGGAGGACAGTTTAGCAGAAAAGCCCAATATTACGCCAATTTTCTTCTAAAAAGCCATGTAGAGGCTGTAAGCGTGCAAAGGCCAATGATCGCCATCGGCCAAATATTTGCAAAAACGATATCTGCTGGCATTGCCTTCAAAAATTCACCCCTTGCGATGACAAGCATGTAGCGGAGTGGGTTGATGGCAGTAACCTCTTGGAGCCAAAAAGGCATATTTTCAATGGGCGTTGCAAAACCGGAGAGCAAAACTGCAGGCGACATAAAGCAAAATGTGCCAAGGATTGCCTGCTGCTGCGTAGAACAAAGCGATGAGATAAAGAGCCCAATTCCCACAATCGAGCAGACAAAGACAAAAAGACCAAGATAGAGCAGCCAAAGATGGCCTGTAAAAGGTATCTGAAAGATAAAAATGGCAACAAGTACAATCACAGTCGCTTCAGAAAGTGCAATAATTACAGCAGGAAGCATCTTTCCAAGCATAATCTCAAAAGGCTGCACAGGCGATACAAGGAGCTGATCAAAGGTTCCCATTTCCCGCTCTCTTGCAACAGAAAGCGATGTGACAATAAGGCCAAGGGCCATTGTAAGCACCGCTGCAAGGCTTGGGACATTGTACCAATAGTACAAAAGATTTGGGTTATACCAGTTTCTTGTAAAAAGAGCTGACGGTATCCGCTCCTGAGTAATATCTTTTGCAAACTGATCGATAATTTGGCCGCTATAGCCGGCAACTATTTGCGCGGCATTTGATTTTCTGCCGTCAAAGATAAGCTGTAGGGTTGCCTGTTTTTTTGCATCGATATTTCTGGAGAAGGTATCATCGATCGAAAGGACCATAACTCCTTTTTGCGTGTCGAGAAAATCACTAATTTGAGAGACGCTATCTAAAAACGTCACTTTGGTATAGGGCTGAGAGCCCCAAAAGCGCTCTACAAGCTCAATTGATCTTGCACCAGTATCACGATTAAGTATCCCGATCGGAACATCTTTTACATCAAGTGTCGCAGCAAAGGCAAAGATAAAGAGCTGGATAAGGGGCGGCACTATAAGAACGTAGCGAGCACGCGGGTCCTTAAGCAATACTAAAATCTCTTTGACTATAAGTGCGCGTATCCGCCCCCACATACTACTCAAGCCTCTTTACAGTCTTTATATGGGTAACTATATATAAAATGGTTCCAAGCACTAGCATAAAAAGGCAATTTTTTATAAGCACCGCTAGGACATCTTCCACCAAAAATATAGTCTGCAGAGACATCACAAAATATCGTGCAGGGATGACGTAGGTAAGCCACTGTATGGGAAGCGGCATGCTTGCAATCTCAAAGAGAAAGCCTGAGAGCATAAAGGCCGGGAAAAAGCCAATTACCATCGCAATCTGAGAAGCTACAATCTGATTTTTAGCTATCGTGGATACCAAAATTCCAAGACTGAGCGATGCGAATAAAAAAAGAGACGTTACAACCCAAAGCGCAAATAATGAGCCTCTAAATGGTACATCGTAGAGAAAATAGGCAATAAAGACACAAATCGTCATTGAGCATACAGCTAAGAGGTAGTAAGGAATAAACTTTCCAAGAAGAAGCTCCGTTCTGGTAACCGGCGTCGAGAGCATTGCCTCCATAGTTCCTCGCTCCCACTCTCTTGCCACGACGAGTGCGGTGAGAAGCGTCCCAATAAGCGTCATAATGATTGCAAGAGAGCCAGGTATTAGAAAATTTCTACTTTCAAGCTGTTCATTATACCAAAACCTACTCTCTGTTTGAATGAGAGGCTTTCCCTCCCCTCTGAGTTTTATCCACACCTGCCAAGCACCTCTAACATAGTTTTGGACAAAGTTTGCAGTATTTGTCTCGCTGCCGTCGGCAATTACTTGGATGGGGGCCGTTTCACTAGGGGTTTTCAAAAATTGTGAAAAATAGGCTGGCACTATTACCATGCCGCGAATTTTGCCGCTTACCATATCATGCTCAAGCTCTTTTCGATTTTTTGCTATTTTCACATCGAAATAGCGCGAGTAGACCAGCGACTCAGCAAACGATACAGCCTCATCAGAATCATCTTCAAGCACAAGCCCAATTCTGAGGTGATCAAGATCAAGCGATACACCATATCCATACACAAATATCAGCATAAGCGGAAGCACGATGCTGATCAAAATGCTGCTAGGGTCGCGTATGATCTGGAAAAATTCTTTAATAACAAGGGCCCTAAGGCGTATATAGTTCATCGAACTAACAGTAGGGCCTCTATGGATTATGAATCAAGCCTTTGGTTTGCCGATCTCTCGATCCCAATCTTACTCTTACTCTCAATCTGATTGATTAAGAGTCAAGATTGAGAAAGAACCTACCTGGCTTTACGATTTGCGAAGGCAAAAGCGACTTTTGGCTTATGTTGAGGCCTTGGACCTCGAGGCGGCCTTTGCATTCTTTGAACTGGGGGCTGCGCTTTGATTGTAGGATCTGGTTCAAAGTTTGGCACCACGACTTTATCGAGCTTTCGTTTAAGCAGCTTTTCAATACCAGCAAGGAGATCATGCTCATCGATACATACTAAGGAAACAGCTTCGCCGCTTTTCCCTGCCCTGCCTGTTCTGCCTATACGGTGGACATAGTCTTCCGGCACTTGCGGAAGCTCAAAGTTTACAACGTGGGGAAGTTCTTTAATATCTAAACCACGAGCTGCAATATCTGTCGCTACAAGAACGCGAACATTGCCCTTTTTAAAGTCATCGAGCGCTTTTACTCGGGCGTTTTGGCTTTTATTGCCATGGATAGCAGCAGATGTGATGCCATCTTGGCCAAGTTGATCAGAGAGACGATTTGCGCCATGCTTTGTGCGTGTAAACACAAGTACCTGCGACCATTTGTTTGTCTGTATGAGGTGTGAGAGAAGCGCGCGTTTACTTTTGCTATTTACTGGATGCACTACCTGAGAGATGCCGGTAGCAGTTGAATTGGTCTCTGTTGCCGAAATCATTTTTGGCGAGGAGAGAAGCTCATTTGCCAGTGTTTTAATGTCATCAGAAAATGTCGCAGAAAAGAGGAGGTTTTGTCTCTTTTTTGGAAGCAAAGCAAGTATTTTTTTGATATCTCTAATAAAGCCCATATCAAGCATTCTATCTGCTTCATCAAGTACTAAAATCTCTACATGAGAAAGGTCAAGTGCCTTTTGACTGATAAGATCAAGCAGTCTTCCTGGTGTTGCAACAACAATGTCTATTCCTCTATGGAGCTTGCTTATTTGAGGATTGATATTCACCCCGCCAAAGATACTAATAGATCTGAAAGGAAGGTTTTTGCCAAGCGTTTGCACGCTTTCATGCACCTGCAAGGCAAGCTCGCGGGTTGGGGTAAGAATAAGCGCTCGAGGGTGCCTCATAGAAGCCTTATTCTTTTTTTGCAAATTTTGCAAAAGAGGGAGTGTAAATCCTGCGGTCTTACCAGTACCTGTTTGAGAACAGGCAATAAGGTCAGATCCGGAGAGAATTATAGGTATAGCCTGTGCTTGAATTGCAGTTGGTGTTGTATAGGTAATTGCACGAAAGAGCTCATCAGACAAACCAAAATCTTTGAATAACATTTAAATCCTTTTAAAATTCTAATAGAAAATATACAGGAAAGATTTGTTAAAGTCACCTGTTTTATTCATTTTTAGAAATAGACCCCTTGCATAATTGGGGCTGAGCATAACACATACTCCTAACGAGTAGGGGGTTTAGGGGAAAACAAAAAGAGTAGTAAAAGCGCCAAAAAGTTGCCAGCTCCAATTACGCAAGAGGCCTAATTAACTGTACTATTTGGGTGTAGGGTACGAGAGAAGCACTATCTGATATGCCCTCACACTCCTTGGCGGCAAGGTCCCAGCTTTCTTTAGAATTGAGGTTTTCTGGCCACCAGGGATAGGTCTGGCATTGCTTCGGCCTTGCTTGATAGACCGTGCATTTTTTATCTTGTAGAAAGACGCAGTCATGATTTTTCTTTTCAACAAGAAGCAGCTTATTACCCCTTGTTTTTATATATTTTCTTTTAAAAAGAGAAACAGACATGTTGAGTAGTTTGGCCATCGCCTCCATTTCCTCTTGCGATACAAAGACATAGCCCGGCCTTCCTGTACAGCATTTGCCGCACTGGGTGCATGTAAATCGAAGGCCATCTTTGTACCAAGCATCGCTCATAAGTGTAACAAGTATAGAGCTTTGAAAGGAAGGAGTCTACTATTTTTTAGGTTGGTTTATACCAAGTACGTACTGGGAGATCACGTTAAGCTTTCTTGCAGTTTCTGAGCCTTGAAAGCCTTCGATGTCATCATAGCGGATAATAGTTGGATATATCCGTGTAAATTCATTTGAAAGCGGGCCGTAGCTCCAGTGCCACTTTTCTTCTTCATAGCCTACTGGCCTATTTGCATCTTTTGCAGTGTATGGCTGAAAAAATCCATACATAGCAGCATGGGCATGCAGCCACTCATACTCTAGCTTTCCTTGCATACCTGCAAAATAGTCAGGCTCAAGGCTGTTTATATCAATATCAGTTCCCCAGTGATGGCGAGATGTTCCCGGCATAGAACTATACTGCAAGATGTGTTTTGCTCGATCTTCCGCCTTTGGAAAAGACTTTGAACTTGCCCTCCACTTTGCCTCCCAGATAGCCCTTTGATCAAAAAAGGTGCGCGTTGCGGAGACAATTTTAAGTTCTACACCATCAGTGCGGGCAGCATCTGCCATCTTGCTAAATGCCTCCATAGCTTCCTTTCGAAGGTACTGGGTACTTTCCTTGGCAGAATACTTCGCCGGCACTTCAACAAATAAAGCATCAAGTTTTGGGTCAAACTGTCCCAAAAGGTAGTACCTGGGAACATCGCCAAAAAGAGAAATCGTGATAAAAACCAAAAGGCAAGAAAAGAGGCATTTCATAGATTTTGATACTATCGAACTAAACGATCACTGTCAAGCAGCAAACTTATGGGG
>CAYWZU010000059.1:9645-13018 GCA_964462925.1 uncultured bacterium
GGCCCGGCCCCCGATTTCTAGAGGGATTTTGAGAATTTTAAGGCCCAGAGGGCAAGTTTCACGAGATTTTCTTTTACTGCAGGCTCTTTAATGTGCGGGGTCCATTTTTCTTCTGTAACAGAGTCGCTTATTACAAAAAGTGAAATGGTTTCTACTCCTTTTTCTGCCCCGATAGCATAAAGCGTTGCAGCTTCCATTTCGACAACCCCGCAACCGAGCGATGTCGCATTTCGAATGGCCCGTGGAGTTTCTCGATAAAGAACTGAAAAGCTCCATGTAGGGATAGTGTGAAATGGAGGTAGAGACTCTTTAGATGCAAAGTCATTCCATGCAGAAAGCATATTTGGATGAGCGTTAGCAAATTTTTCGCCGGGTGGGAGATATAGATGGCTTACGCCATCTTCAGCAAGGGCGCTTGGTGACAATACAAAATCACCAAAATCATGGTCATCACAAAGTGTGCCAGCAAAACCGATAGCAACAAACTTCTTCACGCCAAGTGCTACAAGCTGCTCCATCTTATTAGCAAGAGCAGGAGCTCCAATACCCCAACCGCCTAAAATCCCGACTTCTGTATCTGGTACAAGATAGAGTGTAGAAAATGATTCAGTGAGTTTAATATCCGGATTTTGACTAACGAGTGTATCTAAAAGAAATTGCTGGTAGCAGACAAGCACCACCTTTGGGACAGCAAAGTCCTTCATAAGCCCGTTTGATCTTTTGTACTCCATGTACTGATTAGCAGTTACAACAGGAGTATCAAGATCTCGGCTTTCTGCATGAAGAGCAACTGTTGACAAAAGCATCCCAATTTTAGTAACCATTTGTTTCATGCATCTCCCCTTTTACATTCTAAAAACAATAACAAAATTATTCTAAATTGTAAATAAAATTTCATCTCTGTCTAATTTATAAGGGATGAGCTTTGTCGTATTCTTCGATGTGGTGAATGAAGGCATCTTCGAGTGTCGCGACTTTTGCCTTTTTCTTGAGCGCATCTGGTGAATCTTTTGCGATAAGCCTGCCCCGATAGACAAGGCCTATCTTATCGCAGTATTCTGCCTCGTCCATAAAGTGCGTGGTAATCATAATCGTTACCCCCTTTGAGACAAGACCTCTGATGTGGTTCCAAAATTCTTGACGCGTTAGAGGATCAACGCCTGATGTCGGCTCGTCAAGAAAGAGAATAAGCGGCTTATGCATAAGCGAGCATGAGAGTGCTAGGCGCTGCTTGATGCCAAGCGGCAAAATGCCAGCATTGTCTTTTAAGTAGTCCTTAAGACCGAAAATATCGATCATCTGATCGATAGCTTCTTCTTTTTTTCTTCCCTCAAGGTTGTAAATACCGGCAAAAAAATCAAGGTTTTGCCTGACATTCAAATTGTCATAGAGCGAAAATTTTTGCGCCATGTAGCCAATGTGTGAGCGTGCCTCGCCTGGTGCAACTGCAAGATCTTTGCCATTTACATAGGCACTGCCATTTGTCGGAGGCAAAAGCCCGCACATCATTTTAAATGTCGTTGATTTTCCTGCTCCATTTGGTCCAAGAAGGCCAAAAATCTCGCCAGCTGGTATCTTGAGCGATATATCATCTACAGCACAGAAGGATCCAAAGCGCTTTGTAAGATTTTGCACCTCAATCATTGTCTTTCCTGCTACATCTAGTGCTGGCATAGTGGCAGCGAGTATCGATGGCCCAACGTGGCTTCCACCAAGTATTTTAATATAGGCATCTTCAAAACTCTTAGCACCCCCAGTAAACTCTTGAGGAGTTCCTGAAAAAAGGAGCTTTCCATCATTTAGTAAAAGAAGATCATCACATCTTGCCGCCTCATCAAGATAGGAAGTGCTCCACAAAACCGTGATATCCTCATGAAGAAGCTGGTGGACCATTTTCCAAAGCTCGCGGCGAGATATGGGATCTACGCCAACGCTTGGCTCATCAAGCACCAAAAGTTTTGGCGTTTTTATCAAAACACAGGCAAGGCCAAGCTTTTGCTTCATACCTCCAGAGAGCTTTCCCGCTAATCTATCCCTAAATGGCTTCAAATTCGTAAAAGAAAAAAGAGATTCGAAACGCTCCTTACGTTGTTGACCAAGAACACCCTGCAGGTCTGCATAGAGATTGAGGTTTTGCTGTACGGTGAGATCTTCATAGAGGCCAAATTTTTGCGGCATATACCCAATTTCAGATCGATCAACATGTGATAGAAGAGTACCAGATGTTGGAAGAAGCAGCTCTGTAAGTATCCGGATAAGCGTGGTTTTCCCAGCACCATCCGGGCCCACTAGGCCCACAATTCTGCCGCGATTGATTGTAGTTGTAATATCTGACAAAGCAAGCTTACTTTCACCCGGAAATTGCTTTGAAATATGCTCTAGGCGAACAAGGGGTTCCATTACAGCTTGAGTTTTACTGTGACCGGCATTCCCTGTTTGAGAAAATGGTCAGGATTATCTGCAATGATTCTCAATCGATAGACAAGATCTGTTCGAAGCCGCGTAGTTTCAACTGTTTTTGGGGTAAATTCAGCAACTGGAGAAATAAAGCCGATGTGGCCCTCATATTTTTGATTGGCATCAGTATAAATCTTTGCCTTCATGCCTGGATAGATCCGGCCAAGATCAGGCTCAGATACAAAAGCTCGTATCCAAATCGGATTAGTTAACGAAAGGGTATAGATGGGCTCGCCGACGTTTACAATGCTACCCGGCTCACGAATTCGTGTAAGGATGGTGCCATCGCTAGGTGCATAAAGCTCAGTGTCTTTAAGATTAGTTCTGGCAACGCCGTAGGCAGCTTTTGCCTGCTCAAGATTTGCAAGGAGTACATTTTTATTTGCAACGGCAGTCTCATACTCCTCCCGAGAAGCGGCACCCTGGTCCACAATCTCTTTCCTACGTTTCACGAGACTTTTTTGATTTTCTAGAGAAACTTTAGTAGAAAGAATGTTTGCCTTTGCCTGCAGTACCTCATCCTCAAAAGGCTGTCTATACAACGTGCCAATTTTTGTGCCGGCTTTAATACTATCGCCTTCTTGAAAAGGCATAGTCTCCACTCTTCCAAGCACACGAAAACCAAGATCTACTTGGCGCACGTCGACATTGCCAAAGAGAATAAGTTGATCCCGGGCTTCTCTTTTTTCGCTACGGACGTAGAGACCAGTAGCTATTAGAATAGCTACAATAAGAAGAAGGGCTAATCGCACCGGGCTCATTTATTCTTCAGCTACTGCACCGGAATGCGATTTTTCATCTTCGATGATTTCGAGATTTACTCGAATACCGTTACGGCTTGCTACTGACATAAGCAAGGTACGGATTGCATTAATCGTCTTTCCCTTTTTGCCAATAATTTTGCCAATATCGCCTT
>CAYWZU010000060.1:0-12961 GCA_964462925.1 uncultured bacterium
CTAAAATTAGTCACCCATCGGTCACGGACTCGGGTCTCGGTCTCGAAAGTTACATGTGATTTCCACCAACAACATTCCTTGGCCCTGCGTGCGAGCCTCCAACCTGATGTCTTAGGTGTGGATCTACTACAACCTGCGGCTGTCCTACTACAGGCACATATACCGGTCGTGGCTGAGGCACTGGCACAGGCACAATGTGCGGCCTTGTATAGTGTCTTGGAAAAATGTAGGCTGTTCTTCCGATTTCATCTGGGAAGTAGCAAGTTGATGCACAAACTAGACATACAACAAACGATGCAAGAGCTGCAGGGGCAGCTGTTACTGCAAACGCAACTCCTGACATAGCTGCACAGCTCAGAAAGAAGTGTCCCACCATTGTGGATACGCTAAAATCGATCGCTTTATACTTACTTTGGCACTCTACTTGTATATCTGCAGCAGGAACAAAATTATCTCTTGAAACTTGTGGGATAGACATAAAAATCCTCTTTTTTAGGGGGGGAGTGGACAGGAGTTTTCTCCTGCCACTCGTCTATTATTAATAGATACGTATAGCTGGGAGCCAGTTATCATCTTCGACGCAGATGAGGATATTTGGACTGCCGAGTGAATACCAGGTATCATTGGTACCAGCAATTACAGCATTACCAG
This sequence comes from uncultured bacterium, assembly GCA_964462925.1. Classification (GTDB taxonomy): domain Bacteria; phylum Chlamydiota; class Chlamydiia; order Chlamydiales; family FEN-1388; genus SZAS-7. Next base: position 652 of record CAYWZU010000060.1, read on the forward strand.
CAAACCAGTGTGTAAGTATCTCTTGGCAAGGGCCTGAGAGGTCTACCTTCCAGATCTGGCCGTTTGTCAAAAATATTTCGCCTCTATAGTAGTCGATAGTAGCGATTTGACGAGTGTTTGGATCAAAAGCCAAAGGTCCTAGCGAAAGATTTGCCGCCACAGATTCGCCCGTATAGAGATTTACGAGGCGATATTTGTACGCAGGACGGGTATTTGTAAGTTTATTCCAGAAGCTTAGCGAATTTGGCTGAATGGTAAGCTCGCATCTTCCATACCAACTTCTGACAATCCATTGATCTTCGATGCTTACAGTCCAAAGCGAGCCATCTTCAATAGTTACATGGCCACCCATTGGATCAATTTCTCGCACAAAGTGGGGCGCAAGTGGGATGCCGTAGGAGGATGCATAGTAGCCTTTTTCTGCAAGCTCAGAGGTGCCTCTAGTTTCAGGAGCATGCTTGCCGCCTGCAAATCTTTTATTTTTTGCAGCAAGCTTTGCCATCTTGCCGTAGAGTTTAATTTGCTGCTTGTCTGACATTGGGTTTCTTTCAACGCGAATATCATCTGCTAAAAGCGATCCTACTGCTACAGTTGCAGTTAGTAATATAAATCCTAGTTTTTTCATAATTTCTCCAATTTTCTGTTTCGAGCTACTATATTTTGCCTTTTCTCCATTTTTGGAAAGCACTTTTCAGCGTATAGCTTCAATGTAAAGATTAGATTAATTTTAGGTAAAATTTGGATAAAAATTATCTCTTGATGAATGAGGGTGCTCCTGTGCTTCCTTTTCAAGCTCGTGCTTTATTGGAGAGCGCTACCGAAATTAGCCATAGTACATTAAATATAAAAAGTCCCTTGCCGCTAAGATTAAAATCGGTTGCAGAAATATTTTGCAAAGTTATATCAGAATAGAGGGGCAGAAAAAATATTTGCCTGAATACAGGAGAAGGTATGAAAACATTAGATGTGATTGCAGCAATATTGCTGGTGATAGGAGGCCTTAATTGGGGCCTGATTGGACTATTCCATTTTAACCTCGTAAGTATGTTATTTGGAAAAATTCCAGTTCTTGAAAATATCGTATATATTGTTGTTGGTTTAGCCGCTGTTTATCAAGCAGTGCAGTGGAAAGCTATTCAGCAGCGCTGGAAGTAAAAAATTGGGGTTCTCAAATTCGCCGGAACCCCGATTCGTACAACTCTTCCAAACAGTCATGTAAAAGCTTATGAACACTTTGGAAAAACTGTGGGGGCTGTTTGTCTTTGCCTGAAGTGCACTACAGCTATAGCTGTAGTGTAGCCGATAATGATTGGGATTACAAAATACCAAGCTGAGAGAGAGAAGTAGTCTGTAAGCGAAAGCTTCATAAGCTCTTCATCTGGTTTTATTGTCTCTTGTATGTATCCATATGCTTCTGCATAGACTAGGGCGCCTGTGATCATGCCTAAAATGCCAAACCAGACATCTTTTGCGCCATCAGCTAAAGCTCCGACAGCGGTTCCTGGGCAATAGCCTAGAATGGCCATTCCAACCCCAAAGAGCAAGCCTCCTGCAAGAGCTGCTCTGATAGTCGTTTCGCTGATTGAGGGATCTAAGTCTAAAAGGGTAAAGCATGTTGAGGAAAAAACAAGCGCTGTCATCATTACCTTCATAACTGTAAAATCTTTGAAGCGCAATTGATTGACGATGGTGCTAAACCTAGTAAGATGGCCTTTTCTAAGTAAAAAGCCAAACACAATTCCTGATAAAAGCCCAGAGAGAATCTCAGACCATGAGCTAAAAAGTGCAGTTTGCATAGCTAATCTCCAGATTTTCTATAGAGTAGGTGAGCCGTTGGCAATCCGCTTGCGAAAAAAGCCATCATAAAGAGCCAGCCAGCAAGTGAAAGCTGCATTCCTCCTCCAATAACATGGCCTGATGTGCATCCTCCGGCAAGTCGAGCGCCAAATAAAAGAATAAATCCCCCTGCAAAAGCGCCAAGGGATCTTTTGATTTTACTAGGCCCAAAGCTTTGCTCCCAAAGCTCTGGCACAAATGTATTTACCTTATCTTTTGCACTGCGCGATGCGATAAATGCTCCCAAAAAGATGCCGCCTACAAAAGCTGCTTGCCAATTTATCCAAGCGTTTTCCTTTAGGTAGCTAGAATAATAGGCACTTTCTGCAAGATGCTGAGGGTTTATAATCTGCCAAAATACTGCAGCTAATCGTACAAATGTTGTGGTTGTGCCAACAGTATGATGAAAAAGCGCAAGTACTACAAGTGACAGGCAGCCTATTAAAATCCCGACAAGATATGGATTCCACCGACTTCTTTGAAACATAAGACCTCTATAGCGATAGAGAATGAGTATATCGAATGAGGAGATTTTTCTGCTCATGTTCATCTTTTTGCTTTGAGCGCTAACTCATTATTCGGTTTCTTTTTTTGAAAACACTTCTTCAAATGAAATCGGTTTGTTCTTAAGAGTAGGCCAAGAGCGATTTTTATTAGCTCGAACGAGATTTGATACTTGGCGAAGTTTATCGTCATCGGCCTTTACCGATTCAGTATCAAGACACTCAAAGTACGAGAGCACTTCCCCATTTGCATTGATAGTTTCATAGGGTGTGCTTTGCATTTGAGCCATAGTTCGGAATATATTGCTTGCGGATGTGAATTTTTGAATGTTTATCGAGCCATCCTCGATATATAAAGGAGTTTCATGAGATAGAAGTGCTTTATTATAAATCCAATAGATACATGGTATAACAGGCCGTTTACCGGCTAGCTGTTCAGTGGCATCAGTAAGCTGCTTCATCTTATCAAGAATATTAAAAAATCCATTTAATTTTTTGAACGTAGCTTTAGAATTATTAGCGAGTGATTCAAAAAGCCATTCAAGTCTTTCTACTGCATTTGTGTGAAGGCCGTTATGAATTGCAAAGAGCATATGATAATTATTTCTCTCATGTAAGCTTTCTGCAATTGCAAGCCATTTTACAGTCACCTTTTTGGCTCTATCCTGTGACTCCGTTGCAGCTGATAGAATGGACGTTGCTACAAAGTCAGTAAGGCTTGCACACCTTTTATTAAGAAGGCTCAGATTTTCTCCCAAATTTTGCTCATCTCTAAATTCCCCAGCACGCAGGCGGTAGAAGGGCATGCATAGTTCGGTCAAGGCAGCACTAATGCCCGCAGCATCCCAGGATTTATTCATCCAAGCAAGCATGCTGGTTTTTGGCGTTATAGGAGGAGGTTGGGGGATAGGTTGCTTCTTTTGTTGAACCTGAACATCAATAAGCGCTAGCAGCTCACTGAATACACTGCGCTGCGTATTTCTTGAGATTCCATGTTTTATATCAACAAGAGATTCTTGAGGAAGGTTTCCATGTGTAACGAGTGCCTGCAGAAAGAAGCATAAATCTTTGCTCTGAGTTGTGGGTGACTGGGAAAGTCGATCTAGTTGTTCTATAAAGAGTGTAAGTTCTCTTTTTGTGGGTAGAAATTCGTGAAGTGTAAAGGCAATGCTTCTGTAGTTTTCACTTTTTTGCTCTTCCGAAGGCAGCTTAAAAGATTGCTTTATTAGTTCTATTAAGTTTTGGAGGGGATCATTTTTTTTCCCAGCAGGTACTTTATAGCCCTCATATGTGAGTGGCAAGCTAAATCCCTGTAAAGCGTGCATAAATAAATTCCCTTATTATCATTATTAATTTGTTAATAAAAATTATACTAAATCTAAACTTTGATTTCAGTAATTTTATTTTAAAAATCAAATGCGCAGCCAGTGTGCGGGAGGTCTTCGTAGGTTTATTCGAAGAGTTTTTGAGTGAATAATCCCAAGGTTAAATGTATAAAAAATAATTGACAAAAAGTCAGTTTGTAGTATATAATTTTTAAAAAAGAGGACTCATATGCCGTCATTTACAGTTGCTGCTTGCCAAGTGCCAAATGGGTGGGTAAAGAAAGAGGATTTTGCAAGTAAGGGGAGGATTGTCGATAACTCCTATCGCATTAACGCAAAGATTGAGCGCCCATTTGGGCTACTTGAGAGATTCGGACGTATCTGCCTTGGTGTTATATCGACTATAGCGACTTTGGGGATGGCGCCACTATTTAGTAAAACTATTAGAAATTTTGTTATCAAGACCAAAGAAACAAGACGTTTTGCTGAGGTCCTAGAAAAGCCAAAGTCTGACAAAAAATCTCCTGAAATTCCCGTCCAATCTGAGCCAAAGACCCAAGAGGTAGAAAAGGTCAGAAAAAAAATTCAACTTGTGCTTCCTGAACCAATTTTAAGGGGTTTTGGAGAAGCTCTTGCAAGTGCGCTCAATAATCAAGTCGATGTTGAAGAAAAAAAACAAGAGGATGTAACAAGCGATCATCCAGTTCTTATAGCCATGCATGCAAATAGTCGCATGAAAGTTATTGTGGATATAGCAAAGCCTACTATCGACGCTTGCAAAAAAGCTGGAGCTGATTTTAGCTTTTTATGTGTACGATTTACTACCTCGAGGGCCCCAGATTCTGTTTCTTCATTTGACTATGAGGGCAAGAAAATTACCGTTTTAAACCTTCACTCTAAACCAGAATTTGGCCCGAACAAATCTTTAAACTTTACTCATGCAGCAGTAGCAGAGTTAAACAAAGACTCTCTTGGACAGCTTCTAGTGTCTGCTACCCTTTAATAACGAGAGATGGTTTTAGGCGGGCCACTTTTTTTGCAAGGCCTGCCTCTTCTACAGCGCGGACGACAATGTCCACGTCTTTATAAGCATCTGGCATCTCTTCTGCTATTGTTTGGGTGCTTTCTGCCATGACCTGGATTCCTTGCGCTGCCATGTATTCTACAAGGTTTTTACCCTGCCATGCCTTTTTTGACTGCATACGGGATCGTTTTCTGCCTGCACCATGGCAGGAGCTGCAAAATGTGAGGGGATTGCCAAGGCCTACCATAAGATGGCTTGCTCGGCCCATATCGCCGGGAACGAGCACAGGTTGTCCTGTGGCTTTATAAAGATCAGTGAGCTCATCAGCTCCTGGTCCAAAGGCTCTTGTTGCGCCTTTTCTATGGACGCAGAGCCTTTTTCCATTATGTTCTTCAAACTTTGCAATGTTGTGGCAGACGTCGTAGATCATGCGCACATCTTTTGCCGCAACCCCTAAGACGGATGTAAAGCCTGCTCTAACGGCATGAAGTATTCTCTGGCGGTTGTTAAAGGCAAAATTTGCTGCAGCTCCCATGGCTTGAAAGTATTTTCTACCTGCATCACTTTTGATTGGTGCAGAGACAAGCTGTCTATCGGGAAGGCCATCTCCATAGCCCTTTTGCATAAATTCATCGAGTGTATCTTGGCAGATCTGATGGCCAAAGCCTCTAGAGCCTGAATGGATGAGTACGTAAGTCTGTCCAGATTCTACTGCCCAAGCTTTTGCAATTTCTGGGTAAAAAATCTGCTCCACTTCGCCAATTTCTACAAAGTGATTTCCCGAACCTATTGTACCTAGCTGGTTTCTTCCTCGCTGTTTTGCAGCATCTGATACCGCTTTCATGTCTGCTTTTTCAATGACGCCTCTACTTTCTGTGTGCTCAAGGTCTATTTCAAAGCCATATCCCTCTTCTACAGACCATCTTGCACCAAGAGCTGCAAGTTTTATGTAGTCATCGTGCGTAAGTCCTGAATTTTTGTGGCCGTGGCCGACTCCTGATGGAACTCTTTTGTAAATTTCTGCTAAAAGTTCATGCTTTTTCTTTGCAGAGAGCGATTTAAAGGGAAGGTTTATAACGGCAAGTCGTACACCGCAGTTGATGTCGTAGCCAACGCCTCCTGGGCTTATCACCCCGGTTTCTGCATCGGTTGCTGCAACGCCGCCAATAGGAAAGCCGTAGCCCCAGTGAATATCTGGCATAGCGATGCTATAGCCAACAATGCCTTGAAGAGAGGCGACATTTTTTACCTGGTCGAGCGCTTTGTCATGGAGAATGTCCTCCATAAGCTCTTTAGAGGCAATGACAAGTCCTGGCACTCTCATGCCTTCTGTCTTTTCAATCTTAAATGTCGCAGGTGCAATTTCTTCAATCATAGATCTCTCCCCAAGCACCATCTGCCCAAAGGCCTGCATATTTATGGACTGCGTAGATAGAGCCATCTTCTGTAAAGCTTTTGATGTCTTCTGGACCCAGTATGCGGTTAGGGAAAAACGCACATGTTGGCAAAAAGAGGTTATTTCTCTTTTCGTTTTTGCTGATTTCTTCTTTAACAGCAATCGTGAAGGGGTCAAATGTCCGGCGAAGCACCTTCCAAGAGGCGGTAGGCTTATCGCCATCTGGATAGAGGCGGTCGAGCTCATGCCAGATGCGATCTACATGAAACATAGTTCGCTCCAGGATTGGATGATGGGGGACTATTCCAAAAAGGCCATTTTGAAAAAGAAGGTGGCTTGCCCCTATGCTTCCCCGCCAGGCAGGCTCTTCGCAGCAGATGCAGCTATCAAATTGGAGGAATGGTTCAAAGGTAGTTAAAATTTCGCTATCATGATCTGAGTAGAAGCCGCCAAACTCTTCAAGTATTTGGTATCTCATAAGGTCTGATTTTTCTCCCCAATTCGTTGAAAGCTCGAGTAGGGGAGCCATGGCTTTAAAGTCATGTTCAAATGTGAGCATTTTTTGCATTCCATCGATTGGGCAGGGACGATCTTTATCATCTGTCCAAAAATAGAGCTTCCATGAGGGGTTAAACCGCTTCCATGATTCAAGGTTTATTATCGATTCCTGGGGAAAAGGCTTTGGTCCAAGCCAAATAAAGTGGACTATTTTGGGAATTTTTGGTGCTGCTTTCTTTTGTAAAAGAGGAAGTTGTGCTTCGTACGATTTTTCTAGGTAGTCAAGCATTTGCTCATCATAGAGATCAAAGACAAGGCCATCCTTATGCGGATGGATTCCAGTCTCTAGTATGCCCATCATTTCACGAAATGTTCGTTTCATATACAATTAAGCTATGGTTTCTGATGCATTTTTTAGCGTTGTCGCTACGGCAGTTTCTGTTTTTCTCGTCACATTTTTAGGCGCTATCCTTCGTAAAAAAGGGCGCCTCACAGATCAGGTGGATATGAATGTGATGTGGCTTGTCATCAACATACTCTATCCAGCGCTTGTCGTCAACGCGATGCTCAAAAACCCCGCGCTTGACAATGTGGAAAACATCTTTTTACCACCGGTCATGGGCTTTTGCTCTGTAATGATTGGATTTGGCCTTGGCTTTTTGCTCATTCGCCTCGCAAAGCTCAAAAGCGATGAGGAAAAAAGAAGCTATCTGCTTGCTAACGCCATCAATAACTTTGGCTTTTTGCCGATACCATTAATCATGGCCCTCTACGATCGAGAAACCCTTGGCGTCCTGTTTGTCCATAACATCGGTATTGACATAGCAATCTGGTCATTTGGCATTGTTGTCATTAGCAAAACAGTCTCCATCAAAGATAGCTTAAAAAGGCTTCTTAACGCGCCGCTTTGCGCGATCACCGCCTGTATTTTTTTAACCTACTTTGACCTGGATGAGCATGTCCCAAGCTTTGTCTTTAAAACCACGCAGCTACTTGGCCAGGCATCTATACCTATAGCACTGATGCTTGTAGGCTCACTTATGTATGATGCCCACAAGAATAATGGCTGGACAGATGGCATTCGGCTCATCTGTACATCGCTTGCAATACGAGTTGTGCTTTTTCCGCTTTGCTACTTTGCCTTAGTTTGGCTCATACCAATGAGCATGGAGCTTAAGCGGGTGATGATAGTAGAGGCTGCCCAGCCAGCTGCAATGCTGCCCATAGTCTTAGCCAAGCAGTTTGGTCAAAGCACACAAGTTGCTTTTATTGTGCTGCTTGCGACATCGGTAGCAAGTATTGTGACGATGCCATTTTGGATAGAGTTTGGTACTCAGTGGCTTTTGCAATAATAAGAGCAAGATGACAAGATCGGCTTTGCCGACAGGATGAATACCATCAATACATACTCAGCTTAGCGATTAGATGATTTCATATTAGGTGCCTAAAACATCTTGTAGGCTATGTTTTGTTTTTGTATGCTTTTTTGGCTATGAATTGTTTGCTCTCAATACCACAGAAGTCACCTTATATCGATTCTCTTGTCCTTGCATTAAAAAACAGCCGCATCAGTATTACAGTTGAAGGTGCATACTACACGATTGTCGTTGACGGGGCTAAAAGGGGACTTCATACCTATCGAAAAAAGCGTGTAACGGTCATATCAGATGTGAAAGCTGATGCAACTACGCGAGATGCCGTGCAGTTTGACACCCTCTCGATATCCCTTAAGTCAAAAATCATTAAGGAAGCAATTAGGGCACATATAGCAACTTTCTTATGACTCTCTGTTTAAGTGGCGGCTGGCAAAACCGTATACATTTAGATATAAAGATTTTTTAGGATTGGGTTAAGGCGGATCTGGGTAATGAAGTCGCCACACGTCTGACTTATGCAAATTACTTGCAAATAAATAATCAGTTATATATAATTATTAACTATGAATCCCATAAGACTTAGTCATGAAACATTACTGTATGCAGAATCAGAGTATAGAATACTATTACGACGGATGGTTGCAAATAACACCATTAATCCTGAAAGTAGTAACTACACACCTGAAGAGTTTAAAAAACTTCTTGAACACAGGTTTCCTTTCCCAGATACTTTTCAAGTAACTGGGTCATTGGATCTAAGTAATAGCGATAAAGAGTTTACTTTGCCCGCTACGCTTTTAGTTGATGGCGACTTAAATCTTTCCTGCTGCACCAAGCTCAAAACACTTCCTGAAAAGCTCACGGTTAATGGACACCTTGACCTTACAGGCTGTACGAGCCTAGATGCAAAGTGGGTAGAGAGCATAGCTAAAATGAAGCACGATTCAGAGGGAAAAGTCTATACGGTTACTCTCCCTGGCATTGATTTTCTACAACCGCTGATGGACCATTTAGGCAGCAATCACAACTTAGCGGTGAAGATCCTTCTCCCTGAGGAATATTCTCGTGAACAATCCAATGAGTCTGATGAATTATCCAGCCACAGTTCTTCTTATGAGTCTGCAGAATCTTCTGATAGCGAAGGGGATAACTCATCCTCCTCAAGTGACTATGATACTCGCCAGAGATCTTCCTCCAATTCAGTTGGATCTTCATATGAAGATGATGATTCATCCTCTTCAAGCGACAGTGAAAATCTTATTAAATTTGACTGCCTCGATTGTGCGTTAGATTTTTGGTTTGAAAAAATGCCCGATCAAGAAGTGGTCCAATTGGATTTTTTAAATGAATCTGCCTGTTATGACATCAAGATATTTTTAGAAAGGCTTACTCAGACACGAGAATATGAACATGAAGAGGTTCTTACTAAACGGGTAGTAGATGTGCTTTCTACTCTAGAGCAAAATGAAGCTATCCGCTCGCGAGCTATTACGCTTATAAGTCAGGGGATTTCATCCTGCACTGACCGAATTATAGCGACTCTTGATGAGGTTGAACTGCTTATTCATCTCGATGAACTTGAAAAAGGCCCTCAGAAAGAAGAGGAGTTGAAGCAGCTGGGTAAAAGCTTCCTTTACTTAGAGCTGATACAGGCAAAAGCACGAGAGCTTGCAAGAATAATTCCTGATGGAGATGAGGTTGAGCTTAATCTTGCCCTCACACTAGGTCTTAAAACACGGTTTACTCTGCCCATAAAAACAAATAAAATGATGTATTATGCAAACCTAAAAGAAGAAGAGATTATCCTTTTAGGCGATAGTATTGAAGCCGCGTGTACGGATGAGAAGCTTGCCAGCTTTCTTGCAAGCTGGACCCCATGGAAAAAGCATCTTCGAAAACAGGCCATTCCTCAGTACGACGATTTGTCTCTTGTCTCAATAGAATCTGCCGATTCTCCCTGCTGCATCACTTTGGAAGCCCCAAAACAGCCAGTTCTCTATAAGGGAAGGGTGTATGAATACAGCGCGTTTCTAACCTGGTACGTGGAACATGGCACTGATCCTTGCGACCGATCAATAATCGATATAGCAGCCTTGCAAAGGCTAAAGCCTAGTACGATATAAATATACCCATTCAAGTTCAAGAATATTCAGGTGAATAAAAAAACCTAAACGGTTTTTTATTATTGAATGAAGCAAAGCAAGGTGTTGACAGTGCATATGACGGCTATTATACTCGCACTCCATTAATTTTGGAGTTGATATGGCTGCTCTTTTGCCTATTTCAAGCGGCTCTTTCGGGGTTGCCTTTTTGCCTCAAAATCTACATTCTTCAGATACAAGTGTTGGGGCAAATACAACAGCTCTCGAGATGCGTGAACTATCTCAGAAAACCCAAAGCTTTATTAGCTTGCTCGAAAAAAGCTCAGGCAATGCAGCCCCTCTTAGGTATCTTGTAGAGCGCGTGTTTAGCGAAGGAACTCTACGGTATTCCCACCTGTTGTTTAAGCAGGAGGGTTATATAAGCCGCCTCTTTTCAAACGAAAGCTGGACAGAGTGGCTAAGGCCTAAAACTGCCATTGGAGAGGTTGTTTTAGCCTATAAAGACTTTGCAACAACTTCCGAATCTTTTACATCGCTTAAAGAACGGCTTGATCCTGCTACTATTAAGAAAGCAAACATGACCGCTTCCACACTTTTCCAATTTCCAAGAGAAATCGACCTTGCAAATATGACAGCGGAAGATGGAATTATCCTCGAAGGTATAAGTGAGTTTGAATCTATTGGCGGAAATATCGACCTATTACAAAGCCCTAAAGCACTTCTTATAGGCTCTGCAAAAAAGGGCTTTATAGTAAACCAAGGAGCAATCCGAAGCTCGCCCTTCCCGATCGATAGCATGACGACAGCCGAGGGCTCTTTCGTAACGGGCTCATATGCAGATGTAGTGCCTAATCCATTAAAAAATGCAGGTGATGTAGATGGCGACGGAGAAGATGATCTCATACTTGGAGCGCCGCTTGCATCAAATAACAATAGTTCAAATGCTGGTTGCGGCTACTTTATCAAAGGCAGTAGATCCGTCGATGTGAATATGCTCAATGGCACCCGCGGGTTTATCTATTGCGGTACTCGCCAAAATCAAGGTCTTGGCAGCAGCGTCTCTGGGGGCGATATTAATGGAGATCGCTTCTCAGACCTTGCCTTTGGCTCGCCAGGAGATGGTACTTCAGGCTCTTTAGGCAATGTTACTGTTATTAATGGGGGCAAAGGTCCATGGCCGAGCCCTCTTGATTCTCGCATGATCAATGGAGCAAATGGCTTCATCGTTGTTGCAAAGCTGGTAAATGACTTATTCGGCTTAAAAGTAGTCATGTGCGATGTCAATGGAGATGGAAGAAAAGATCTTATTATAAGTGCCCCGGTTGGCGGTACCCCGCGGGCGACTAACGCAGGAGTCATTTATGTCGTCAATGGCCAAGAAGGGCCTCGAAAACGCATCTTTAATGTAGTTGAAATAGATGGTTCAAATGGACGCATCCTCTATGGCAAAGATAGCTTTGACATGACGGGCCTTGCAATGAACTGTTTAGGCGATCTTGATGGTGACGGTGCTGAAGAGCTAGGTGTTGGTGCTGAGGGAGCATTGCAAGGAGCAGGCAAGGCCTATATTGTACGTGGAATCAAAGGTCGAGCTCCAAAGGAGAGCTACTTTGAAGATCTGGATGGAAAAAATGGCTTCACATTTATCTGCTCGCATGCCTATGCCGGCTGCGGTCGAAGCATTAACACTATTGGCGACATTACAAGGACCGGTAAAAATGCTATCGCCATAGGTGCGCCCCAAGCTGGCCGGGATGGAACATCAAACAAGGGACAAGTTTATGTCTATATTCCAGGACCCGGACCTTGGCCAAAAGAGGTCTATCCAAAAGATCTTGATGGCTTTAATGGGTTTACAGTTAGCGGCGGCCAAGAGCAAGAATTTCTTGGCAATGCAGTAAGCTCTGCTGGAAATTTTTATAACAGAACACAAGGCAGTACGGACTTTGCCATTGCCTCTCTTGGCAATAGCTCGCTATTTGGAAGAGTCTATGTATTAAAAGGCAGAGAGTCGACTCTAAAAAAAGTAGAAAAGCCTGGCCTAACTGCTTCTGAAATTACTGCAATTACTGTGGCATCTATCGGCATTGCAATAATGATGACATTCCCTGCTTTTGGTTTTTACATCTGGCATAAGAAGCGAAAAAAAGGTAAAAATCTCAACGAAGACTCCCATCTTCTTAAAAGTCTCAACTAAGGAATAGGAAGTTCAATTGCTTTTAAGAACAAAATATTAAGAAGCGTGGCTTC
>CAYWZU010000061.1:0-12770 GCA_964462925.1 uncultured bacterium
GCCATTCTTATAAGCTAATTGCAGCACGCTCTTTGAGCGTGCAATTGCTTTGTTCATCGAGTTTCCCAGGGCGCTTTTGGCGACACTCCATCCGGAGTGTTCATGCAAGTTCGTAATCTCGATCTTGATCGTCTCTACGTGTGACTTCTGCTTTAGTCACTATTTTCCTGGGGCACTAATTTATAATGGATTTTTGATAATCAAACAAGTAGTAAACAACTTATTATAGGATTATTGTCAAATAATTGTTGTAGAAAAAGCGATATTTGGCTATAATAAGAATTTATTAAAATAAGGAGTATTAGATGGTGGATAAAAAATCAATTGTTGTCGGAGTGCCGAAGGAAATTAAGAATCACGAATATCGGGTCGGGGCAACTCCTGCTGTTGTGGCTGCTCTTGTCGCAAATGGCCATAAGGTGCTTGTGGAGACAAAAGCGGGTGCAAAAATTGGTTTCACAGATGATCTCTATCAAAAAGCAGGCGCTGAGATCGTAGGCTCCAAAGAAGATGTCTATAAGCGCTCTGATATGATCATCAAAGTAAAAGAGCCTCAAGCTGCTGAATATCCATTACTCAGAGAAGGTCAGATTCTCTTTACATACCTCCACCTTGCTCCAGATCCTGAGCAGACAAAGGCCCTCCTTGATAGAGGCGTTATCGGTATTGCCTATGAAACTGTCACAGATACTGAAGGAAGGCTGCCTCTTCTTACCCCGATGAGTGAAATTGCTGGACGTATTGCTATCCAGGCAGGAGCTACAGCGCTTCAGATTGCAAATGGCGGAAAAGGGGTTCTTCTTGGCGGTGTTCCCGGTGTATCTCAGGGAAAGGTGGTAGTCATCGGCGGCGGCGTAGTAGGAACAGAGTCTCTCAGGATGGCTCTTGGTCTTGGCGCAGATGTCACCGTTCTTGATACTAACCTTAATCGTCTAAGAGCTCTCGATGCACTCTATGGCCCGCGTTTAAAGACTATCTATTCATCACCTGCTGCACTGGAAGAAAACTTTAGGTCCGCAGACCTAATTGTCGGGGCTGTCCTTATTCCAGGAAAGCTTGCTCCAAAGCTTATCAAACGCGAGCATCTTAAGCTTATGAGCCCAGGTACAGTGATTGTAGACGTTGCAATCGACCAGGGCGGCTGTGCGGATACTTCTCGGCCAACATCACACTCTGAGCCAACCTATGAGGTTGACGGCGTCTTGCACTACTGCGTGCCAAATATGCCAGGTGCATGTGCTCGTACATCAACTCAGGCTCTTACAAATGCTACTATGGGCTATGCCCTTCGTATTGCAAACAAGGGCTATAAAGAGGCTCTTCGCGAAGATCCAGGTCTCAAAAAAGGTCTTAATGTTTGTTTAGGTAAAGTTACACATCCAGCTGTTGCACATGATCTCGGTCTAGAGTATCATTCAGTAGATGAATGTTTATAACGCATACCCCGATTTTCTAGAACCATATCGAACTCTAGGGCAAAATCTCAAGGTAAGTGGGCTCGTTTTCTCTGGGCCCACATACCAAGTAGAGGTTAATGACCCCCATTTTACAGACCCTTTATGGGTCTTTTTGCAGTTTGATGAGCGCGAAAAGATAAAGGATCTTTTCTGCAGCTGCGAAGAATCAACTGAAAAAGGGGCCTGCGCCCATATGGCAGCAGCATGTCTCTATGTTCTAGAAAAAAATCGAAAGCCGCTGCACCTGCTTTTTGAAAAAAGTCCTTTCCACGCACTTTTTATGAAGCTGCAAGAAAAGCTTGGAACAAGACCTCCAGCAGTCCAGGAAGAAAAAAATAAGCTCACGTTTCGTACTGAAGAGGGAGAGCTTCTTTTTACAGTCACAGGAAATATTGAATTTTTTAAAAAATTTACAAAAGCAAAGCCAGAAGAGACCGAAGAAAATTCCATTAAATTCTCAAACCTTTCTGAAGATGAGCTAGAGCTCTATCGTACTGGAAGGCCAACACTTCATCTTCGCTATGAGCTTTCCTTTTTCTCAGATATTGCAAAGTGGCTCTTCACTCATGAGGATGAATGCATTTGTACAGAGGGAGAGATACGCTGCAAAGACTTTGTGATTCACGCACATGTACCAAAGCCATCACTACCGCTGGACAAAAAGCAGCTTGCTGAGGCGTTTGAACAAGGTACGCTCAAGATGGCTGATGAAGAGATTGGAGAACTACTGCCTCTTCTTAAAGAGCACCTGCATATCCCATTTGATGAGACGCCGCATACTCTTACCTACACAATCTCATTTGATAAAAAAGCAAATCTTCACATTGATGCTAATGAATTTTCAGACGGCAAGCTGTACGGCGACTGGCTTTTACATAACAAAAAACTTATAAAACTTACCCCGAGAAAGTTTGAAAAACTAAACACTATCATTACAAAAAAGGAGCTTCCTGCATTTTTGCTAGCAAATAGGCTCTGGCTTGGTGAGCATCCTGGCTTTTTAGTACATGTAGCAAAGCTTGAAGAGCAGATTCTCTATGAGGTGGATGCAAGGGGAGGGCTTACATTTCGCTCAGTGCTGCAAAAGCTTCCGAGCACAAAGAAGTGTCTAGAACTTGGCGACTGGCTCTATGTGGAAGGAGATGGGTTTTATGTCAAAAATTTCACAGAGGATAATCCTCCAATACTCCTTGGACGGGAAATTCCCCGCCACCTTGTCGCAGAGTATATACGCCACCATCATGATCTTTTAGTTAATGTCCCGGGCTTTTTTTCTGAGGAGCTGCCCATCAAAAGCGTGGGGCTTAGAATCTGGCTTAAAAAAGCAAAAAGTATCGAAATTATTCCTGAATACTCCTGGAATGATCCCCAAGATGCAAAACATGCCATTTTTTATGATGAATTTGTCTATGTGCCTGAAAAAGGCTTTTATCGGATGCCGCAAAATATGCGGCCTGAGACACTTACCCGGGAAATATCCTCAGAAGATAGAGATAAGTGGACAAACTTTTTTCAAGATGAGCTTCCAAAACTCAAAAATGAATATAGCTGCAAAATAGATCCGCGCCTCGAGCAGGCAGATCAGCTTTTACTTACTGTTTCTCCCTTGAAAGCTGAAGGCAATCGCTATTCACTTGAAGTGTCTTGGGAAGGAAGCAAGGGACGAGTTGGAGTAAAAGATCTGATAGCTGCCAAGAAAAAAAATGAGCGCTTTTTTCCTACAGAAGCTGGCTGGATAGATCTTTCCGATGAGCGCTTTCGTTGGCTAGATTCGGTGAAAAACAGCAAAAATGTCCAAGATTTTTCCCCGCAGGAGCTTCTTCGCATTTCTGCCTATGATACAATCCATGTAAATGAAAGGGGATCTAGCGGCTTTAAAGAGGTGCTTGAGCGGCTGCTTACTCAAAAAACTCCTGAAGAAATTGAGTTCCCAAATCTTGACTGCACCTTAAGGCCCTATCAGAAAAATGGCGTAGATTGGCTATGGTATCTATACCAGAATGGACTCTCTGGCCTTCTTTGCGACGATATGGGCGTAGGAAAAACACACCAAGCCATGGCACTTATGGACGGTGTACGAACCTACCTTCAAAAAGAGGGAAAAAAGGCGCTTTTTCTTGTGGTATGTCCTACCAGCCTCATTTACCACTGGGAAGATAAGCTAAAAAAGTTTCTTCCGAACTTTCGCATCAAAAGTTATGTAGGAATGCAGCGGACGCTTTCCCACTTTCCAGATGACTATGATCTTTTGCTTGTAAGTTACGGAATCTTTAGAAACGAGACAAAAGAACTTTCCCGCTATCATTTTGATGCTGCCTTTTTTGATGAACTGCAGATTGCAAAAAACCATGTTAGCCAGATTCACACAGCGCTGTTGCAAATAAATGCTTTGCTTAAAGTAGGGCTTACCGGAACTCCAATTGAAAATCACCTGAGAGAGTTAAAGGCCCTTTTTGATCTCGTACTCCCTGGCTATATGCCTCAAGATCAAGAATATAGAGAGTTTTTTATGCGCCCGATTGAGCGGGGTGATAGCCCTAAACGAAAAGAGCTCCTTTCTCGATTTGTGCGGCCCTTTATCTTAAGGCGAAGAAAAAAGGATGTCCTTCCCGACCTTCCTGAAAAGACCGAGGAGCTTTTCTTTACGGACCTTGCTCCTGAGCAAAAAAATCTCTACACGGCTGTTACATCTCGAGATGTGTTGCCGCTTATTCGTCAGCTAAAAGATGAAGAGACTCCCATTCCCTATATGCATATCTTTGCCATACTTTCGGCGCTTAAGCAGATCTGCAATCACCCTGCAGCTTATCTTAAAGATGTACCTAACTTTGAAAGCTATGAGTCTGGAAAGTGGGATACCTTCATTGAACTTATTGAAGAGGCGATGGAGAGTGAGCAGAAGGTGGTAGTCTTTTCACAATTTCTTGCTATGCTAGACATCATGGAGCTCTATCTGAAAAAAAATGGGATAGGCTATGCGCAGATTCGAGGCCAGACAAAAAATAGAGGCGACGAGGTATCTCGCTTCCACAATGACCCCAATTGCCGAATTTTCCTAGGCTCCCTTCAGGCTGCAGGCCTTGGTATTGACCTTACTCCTGCATCCATAGTTATACACTATGACAGATGGTGGAATGCTGCCCGCGAAAATCAGGCGACAGACCGCGTTCATAGGATAGGGCAAATGAGAGGCGTACAGGTATTTAAGCTTATTACACGAGGTTCTATCGAAGAGCGGATAGATGAGCTTATCACGAAAAAAGCCTCCCTTTTAGAGGATGTCGTCTTCTTTGATGACCATCAAGTGGTTAAAAAGCTCTCTCGCCAGGAAATTATCTCCCTTCTAGAGGGGATTTCTGAATAGTAGATTTTTATTTTTAAATCTGCATAATGAGGGTTATAGCTAAGGGGGTGCATAATGCACGCAGTACGAGGCTTTCTGGGATGTTTTTTACCTTGCTTTCGAGAAAGTGCCTATGATGATAATTATAGCGATCTAAGAGATGATCTAGAGCGTATTGATACATCTAATAGAGGCACCGACTATTTTAATGCCCTAAATCATGCCTTCAAAGCTTGCTGTTCCTTTTCCTATCCCCCAGATATCGCTTCATGGGGGTTACCTGCAAACCTTACTTCTGACTTCATACAGCTTCTTCAGCTCAAACAGAGTCATAAAAACGATCTAGAAGAAGAATGCCAAAAGGCAATTAAAAGTGGAATTCCGCTTTATATAGTTTCAGAGATTGTTGGCGATAGTATTCAGCTTGAAGATGAACGCGTAGTCAAAGAGCGCTACATTGAGATGCTTAGAGAAGATTGCCCACTCTGTATGGAAACAATTGAAGAAACTGATTTTATTGCAAAGACATTGCTTCGTGTTGGATGCTGCGGCAATTTTCTTCATACAACCTGTCTTGATCAATGGGTGAAAAAAAGTTGTGTCCATTGTAGAGCAAACTTTGATAGGCAAAAAAATAGTGCAAATTGGGCCCGAATTCTTGATAAAGTGCATATTGAGGCACTTACAAGTCTAGGTCTTCGTGATGAAGAGATCGCAAAAAAGCTAGAATTAGATGAAAAGGAGCTGCGCGAGGCACAAATCAGGGCTGATGAAGCCTTTGCCCGCAAGATCGCCCTCCAAATTACCCTCGAAGCTTAAAAATTATCACCGCGGAGGTCACAGAGAACGCAGAGAAAAACAAAACAAAAAAATTAAACACAGAGACGCGGAGGCACAGAGACTTTATCCATTTATAACGCGCTTTAGGCCTTCTTTAATATGCTTTGAGCCAAAATTAATTAATAGGCCAAGATGAAGTTCTGTTAGTCTGAGATAGGTAAGTAACTGAACTTCATGAATAGGACTTTCTTTTTCAGTTGCCTTGACTTCTATAATTATTTTATTTTCCACTATGATGTCAATAATCAAGGGTTCTCGAATTTTTACACCCTTATAATGAACTTCAACGGGAACTTGTGATTCAAATTTTAGCCCTTGCAGAGAAAGTTCATGACATAGTGCAGCCTCATATACGCTTTCAAGTAAACCAGGGCCTCCTAAAGTCCGATGAACCTCCATTGCTGCTCCAATTATTTTGTAGGTAAGTTCATTATATATTTCTGTGTCTCTGTGACTCTGTGTTTCAATCATTTTCTTTCCTCAAATCTTTGAGATTTTCTAGTGCTTTTTCGTATGACTCTTCAAAGACAAGCTTAAGGGCTTGTGTTTTTGGATCTGCTTCATAGTAGCGGAAGGTATTATCGTAAAAGTCAATTTCGGAAAGAAATGGTGCTTTTGGCCTTTCTACTTGGTCATTCCAGTAGGCGATGCGAATAGCTGCATTTTTTAAGCTTAATTTTTCAGGGAATTGTGCTGGCTCTTTGCTTTGTATTCGTGCATACATATCAGTTACATATTTGCTTGTCTTAATCTCGTCCATATATGCATTTAGAAAAGCTAAAGCCGTGGCTCTTCCAGTAGCGATTGTTTGCTCGCTTTTTGATGTTACCCATATACCCAAGATCACGTGATTCGGCAGATGATTTGGTTTACCGGCAGCGATGAATTTTAGGGAATGGGGTTTGTAATTCTCTACAAAGGCCTGGAGTTCTTTTTTCGATTCCTGCTCTTTTGCTGGAATCGCATAGATAGGTGAAAAAGCGGCTATTAGAAGGGCTATGATGATCAGATAGCTATTTCTTTTCATTAATAAGTTCCTTAGCAATGCTAAATTTTTCCTGAGTGATAGCAATCAATTGGTCATTTTTGTCAAATTTACTATATTTTATAATAGCCTCACCATCTATTGTTTTTGAGCTTTTAAAAAATGAAAGCTCTTTTGCCTCGGGGTGATGTATAGAAAATGATAGTTCGATATCCCTAGAAGTAAAAGGGTATTCTTCGAGAAAAGGTCGGATATTTTTATCGCTATTGATGACGTCCTGAACTATCGCCACAGAACCCACCATCATTTCACGAGCTTGTTCGATAGAAAGTGGTCTTTTGATTTCAAAAGAAAGAGCGATAAATTTAACTCCATACATAGCACCGCCACCAGATCCTATGCATTTGACTTGGTATTTTTTTTCAATTTCTTTGGCTGCTATAGATTTATCGCTCGTTAAATCATCATAAAAGTTGGCAAAAGTAGTAACTGGCAATGAAATAAGAAATATGAAAATATATTTGAACATAGGTTACCTCTCTAATAGGGATCTGCTTTTTATGGCATCTATATGATCTTTTAATACTTCACGATACGTAGGACTTTGAAAATCATGATCAAAATATGATGCTTCAGGATGTCGAGTAAGATACTGTAGATTACGACGATGAACAATGCTTCCCATGGTATCGGCTAGGCGAGTGACAAAATCGTGTGTGCTTGCATAGTTGTAACTGCTACCTACTAAAGTCCTATGAAACTCCATTGCTGATCCAATTATTTTGCAGGTAAGATCATATATAATTCTGTGTCTCTGTGACTCTGTGTTTCAATCATTTCCTTTCTTCGAATCTTTGAGACTATCTAGAGCTTTTTCATAAGACTCCTCGAGCACGAGCTTAAGGGCTTGAGTTTTTGGATCTGCTTCATAGTAGCGGAAGGTATTATCGTAAAAGTCAATTTCGGAAAGAAATGGCGCTTTTGGCCTTTCTACTTGGTCATTCCAGTAGGCGATGCGGAATCCAACATTTTTTAGACTAATTTTGCCAGAGTACTTACTAGGTCTTGCAATACAATTGTATTCAAAGTATTTGGTTGTCTCTTTGTTTGCCTGAATCTCCTTTAGGTAATCTTGCAAAAACTTTACTGCGTTTTCTCTTCCAGATTTCACCGTCTCATCAGTTTTAGCGGTGACCCATATACCATAATCTGTCTCTGGTGGAAGAGGGGGAAATTGCCCAGTCACAATGTATTTATAGCGTCCAGAATCGTATTGCGTAATAAATTTCTTTATGGCTGCAGTAGATTTTCTTTCTTGGGGAGCAAGTTTCATCCAAAGATCTGAATCAGTTGCATACATTCTGCCCACGAGCAAAACCAGAAAGAGTGACGACAAACCAAGCAGGGCTATTTTCCAGAATTTACCTATTATTTCCATATAAACGCTCCACTGCTTGTTGATAGGTTTCTTCAATGACTTTTTTAGATTTGCTATTTTCATCTCGTAGATGATAGGTTATGTAAACTTCACCATCTCTTCTCTCAGAAATGCCAAAAGAGGAAATTATATTTTTTGCATCTTTGGGATTAATTGGATAAAATTCTACTTCAGTTTTCGAGACGGGAAATGGGTATTCTGCAAGATATGGCCGAAGTGCTTTATTCGAATTTAATTCTTCACGATACATTTCTGTAGAATCAACTATTATAGCTCGCGCTTGTTCTAATGATACTGGTCCTTCAATGTTAAAAGCAATCATAGTAGACTGTACTCCATACATTGTGCCTCCACCACTTCCGCAAGGGGTTGCATGGTATTTCGTCTCTATTCGTTCGATAGCTTTTTTAGTTGATTTGTTCAGCTCTCCCCTAAAGGTATCATCAGAGCGTTCTTCACTAAATAATGAGAGTAGTGTGCATAAGATTTTAATCATATTAATGCCTGTATTTATCCATGTACTTTTTAATGTTACGCTCCAAAGGTTCTCGGTAGGTAGGACTTTTAAACTCATGGTCAAAATAATGATTGGCGTCTTCGTGCGGACTTAGATAGTGGATTGCATCTTGATTCAACATATGTCCAAATAGATCGCTACATAATCCTACTCCATCTCTTGTGCTTGAATAGTTATCACTCTTTAAACAATAGGCTGATGGAATAATCAAAGCCGGGCCTATAGAAACAGATATAATTCTGTCTCTTACTTTCTGATCACACATCTTTAGAGCATTTTTCACATGAGCAGCGCCTCGACTATGAGAAATCTGAAGGATTCGACTTTCAGGCGGTTCTTGAAGATGGAACTTTTCATAGGCATCTGCAAGTATTTTGGAAGTATCAGAAGCCAAGTTAAATCTCGTTTGTAGGAGAGCTCCCGGAATATCCACTATACCATGACAGGCACTATAATATCCAAGTACCTCGACGCCATCTGCTAAATCCCTTATGTAATTAAAGCTCTTTTCTGCATCCTCATCTGAATTGAACATCCCATTGGTAGCCCAGATGTGAATGCCAGGAATCGAATCGCCTTCAGTAAGCATCCATCTTGATTTTGAGAAAAAATCTCGTTCAAAAGCATGACTTTCTTTGAAAAGACGTTGTTCAAAGGTTAAGGGTTCCTGAAAGCGATCTGGGTTAGCAAGAAGTCCAAAGAGGTCGAATTTATTGAGGGGATTATTGTGGACGTAGGCGTAGAGGTTGGGGCCGTCGGCGAACCCTAATGGATCTGGAGTGAAAAATCTCCCAAGGGATGGGGAGTAGTAGCGGCAGTGGAAATAGGTGAGGCCAGTTTCGGGGTCGTAGCGTTTGCTTGAAAATTGCCAGGGGGAGATAAGGGATGTCGATGATTCGCATTCGCCAAAGGCTGTGTAGCGATAGGTTTGGGCGATTTCTTTGGTTGTTGCATCGATAAGTACTACTACATTTCCTCTAAAGTCGTGTAGGGGGCAGTAGAGTTTGCCTTGTAGTTCAATCGCAATGGCGGCCCCAAGTTCTTTGGCCTTGCCAAGGCCGAGGATGCGAAGTTCTTCTATTTGGCCATTATGAAGTTTGCCAATTTCTCGCATGTCTTGATAGATGAAGAGCTCTTCATTTTTTTTGATGCGGCGGTTGAAGCTGTCGTAGAGATAATGAGTTGTTACTTCGCCATCTATAACTTCTATAAGCCTATCTAAGGCATCATATTTGAAAAAAAGTTTGCCATCTGAGAGTGGGTTGCCATTTTTATCGTATGAAAAGGTGTTCTTGCCATCATTTGCTACTTTATTGTGGCAGTCGAGGGTGTAGGCTGTATCATCAACTTTTCTTCTATTATGGAGCGAGTCGTGAGCGTAGCTATGGTTTTTATAGCCTGATTCATTGGTGAGTTGGTAGAGATCGTCATAGCTGTTTTGTACTGTCACTTTGCCTTGGGGATCTTCAAAGCTATAGGCTGTGATATTTCCTGCAGGGTCAAATGCATCGATCGAGTGGGAGTAATAAGGTGAGCTAAAGTGAATATTTCTGCCTTTTTTGTCCCATTGGATAGTGGCTACTGCGAGAGAATTAATCAGCTCCGAGGCAGTTGGCCGATGCTGCATGTCAAACGAGCTATACTTGTGGCTGTAGAGAAGCATCTTGTCTTGAGAATAGCGATCGACTGATCGAAGATGCATATCATCATATGTGTAGCCTATCTTCGAGCTATCTGGAAGTTTTATCTTTTTAAGCCTGCCAAGAGCATCATAGCGCATGTTTACTGAGTAGATGTTTTCAAGGCCATCTCTGACAAGCCTATTCCATGCGTCATATACTCTTTTTGTGGTAAGGCCATGGACTTCATCTACGATTTTTCGAGGATTGTTATTTCTGTCGTAGCTGTATCTATAGGAAATTGATCCATCAGAAGATTTGAGGCTTGCAAGCCTTCCTAAGGCATCATAGGTATGCTCAAGTAGTGTGCCATTTGGTTTTTGCAGCGTCTTTACGCGGCCTGCAAGATCGTAGGTGTACTCTGTCTCTTTTTTTTCTTCCGTATGAGCCTGCTCAATGAGGCGGATGAGTCTATCTTGAAGGTCATATTTCCAGGAGATTATATAATCTTTTTCAAGAACACCATTAAAAAATACTCTATTTTTTTCGCGAATTTTCTGGCCAGTCGGGTTATAGCGAAAGTCTGTTACATGAGTGAGCTCGCCTTGGCCATTTTTTCGTAAAATGGAGATGCATCTTCCGAGCTCATCATAGTACTCTTCCACACTGTTATTGAGGCCATCTTTTGTAATCTTTTGAAAGGTCTTTTGGCCTTTATGGTTTGTAAAGGTGTGGTTAAAGGATATCTCTATACGATCACCTGCTTCATCAATTGTCTCTATGAGCTCTTTTTTTGAGTTATAGCGATTGATCAGGACTGCATCAGATGTTTCTTTTCGTGTAAGCATGCCCTCGGCATTATATTCATAGACTGTGCTGCTTTTGCAAATTCCATCAGAATCAAACTCTTTTTCAGATATGACACGGTCGAGATTATCATAGGTGAGCCTAACTTCGTAAAACGCCTTCCTTTCTTTTCCATAATACTGTTTTGTGGAACAAACTCTTCCTAATGCATCATAGCTAAAGCATTTTTTTGAGTAGTTTTCAGGGGTTTCTAGAAGCTCTTCAATAAGCCTGCCAGCACCATCATAGCGAAAATGTGTGATGTTACCTCTAGCATCTCTTGTGGAGAGAAGATGGAAAGCGTTATAGCTATTTTCCGTTTCTAAAAGCTTATTTCCATCACTATCATGCACATACGTCCTTGTGATCCTATCAAATTTATCATAGTGATACATGGTGCGAGTGCCGCTTTTGTCCCACTTTTTAAAGAGCGTTCCTTTTTTGTTATACTGAAAGCGCTCTTGACTGCCATCTGAGTATGTGATTCGTGATGGCTTATTTCGTATTGTATACTCTTTAGTGGTAGAGGCATGCTTTTGGTTTGTTTCTTTTGAGACATTGTCAAAGAGGTCATACTCTTTTTTGACTGTAAAGCCCTTCTTAGGGAGCTCAATTTCAATAAGCCGATTGCATTCGTCATATCGATAATGGGTTTTATTTCCATAGCGATCAACTGATGCTATTTTGTTGCTCATTAGGTCATATTCAAATTGAGATGAAACTTTGGTATTGTCGTAGTGATATTCTGTAGTGTCTATGAGGCGATTTGCAGCATCATATATATTGATGATGTGCATAGGAGAATCTTCTTGCTTCTCATAATTTGTATTGCCATTTTCGTCATAGACAAAAGTCTGGATTTGGCCTATCGGATTTGTTTTTTTATGGAGCCTGCCCTTATGGTCATATTCATACCATAAAGAATAGCGATAGCTGCCATCTGCATCAAAAATAGCCTCCTCAGTAACATCTCCAGCCTTATTATAATTGTAGTGCGTATGTTTAAGGGCGATAAGAGTGTTTGTTGCAAGATCAAGGTAATACTCTCGTATATCTTGAGGAAGGCCAATACTAGTCGGCACTACTTTTGTAACAAGGCGCATCGTGACAGCTGAGAGATCAGAAACGTTGTCAGATCTTCCATCATCTAGGATTTTTTCTATAATGATGCCATTGTCGTCATAGAAAAAAAATTCGCGCTTTACGATGGTTTCGCTATCTTTACTAAATTTTGCCGAAATGAGATCAGTTCCGGATTTATAGCGATATTCTATCCGTGGACCAAAGTCCTCACTCTGTTCAATAAGGAGGTGATCTTTTGAGTATTTATAGTATTTTTGATAGCACTCGACATTTTGATCTTTGGGTCTTCCCTCATCATCTACCCAGAAGGCCCAAGGATAGTTTCCTGAAAGGTTGCCAGCGATTGTCTCTCTGAGGATATTGCCATAGTCATCATAATCAAAAAAGCATAGAGAATGAGCACATCGTTCATGATTAAGGGTTGCATAGCCAAGAAGGTTTCCCTCTTTTCCTGTAGGATGTTTTCCCCAGGAGAGTCCCTCCTTTTTTCCCCAGTAGTAAGCTTTTACGCGATAGAGGGTATTGCCTGTGTATTCTTCGATATCGGTAATTCTATTATTTGAGTGGCGATATATTTTTTTATGTTTATTCGCATCGAGGACGGTTGTATAGTCGTCATGGTAGTCAAAGGTAAAAAGGGTT
>CAYWZU010000062.1:0-11929 GCA_964462925.1 uncultured bacterium
GGATTGCTCCCAGGGGATTTTAAGTCCCCAGTGTCTACCATTCCACCATCCGAGCTAACGAGGCTGAGCGAAAATATTATCGAGACACTTTTTGGCGCTTTTGCTAAAAAATCGCTCAAAAATTGCCTAGGCTGCTATTTCCTTTCAACCTTGGAAAGTTGAATCAGTATACGTTGATAGGGAATTTTCGCCAATTTTTAAAATCCGAGCATTGAAAGATCGGGCAGGCCGCCTGCCATTGGTGTGGCAGATTCTGTTTGGGCTTTTAGCTGGTTTTGGGCATCATTGTAGGCTGCCTTGATGAGGAGCTGGAGGCCGTCGATGTCTTCCGGGTCTACACATTCTGGTTTTATAAGAATTTTTTTCATCTCATTATTGCCAGAGAGGGTGATTTGGACAAGGCCGTTGCCTGCTGTACCGGTCGCTTCCATAGACTCTAGCTGCTGGGTATACTGCTCCTGCATGCTTGAGAGCTGCTGCTGGAACATTTTTGCCTGTTTTTTCTTTTTTAAAAATCCAGATCCCATTTCATTTTCTCCTTTTTCGTTGTACTGTTCCTTCAAGCTCCACTGCTGCAAACTGCGTCAGCGTATCATAGCGTGCATTTTTTTGTAGATCATCTGCCAATACGGGCGGTGCAGAGGCAGCTGGTGGTTTAGGCGGCTCTTTTGGCTCAATCTTTACCGCTGCAGGTGGTTGTGGTGGGGATGGTTGTGGGGTAGGCGGCTGCTGCAGGGGGACCTTTTGTCCGCTGATTTTTTCTTCAAGCTGCACAAGGCGCCGGGCGATAGCTTCTATCGAAATTTTTTGGCGGATTCGGATAATCCGGAGAAGAAGTCCCTCAAGCACCATATGGGCAGCTGTTGTGCTCTTAAGTGTAGACACTGTCTCCTGGATCAGATCAAAGATTGAAAGAATCTGATCTTGTGTGTAGATTTCAGCAGATTTTTTGTAGTTTTGATCTGGTTGATCAAGGCCAAGTTTTGTAAAAAGTATCGACTTATAGTGCTGGCTAAGATCTTCAAGAAAGTGTGATACCTCTTTGCCCTGGCTAAAAAGCTCATTAGCGAGGGTAAAGGCATATTTGATGTCATTTTCTAAGGCTGCTTGGTCGAGCAAAAAGAACTGCTCGCGAGGCATGACGCCGAGTACATCCTGCACGACCTCTTCGGTAATTTTGCTGTCTCCGCAGGCTATCATCTGGTCAAAGAGCGATTCTGCATCGCGAAGGCCGCCTTCAGCAAAGTCTGTCAGGCGAATGAGTGCTTTATCATCTACTTCTACCTGCATGTCAGAGGCGATATTTTTAAGCTTTTGCACCATCGCATCTCGAGGAATACGCGAGAGGTTAAATCTTTGGCAGCGGCTCAGAATCGTTGCTGGGATTTTATGTGCCTCAGTTGTGGCAAAGAAAAACTTTACGTTAGCTGGCGGCTCTTCAAGCGTTTTAAGTAGTGCATTAAAAGCCTCTTTTGTCAGCATATGCACTTCATCGATGAGGTAGACTTTGTATTTTCCGCCAGTCGGGCAGTAGCCGACAGATTCTGAAATTTGTTTTATGTCATCAATGCCGCGATGCGATGCGCCATCTATTTCCAAAACATCAAGAGACGAACCTGCAGTAATTTCTTTGCAGCTTGCGCAGTTATTACATGGCTCGCACTCTTCGGTAAGGTGCATGCAGTTAAGCGCTTTGGCAAGAATGCGTGCAAGCGTAGTTTTTCCCGTACCTCTCGATCCGCAAAAGAGGTAGGCATGGGCAGATTTTCCCGATCTAAGGGCATTTTTGAGCGTCTTTACGATCGGATCTTGCCCCAAAACATCGCTAAAGCGCTGCGGCCTATATTTTCGTGCAACTACTTGATAGTGTGACATAGCATTTTTCTTTGTTCACTAGTATACTATATGGATTAAAATAGTGCGACAAGCTATAAATAAGCCACTCTAGGAATTTATCGAATATGGCAGTAGTGTATGACTCAAGTGAGCTGAAATTTTCTCGAGAGCAGGGATTTTTTGATAAAAGTTCAGCTGTCAGATGGACCATAGTGCTGCTCTTTGGCATTGGTCTTTTTTCTTTTTTACACTTTCGCGAAGTGCAGATTGAGGTGCTTGAGCTTGGAAGGTCGGCTCCTCGTTATATAGTTGCTGAAGCTGACTTTACCTTTCCCGATGAAGAAGCTACGACAATCCTTAAACAAGAAGCGCTCTTAGATATTGGAAAAATTTATGGCATAGATCCAGATGATGTGAGAAAGCGCCGCCTTGATTTTGAAAATATTTTAATCTATGACCAGGAGTGGCGAAAGCGTGCGCTTCAAAGCACATTCGATGAGATGTATCGGGCAATAGAGCGGCTTGAAAAGACGCTTCTTGAAATCCGCTTTAGCGACGCAAGGACTATAGAAAAAATGAAAGAGCTTGGCATGCCATGTTCTAACTTTCATGAACTCGCTCCCTTCGATCCCACGCAGGGCGTATTTTTTCCAGAAAAAGTGTGGGACTTTATCCGCCAGCAGGCCTTTGGAAACCATCTTTTTAATCCAGGCACTATCGACTTTGTTATCGATTTTTTAAAAAATAAGATCTGGACTCTGAAGGAAGATCCACACGAGGAGCGTAAAATCCGCAAAGTCCTGCAGCAAAATATTCAGCCAAAGTATACCTACATACAAGCAGGAAGCCGCATCATCGACCAAGGTGAAAAGGTCACAGCAAGACACATTGCTATGATTCAGGCGATGAAACAGTCCCTAAGTGAGCGGCGAAATCTTTTTCATCCTCGCACCTTTGCAGGAAGCCTTCTGCTTACAATACTGCTCATGTTTGTAACGACGGTTTTTTTGCGCTACCAGCATGCAGATATTTTGGCATCTAACCGCCGTATATTTTTGCTCTCTGCAATTGTGCTGCTCGGTCTTGCTCTTGCCAAGATAACAGAATTTTTGCTGCTAAAAACAACGCCTGATCTCTACGAAATCGTCCGCTATCCGCTTCTTACTCCCTTTACTGCAATTCTTCTTTGCTCTCTGGTTAATCCTGGTGTTGCGATCTTTATTGCAGCGCTGGAGACTGGTGTTTTTGACACAGTTTTAGCAATAGATAGGCAGGGCTTTATCCTCTCAAACCTTATAGTTGCCTTCTTTGCAATACTCTACACAAGATCACTTCGCAGAAGAACTGAAATTTTTGTTGTATGCGGAAAAGCATGGCTTGCAGCGTGCGCGATCATCTTAGCCTTTTATCTCTATGATAGAAGCCGCTGGGGAATATCCATTATTGCTGATGTTGCAAGCTCAGGCGTCTTTATGCTCCTTACAGCTGTCCTTGTTGTAGGACTTTTGCCGCTTTTTGAGGCGTGCTTTCGCATCCTGACAGACATCACGCTCATGGAATACATGGATCCAAACCATGAGCTTTTGAGGCGCCTTACCATAGAAGCTCCAGGCACCTACCAGCACTCCCTTATTATGGGTAACATTGCAGAGGCTGCTGCAAACTCCATAGGGGCAAATGGCCTGTTCTGCCGAGTGGCTACCCTCTATCATGATATAGGTAAGATGTCTATTGCCCAGTATTTTACAGAAAATCAGCAGCCAGGGGTAAATATCCACCAGCTTCTTACTCCTGTAGAGTCTGCCCAGGTCATTATCTCCCACGTAAGTGAGGGTGTCTCCTTGGCAAGAAAGGCAGGTCTTCCCGAGCAGTTTATCGATATCATCAAGGAGCATCATGGCAACGGCCTTGTCTACTTTTTCTACCACAAGCAGCTAGAAAACGTAGGTGGTAACAGAGAGCTTGCCAATGAAAAGGATTTCCGCTATGCAGGGCCTAAACCCAGAACGAAAGAATCTGTCATCATTATGATAGCAGATTCCTTGGAAGCGGCATCGCGCTCGCTCGATGAGGTAAATGAAGAGACGCTTACTCGCCTAGTAGATCAGATCGTCAAAGAAAAGATGGAAGATGGGCAGTTTGATGAGTCTTTACTTACTTTTGAAGAGCTAGGCCGCCTTAAGAAGGCTATGGTAAAGAGCCTTCTTGCTATTGGCCACTTTAGAGTAAAGTATCCAACTCGCGTTCGGGTAAAGGACAAAATTCAAGCTTGGGGCTAGGTGGATGAAAAAAGTGCTTATAACAGGTGCAAGTTCTGGTATTGGAAGAGCGCTCGCGCTTCAGCTTGCAGAAAAGGGTGTTTCGCTTATTCTTCATGGAAGAGATGTCCAGGCCTTAAGCGAGCTCTTGTCTGAAATCGGCACAAAAACTCCAACACTTATCTGTGTAGCTGATCTTTCAAGCTTTGAGGGGACTCAGGCACTTCTAGGTACACTGCAAAAGGAATTTCCGGACACTGTTATAAACTGTGCCGGCTTTGGCCTCTATGGAGATCTCATCACACATGGCCCGCAAGAGGTGCAGCAGATGCTTGCAGTAAATATTGCGGCAGTTGTTGCTGTATGCCAGTATATCTGCTACTGGTGGACAAAAGAAAATATAGAGGGCACAATACTAAATGTCTCTTCAGCCTTAGGGCTTACTCCGTCGCCTGGTGCATGCGTTTACGGTGCAACTAAATCATTTGTAGTAAGTTTTTCAGAGGCGCTGGATGTAGAGATGCGAGCAAAAGGCATTCGCGTGCTTACAGCATGTCCTGGCCGCGTGGCTACCAATTTTGCAAAGCATGCCACTAAGGGCAAGGTTCAAAAACTTGAAGCTAAAGGTATGGTTTTACATCCTCACGATGTTGCCCGCGCTATCATCGACCAAATTGAGCATAAAAAGCCCTTCCAAATAATAAACTGGCGATACAAGCTCCTTGTAGCTATAAGCCGGATGCTCCCAGCATCCTTTACCCGTAAAAAGCTTTATCAGTCACTCAAATCCCGCGCTGGTCATTCTTGATGCAAGACTTACTCTTTTCGCGGGTGAATCTAAAATTTGTGTAAGTTTTGTGACCGAGACTGTGTCCGAGACCGAGACCGGTTGCGTTATGAACAGCTCTTTAGGCACAAACAACAGCCGCCGGCTCGGCCTCGATATATTGTAATAAACTCTTGATATATTGACATGATTCCGCTATAATTATCCAAAAACTATATATATTATTTTTTATGTTTCACAAAATGCCGGTGCTTCTACTTGCGATAATTGGAGCGATTTTTCTTTTTGAAGGCTATATTCCATACGATGTAAAAGCCCATATTTTTGCACTTAGCCTTTTTGTAAAATCCATTATAATCTTTTCTCTGCCCTTTGTCATTTTTATGCTGCTTTTTAAGACTGTGGCAGGCTTTTCTCGAGGGGCGACAAAGCTTGTATTTTTTGTATTAGCCGGCGTTTGCGTATCAAATTTTTTATCCACAATGATTAGCTACGTGATTGGCTCCTCAGTTTATCATATGGATCTATCGCTTGCGTCCCCTCAAGATAGTCAAGGACTAATGCCTGCTTGGGAGGGTAAAGTACCAGGGGTTATTACAAACGATATTGCCATGTTTTCTGGGCTTTTTTTAGGCATACTTCTTCCGCGGATTATGCCCCAGCTTTCTGCAAGGCTCTCAGATTTTTGCGAAAAGATTGTTTCGCGTATGTTTAAAGTACTTACGCTTATTGTGCCAATATTTATTGCAGGTTTTGTCCTTAAGCTTAACCATGACAAGGTAATCAATACCATTGCTAAGGACTATGCGCGCATTTTTATACTCGTTGCAGTCTCTGTCCTTTCCTATATTTTGCTTATCTACTTTGTTTCAAATAGGGGAGTATTTTCTAAGTTTATTCAAAGCATCAAGAATATGCTTCCTGCGGCGATTGCAGGATTTAGCAGTATGTCTAGTGCTGCAGCAATGCCTTTAACTATTCTTGGCGCAGAAAAAAATAGCAAAAACCCATCTTTTGCACGCCTCTCCATCCCAACGACAGTTAATATCCACCTTATTGGCGACTGCTTTGCAATCCCTATCTTTGCCTTTGCAGTTATGAAAAATTATGGACTGGATGAGCCTCTTTTTTATAGCTACCTTATCTTTGCGCTCTACTTTGTTCTCGCTAAGTTTTCTGTAGCGGCGATTCCTGGAGGCGGCATTCTCGTGATGCTTCCAGTGCTAGAAAGCCAGCTTGGCTTTACTGCAGAAATGGGATCGCTCATCACCGCTCTCTATATACTTTTTGACCCTGTAATCACTTGCGCAAACGTTCTTGGCAATGGCGGGTTTGCCATGGCTTTAGATCGTCTGCAGCCAAGCTATGAACCTGCAGTCGAATGAGTTTACTAAAGAAAAAATGGTTTTTGTGGACGCTGCTTGCCCTTCCAGGGCTCTACTATATGGTGCTCCCATATTTCACAGAGTTTTATGGGGTAAAGTACTGGAGCAAAATGACCAAAATTTCTGGAATTATTGCAGCTTCGATGCTTGTCTTTAGCCTCGCAATTAATCCGCTTCGCATTATCTTCAGCAAGGTCCACTTTTTTAAAGAGCTTATGCGGACAAGAAGAAATGTTGGAGTTGCAGTATTTATTTATACAACAGTTCATTTTTTCTGCTTTATTGCTAAAAAGGGGCTATCGTTCAATACGCTTCTTTATGCGCTCCATCCCATAATTATCCCAGGAGAGCTTGCCTTTTTGATCTTTCTTGCCCTTGCCGTCACAAGTAATGACTACTTTGTCAAAAGAATGGGCAAAGACTGGATGAGGCTGCATAAGAAAGTCTACTATGCTGAAGGCCTAGTCTTCCTCCATATGATCTTGCAAAAGCAAAACGTGCAGATACTAGCGTTATCGCTATTTATTCCACTTGTGATTTTGCAATACTGTCGTATACGAGCGCAAAAGAAAAGGCTTGAGATAGAGCCTTAAGCTCTGTATTATAGCTGCCCTTTATGATTTTTTCTGTCACTAAAAGCGAAATTTCAGTCCCTGACACGCAATCTCATCCTGCTGGATGCTCGTTTGGTAGAGTATTTAAAAAAATAGCATTAACTCTATGGGATGTAGCTAAAATTGCTAGTAAAACTGCAGCTTGTTTCGCTGTCGCTGTGCCTGCAGGTGCCTATGCAAAGGACATCACTTCACTTGCCCCTTACATGAGCCCA
Organism: uncultured bacterium; assembly: GCA_964462925.1. Taxonomy (GTDB): domain Bacteria; phylum Chlamydiota; class Chlamydiia; order Chlamydiales; family FEN-1388; genus SZAS-7. The sequence continues at coordinate 7,096 of CAYWZU010000062.1, forward strand.
GGAATTGTGCTTGCACGAGAAGGTACTGCAGGATGTCCATATCCCTACACGCCAGATGCATGCGAAAAGGATCTTTGCCGCTTAATGACGCATCCAGAATTTCCTCCCTTTCATGATTTAGAATATGCAAATGCCGGAGAGTATGGTATTTCAAGAACGATTACTGCGGGCTGTCAAAACACTCAGCAGCCCTTTGCATTCCTTCTTAAGGGGAGAAAATTCACAAATGTAGTTCGTGCCTTTACCTATGCAAATGAAGCTGTTTTATGCGACATGTTTGCCTTTCAAGACAGTCCAGAAGCTATTATACGAACTATAAAAGCACTTCAAGGGGCTATTGTCAAAGACCTTGGCGGACAAGATGATTCTTTTAGAAATTCGATTAAAATCATTGTGCCTACTCGAAAGACGAATCAAGCCCCGCTTGATGTTGCTAGGGAGCAATTATCAGAGAGGGCGTATGAGCGCTTTTCGTCGGTTTTTCAAAGCTTGCAGTCACGAAATACCTATTTAACGGCAGATGAGGTGCAAGTATTGAACACGGTATTTTTTGTGCCCTCACAGCCAAATAAAATTGTGGAGGATATGCAAGCATTTAGCAAGGCGCTCCATGCACGAATGGTTCAAGGGGGAGACTATATTGACCATGCAAGCTTCGCTCATGCTGAAATTACAAGGATTTCGCCTTTTGTAAATGGTGCTGGCCGCTTAGCATGGGTGTTTGCCAATCTTATCCTTGCAATTGGAGAAGAATATCCGCTTGTCTTTACTGATAAACCTCTTTATGACAGAAAAGTCCGCGAAGGCACTACAGATCGCAAAGTGCTCACAGAGTACTTTAGAGAACAGATAGCATGGGCAAAGAGCGCAATCCCTAGCCTTGATTTCCTTCCTCGCAAAGTAATTGAAAAGGCGAGCTTTGCAATACCTGGTTTAATCCTGAAAAATCTCGGGAGGGAATCTTGCGATCTGTTAACAAAATCGTGCCGACCAAGCAAGCTTTCTCCGCGCATTTATGCTAACTACCAAAATGCTCTTCTCTTCCTTGAACGCTATGATCTAGCAGCCATAACACCTGAAGTGATACACGCGCTTCATAGAATGCTCATTACGGGTATTAGTCCAACTGAAGGGGAGTATAGAAAATCCTGGAGGCAGGTTGATGATGAGCTTATAGGGAAAGCGCAATCTGTTCTGTCAGATGAATATCTAAAAAAGTTTTATGATTCCTTTAGGAAAGTGTGGAAGGATATAAGCCATTTTGAGAGGCTGACAGAAGAAGAAAAAGCGATTTGGGAGCAAGTCGTGCATCTACCAAGTCCTCCCAATTCTATTCCAGAAGCTATGCAAAATTTTACAAAAACACTTTCGCTGAAAATCCGGCAACCACATGTTGATTATATTGAGCTTTCTGGTTGGGTGCAGGAAGAGCTTACTCGCATTTCCCCATATGATACCGGAGTAAACTCGCTTACTCTGCTCTTAGGTAATGCGATCTTAGAGTATGGCAAGATGAACTCTCTTATCTACCATAATTTTATAGAATATGAACAGGTACGTGTTCTATCTGTAAAGCGACCAGGCACTCTTGCTGCCTACATGAAAAAAATCGTCATCCCTTGGAATAAAGCGATGAAGAAATAAACTAAACTGTTTATCTTTTCTGGCTGTTTATTAAAATCTGTAGTAAAATTTAGTAACCATGAAAAAAATATTATTTGCTTTTTTATTTATTCAGTCTGTACTTTTTTGCGACATAAAGGATGAGCTTTTTGCTGTGCATGCTACAAACGATTTGCCAGATGATGGAGAGCTTAGGGCGGGATATGGCAAGAATACTGAGGAAAAATGGCAAGAAATTCGGACGACGGTTCATTTTTCATTAGGGGAGCTTGTGAGGCCTATTGGCAACTGGATGAGTTGGGAAGAAAAAAAATATGCTATTGTTGCCCCGCTAAAAACATTGCTTCCACAGCTTATAAACATCAATTGCTATGATAGCTTTATTTTAGGTGATTTAACGCTCACAGAAGAGATGTTTCTCGTTGCTCCAGAGGGCGAAGAAATAGTCGGTCCATGCAGAGTATGGTACTATGATAGAAGATCGTGTTCGCTAAGAGATGCTATAGATCAACTGATAGCTTCTGAAGGCGGCTTTAAAATATCCATGAGTGATCAAAATATCGATGAGGGATACTTCCCGGCTTACGTGAATGGTTCAGATGTCAATACGTATGAATTTTTTAGTCCACTTCTTGCCGAGCTCCCGCATCTTTCTCTAGGTGTGCGCTGGGAGCCCTTTCACGGAGAGGGATGGCGCTTTGCACCCCTTGAAATGGCCCTTATGAGATCCATTGGATATCCAGATCTTCCCCAAGATCAAGGTGAGATGGAGAATCACCTTGAGGTTCTAGAAAAAACCTATCTTGGTGCAAAACACCTATCGGAAAAAAGTAAAGTTGCCGTTAGAAATTTAATTAAGCTATGCAAACAGACGATGAGTGATGAGAGAACCCCTTGCGAAGAGCTTCGCAAGGGGTGTTTTGGTTAGAAGTGAGCAGGGCGAACAAGCTCAGCTTTTTTGATTAATAACGCTGTTGGAGGCGGGCTGCTTTCTGGTTCTGGCACGCACCAGGTCTCAAGAGGACAATCTATTGGATGGTGGAGTGGATTGCTTACATCCACGATGCCGCTTCCAAGATTAAGGATAGAGTCAGCGCCTGAGGCTTGTCCCCACCAGTTTTTCTCTGCAAAGTAGTTTACGTTTGCAAATTCATCGTAAATGTCATACTGAAAGCCTACAATATTATTTTTGTGGGCATTTATAGTTGCATTTCCTGCTCCTACTGTGTTTGAAGCAAAGTCATAGCCTGCAAGGCCTGCAAAGCCAGAGCCTAGTCCATCAAAGCAGTTGTGCTCCACACAGATTTTTAGATTATGCCATGGGGCATCGTCACCTGTAAATCCTGAAACGACATTTACCGCACCAAAGTCGTTTCCGCCTTGGAAGTTATTGTTTTCAATTTTAACTTTTGTGTTAAGGCTATTTGGTGTTTCAGAAAGAGAGCTAATGGCTGTGTAGAAGCCATCGAGACCCGTTCCTGTGTTATGCGCAATCGTATAAATTTCACGCGTAATGCCCGTAGAAAATGTAATGATATTATCATACAAATTGTTGAATGTATTGTTTACGATTTTGATGTCGGTTTGGGTATTGGTGCTGTTGTTGTGTGCAATTCCAACAACAAACTCAGAACTATTTTCCACTGGCTCTTCAAAGTAGCAATTTTTGATAGTGCTTGTAAAACGAGCAAGAGGAAGTGATGATTCCAAATCATCATCAAAGGCAAATGTTGAGATATCAAACAATCCTCCAAACTCACCGGCAACATGATTATGTACGAAGCTTGTATTTTCAACTTCCATTACAATTTGTGATCCCTGCCTTGACTCAACTTTAACAACCTCAGTTGATATTCCTGGATCAAAGTTTGGTGCCATGTCATGGAACGAGCAGTCTTTGATTTTGAGTTTAAGCTTTGCGAAATCAAAATAGATGGGCGCTACAGCTACGTTAAATCGTAATACATTTGGCTGTCTGGGGATAAAGCTTCGAAGTCCGCTCATTTCAACTGATTCAAGCGTCATTTTGCGATCTGTTCCAACCGAAAATTCTGCTATCCCAGGACCTGTGTGGCCATCACGAATAACGGTATTAAATACCTCTGTTTTGCCATCATTCAAAATTGTCGCTTCAAAAGCGCCAATCTCACGAAAATCTGATCTTGTAATTACAGGAACTGTCAGCTCTCCCTGGTTATAGCCTGTCACAAGCACATTTTTGACAGTTAGATCACGTGCATTGTCATAATTGATGGCAGAGCCCCATGTGTCTTTAAAGTAGATGTTTTCTACAGTGACATCGCCGCTTATCACGACAACGCCATTTCCACCATTGCTATCGATGGATGTATTGGTAATGGTCGGCTGATCATAATCTAGAGATCCATTAACAGGGCTTTTAGCGCCAATAATGGTAGTGCCTGGCCGCATGGCGATGCCGCCATCTAGTGCTACAGGTGATGGAAGGACAACAAGTGTAGTCCAGGATGTATCTACTTCAGCAAGGGCTAAGGAATTATAGGGATCGCACAGGGTGCCGCTACCTGGCGTGCATTTTCCTCCTTGAACGAAGATATATTCCTCTTCTGATGAAGAAGAGGAATCCGAAGCTGAAAGAGTGCCCCCTAAGAGTGCTAGGAGACTGAAAAGAAGTTTGTAGTTCATGTAATTATCCTATTTTGTTGTAAGTGATGTATATACTTCAAAAAGGCTTAGTTTATCCAAGTCGACAAAGTTTTTACCCTGCAAGGACCAGAACTTACCAGAAAATCAACCTTTTTTAGGTTCACTTGAAGTGATAAAAAAAAGGAGACTTTATGGCAATAAAAAATATCAGATTACAGTACTCTTCAATTGACTATTGGCACGATAAACTTGTTCTGGAGCAAGAGCTGCATGAGTCCCCTTGCGAAGAATTTCGCAAGGGGAGTTTTGTTAGAAGTGTGCAGGCCGCTTGAGCTGTTTTTTTGTTCTCAAGCTTAATGCCTCTGCTGGAGGTGGAAGATTTTCTGGATCTGGAATACACCAAGTCTTTTGAGGGCATTCTATTGGATGATGAAGCGGATTGCTTACATCCACGATGCCGCTTCCAAGATTCAAGATAGAGTCAGCTCCTGCTGGACTTCCCCACCAGTTTTTCTCTGCAAAGTAGTTTACATTTGCAAATGAATCAAAAATATCAAACTCAACGCCAATAATGTTATTTTTGTGG
>CAYWZU010000063.1:0-11742 GCA_964462925.1 uncultured bacterium
TTGAAAATTTTTTCTTAATTCAATTCGATCTTTTGTTGTAGAGACTTCATGCCATAAACCACAGCTTTCTACAGTAAGCCTTTTATCTCCATAATTCCATGTAATAGACATAATAAAAAAAGAATAACATAGTTTGTTATTCTTTTCAAACAAATACTTTATCAAAAGAATTGTCTTGCATATAACTTTTCTATTAACTAGACTTAACTCGATTAGATACCTTTTTAGGAGAGGAATACAACATGATCAAACCCTCTCGGAGAAAAGGAAAAGCCAGCCCCCTGGACAGAGTCTACTCACTCTGCCACGAATATATTCCTCCTCCTATAGTTTCCGCTGAAACAGTCAAGCTAAATAATGCAAGAGCAAGCCTTCATCAAGCCTACGCGTCGATGATCGAAAAATTCGATAGCTTGCCTTTTGTTATATTTTTACTAAACTGGATTGAAGAACCTGGAATTGAAAACGACACCCTTACTGATGTGGAACTTTTGCTCTTATATGGATTTATCGATCAAATACCTGCAGCTGGCATATACCTTACCACAGCAGAGGCAAAGCTCATTGAGCATGCTACTATTCTAGACGCCATCCGTTCTGAAAAGGCAATCAACATTATGCAGCAAGAGCAGATGGTTGTTACCTATTTAGCCTTCCGGAACTGGCTCTCCTGGGAAACGTTCGGCTACTTTTCAAAATGTGAAGATCCCGACCTTTTGCGCATAAAAAATCGCTTTCTTAACTATCAGCTTTTTATTCAGTTTATCTCTAGTTTAAAATTGGCTGGACAACTTGTTGCAAAGCTTCTCTATTTTGGCGAGCGAAGATCACTTGACGATGTGCTGAGTCTTGACGTCAAAAGCATCGATTTTCAAGCCAATCAAATACAGTATGGCAAAGAGCTCATTTCTTATCCTGCTCACATCCTAACAAGCATTTCCCAACTTTTAGGAAATAGAAGAAGGGGCAGAGTCTTTCTTGGCAGGCAAAATGCCCCCCTCAATGCATCAACCATATTTAGAAACTTTAAATCAGCAGGAAGCAAGGCAGGTCTTGGAACTTCTTTTTGCCCCTCATGCCTCACAGCCAACATTTAGCTACTCTGAAGTGATTTCTCGTGACATGAAGTCTCTTTTTTAGCTAGACTTTTAGCAATTTTTTAAAAAAACAGCTAAGCAAGTACATGGCAGCTTCCCCTAAAAATTTAAGGAATGCGCAACTTTCCGAAGATACAAGCGAGACAGTCTTTTCATACTGCAGAAAGCCCAATTCCCAAAAAAGCCTGCAGAAAGCCTCAAAAGAGGTCCAAAAAGCAAGAATTTTTCTTGAAAAAACCTATATAAAAGTAACAAAAAAGATCGATAAGCTCCCTTTTGTTGGGTTTTTACTTGCCTGGGTTGAAGAATCCAAAACAAATAACGAAAGAAATGAACAAGTAAAAACCCTCCTTGCCTATAAATTCATTGATATCGTGAGCTGCAGCCGAATTGAAGATGCGCGAGAGCGTAATCATGCACAAGTATTAGACGCCATACGCAGCAAACATACTATTCCAATTAAGGAACGCGAAAAGCTTGTAAAAACGTATATTTCTTTTATTAACTGGCTTTCTCATGAGACGTATGGCTACTTCCCTAAAATCGAAGACCTCGTCTACGAGCGCACTAGTAACCGACTTCTCGATCACGCTCTTTTTATTAACTTTCTCTCACACCTCAATCTAAAAGAGCAAATAGTTGCAAAGCTTCTGTACTTTGGTGAAAAACCAACACTTGAAGTGATACTTGGCCTTGAAATAAAAAACATAAATTTTGAAAACAACACTATTTTAGAGCTTTCCTACCCCCCACATGTACTCGCACATGTCAGACATCTTATAGGCTCACGCAAAACGGGGAGAATTTTTTTAGGAAGACAAAATACCCCTCTTAACACTTCAACCATATTTAGAAATTTCAAGAAAGCTGCTCAGCAAGCAGGCCTTGGCAAATCCTTTTGCCCTTCAGCTTTAACGGCTACCTTTTAAAGTTTTTAAAAGGAAGCTTTAGCACTTTATTTTCAAGATACTTAATGTACTCATTTTGTTCGCTGAGCTGAGTCACAAGCTGCTGCTTTTCTCTATGAAAATCAATCAAGTCAGCAGCGTGCCTGACTAGGGCATCGATAATACAAAAGCTGCTCGGCTCAAAAGTATGAGGGGTCTTGTAATGGGTAGAGAGCATCCCTAAGATCGGGCCCTTGCCGCGGCTTGAAAAAATAGGAGTCGTTTGAACCGCCTGGACATTTTCACGCAGCTGAACATCCAGAGCGTCTGTTGTAGTAAAAAGCGTCGACTTTCGAACATCGGGAACAATAATGCGCGTTGCAGTGCATAAAGCTTCGCCGCAAGAGCCTTGCCCTTCACTCACACTATCCCAATAAGATAGCCAGTTATTTGAAAAGCCCCGCTCAGCGACGATCTTAAGACAGCCATCGCTGCCAAGAAGCTGAATATTTCCAAAGTCAGCACCGGATAGGGCTATAGCAGATTCTAAAATATCACTTAGCCTAATTAACATTGCTACTCCAAAAATGATTTACTTGAAGACTTTAAGGGCGGGACTTGATCAGTATACAGAAAAAGAGGAGCGAAGACAACGCTTATACGTAAGCTTTGGCAAAAAGTTTACAGGGCAGGACTCTTTGCCCTTTATTTTCAAGGTATCGTATGTAGCCATCTTTTTCTTTTATTTCATACTGTGCATGGTCGTTTTCTTTACGAAACTCAAGTAAATTAGCAGCATGTTTTACTAGAATATCGATGGCGAAAAAATGGTTTGGCTTAAAGGCAGTTGCTTTGCTGTAATAGACATTTAGCAGGCCAAGCATATTCCCATCTCTCGATACTATGGGCGTACATTGCATAGCTTGTATATCCTCGCTAAGAAGAGATTCCATGCCAGAGCCCTCAATTGAAATAAAATGATTAGGGCGAACTTTTTTACCTGCATCATAATCCCGATTTATTACCCCCACCAAATGTCCTTTTTTTGAAAAAAGAAGGGTACCCTCAGAAGGCTGATCTTCAGTTGTAAAAGATGGGCATTTTCGCATATTTGGAATGAGCATTCTGCTATAGCTCTCGAGTGCTTCACCTGTAGAAAGCTGCCCAAAAGTTAAAAGCTCCCAGAAATCGAGCCACCTATCGGAGAAGTTTTGCTCTAAGACTATTTTAAGTGAACCATCTTTGTCTATTATTTGGAGGTTACCAAAATCTGCCCCTGAATACGTAACAGCTGACTCGAGAATTTCACTTAAGCTTTTTAGCATTTTATAGTCCTAATATCGCAAAGCGCGTAATACTACACACTTCGACGTTCCTTAGCAAGCTTTTGAAAGAACTCTTGAGCTAAAAGACTTACTTGGTATACACAAAGAACCATCACAAATGGAGGTTCACTATGAACGTTAAAAGATGTTTATCTCTTGCAGTAGCAAGCGCGTGCCTTTGCTCAGCTCTTTTTGGAGCAGCAAATCATAAGATAAGGCAGCAGCGTCCCATTAAACTTGGCGTAAGCGGCGGCAGTACAGTTGATGCGGTACAGGATGTCTGCTGCAGCGGTACGCTCGGAAGCCTTGTCACAGATAGCCAAGGAAAACTCTACATTCTGAGCAACACACACGTATTTGCTGGTGATACTGATGCTGGCGGCAACCACAAAGTGTCAAAAGTTGGCGACCCAATCAACCAGCCAGGCTATATAGATGTTGGATGCCAAAATAAGTCCCAAGATTATGTGGCCTACCTTTCCAATTGGGCCAAAATTGTACCAAATGGCACAAGCAGTGTCGATGCTGCCATTGCTGAAACAAAGAAAGAGCTTGTTGATCAGACAGGAGCAATTTTGGAGATAGGAACCATCTCAAGCACCCCTATCCAAGCTTTTCATGGCCAAAAGGTAAAAAAGAGCGGACGTACAAGCGGCCTCACCCGTGGACAAGTGACAGGACTTAATGCAACTATCCAGGTGGAATATACCGATGAATGCGGCGGCGATGCTTATATGAGCACCTTCAAAAATCAAATTATTATCTCTCCAGGATCTTTTTTGAAGGGCGGCGATTCCGGCTCTCTTCTTGTTGAAGATGTTGATACAAATCCTCGGCCAATCGGGCTTTTGTTTGCTGGGAGCGATACGGTAGCTATCGCAAACCCTATTCAAGATGTTTTATCCTCTTTTAACGTAAAATTTGTTGGACCAGCAGCTGCAGTAACACAAACTGCAAAAGTAAACCAAAATTTTGTACGCCTCAAGCGCGTGCAGGATAAACAGGCAGATGTACTCCTTGAAATTGAGGGAGTGATTGGCCACGCTATTGGATACTCGGAGACAAAAAAAGGAACGCTTGTTCTTCATGCTCTTGTTACAAGCAAGGATCATCCAAACGTAGCACGCATCCCGACAAAGCTTGCAGGAATTGATGTGGAAATCAAGGAAATCGGCAGAGTTAAAGCGCTATAGGATATAAAGTATGAAAAGTTTTATTCAGCCCTAGGGATAAACCTTTTTCTCTCTTGATCATATGAGTAGATGATAAGAGAGTCGCCGCTATTCTTTATGCGGGCAATGTGAGGCTCTTCTAGCGGAGAGCCTCTTGTGTCTATAAAGGTAATTTCAAGTTCAGTATTTTTAGCTGTAAAGGGATAGCCTTTGGCAAGGGATGCTAAACGTCTATCTTCGTTTATAGGGCTAATGTACTGGGTAAATATTTTATTAAAGAAAGATTTTGCTTCATCGACAGTTGTAAAGCGAAGCTTTCTTGTTTGATAAGATTCACGAATAGTACCTGCATCAGGATTATAGGCATCCCCAAGACCTATGCGAACAAGGCCCTCTTTTGTTAAATCAAAATTTGTCTTTTTACGAATGCAGTCGACTATAAGCACATCCTGCTGGCTTACCACCTTAGAAACATGGCAAGAACTAAACAAAAACAATAGAATCGAAAGTTGAAAAATAATTCGTATCATAGTATGATATATTATTATGAATGTAGAATTTAATTACAATAAGAGATCTCGTGAAGAGATCGAACCGAGTGCACTTCGAAAAGGAAGTTTTGAAGCTCGAAAAGTCACCGTTCGCGAGCCGGAAGAGGAAGAGCAAGTATGCACAGTCCCTTTACATATCGCCCTACGAATAAAAGATGACGAGTTTATGCAAAGAGCATCCTTTTATTCGCGCTGCACAAAGTTTACCCTTTGCAAAGGAACCTACATTTCTGATAATGCCATGGTAGTATTTTTAAGCGGACGCACCCTGCTGCACACAATTGAGCTTTATAACTGCCCAAATATCAGCGACAACACCCTCTGGGCCCTTAGAACAAATTGTTCCAAAATTCGCAAAGTCACTATTGTAGGATGCCCCATTACAGACGAGGGAATAGCAGCCCTTTGCAGCTATCGTCGAAACATTCAAGAACTGGACCTTACCTCTTGCCCTAAACTTACAGACAAATCGCTTATTACCATCGCGCACCATCTACATGATCTTGTCTCCATTTCTTTATCAAACAATAGCCAGTTTAGCCTAGGGGCCTTTAAAGAGCTTATATGGAATTGTAAAAAGCTAGAGAAGTTAGACCTTTGGAGCTGCAAGCAAGTAACAGATGAATGGCTTGATGTCGTCAATATCTGGGGATCTCAGATTGCAAGTATTGACGTTGGATCATGTCCAAATCTTACTGTATACAATGATTGCCCAGATAAGGACTGATAGAGTATGACAAAAAATTATGTACATTTTTTTACTTACACTCTTTTTTTCAACGGCGCTTTTTGCAGAATCCATCCTCATAACAGGAGTTTGCAAAGATGTCTCTCACGCTTTTGAACATACTACCCGAAATATAGAAGCAGTTGGAAAAAGGTTTGATGACTATCACGTAATTATTTATGAAAACAACTCATCAGATGACACGGCCAAAAAATTTTTTGCATGGGCAAAGCAAAATAGGCATGTAACCTTTATTTCAGAGACTCTCTCAGAAAAAGAGATGAAATCCCCTCGAACAGTAAAGATAGCAAACGCGAGAAATAAAGTACTAAAAGAGGCAAAAAAGAAAAAATACAGAAAGTACACCTACCTTTTGATGGCAGATCTTGATTTTCAGTCAGACTGGCCAGTTGATGAATTAGTGGCATCCACAAAACTTCCTTTTAAATGGGATGGAATTTTTGCAAACGGCATCACAAAAGAGGGCTTCTACTACGACAGATTAGCCTTTAGAAGCAGGCAGTTCCCTAAAGGTCCAGAACTAGGCGATCACGAATTCTGGGAAGGGCTTAAGACAAGCTGGTTTTCGCTAAGTGATAGCCGGTGGCCAGAAATCTACTCTGCTTTTGGAGGTCTTGGCCTCTATAAAAGAGCTACTATTACGAGATTCAGCTACTCAGGCCAGGTGACAAAAGAAGTTAAAAAATTTTATAAAAAAATTCTTGCCGCAAAAGAGGTTGCCTTTCAACAAAACTGCATGAACTGGCAAGCGCCAGAAGATAAAACGATAGCTATATGCGAGCATGTTGCACTGCACAGCGCTATGGCCCTAAAAGGCTTTGGAACGTTTTATATTAATCCAAAACTTATTATGAGGTACTGACCTATATGACAAATATTGGTCCTAAAACAACAAGTGAATATACACTCGAGGCACTTGCCAAGTTTAGTACTAGAGAAAAAATTCGAGATAGAGAAAAACTAGATCAAGAACCAGTATCGAGGCGCATCATGCTAACACTTGTCGGTAGCGGCGACTCGCTCCATCTTGAAGCAAGAGAAGATACCTGGATCGAAAGAATTAAAATTTTCTTTTTTAGAGAAGACTATAAACTTGAGCGGATCCAGGCATTTATAAACACACTTCCTATTAATAGAAAAGAGCTCGACACCTATAACCTGCTGCTTTCAAATAAAATCGCAAGACGCATTTATAAACCTGACTTTTGGCATATATTTCTTCCCACTGTTACACCCAAAGCCCCCTTTCGCCCACATCCTCCTACTCCGCCCCCACAAGGAGCAACCTACGGCATGGAAAATCCAGGCATAAATGCCTGCTTTTTAAATGCGACTATTCAAGCGCTAGGAAAAATACCTCTATTTAAAGAGATTGTTGCTCGAAAAGAAAATAGATGCCAAGAGCTTATCCACGGGATTTACGAAACGATGCAAAAAAAGACTGTTCCTATGGAAGCTATTCAGACACTTAGACAGTACCTCATTGAATCAGGCTTTCGAGAAGATGACACTACCCTTGTGAGCCAAGAAGATGCAGGACGCCTTGCTATGCACATTCTTGATCTTGCCCGCTGCCCCCTCTTTACTTACGCGATGAATATCGACTACGACGTAGGCTTTCCAATCCCACCGCTTGATAAGCAGCAGGACCTTGCCAATGTCCTTCCTGTGGCGGTGAGAGAAGCAGCTACACTTCAAGAACTTGTCCAAAATGTAGCCGTACAGGAGCCTTTTGAAAAACAAGAAGTGATCAAAGGGTCAGATGTGCTTACAAGAGCTCAAAAAGAGCGCATGAATGCAATGACAGACGCCACCCTCATTAATACGACGCAAACAGTTGCATTTGTGAAAGATAAAGAGCCAAAAATACTTCCCATTTGGCTCAAGCGCTATAAAGAAGATGGAACAAAGCTTGAAACCCCGATTCTTCCCTCGCAAACCCTAGATTTTCCAATACGAGGGATTAAAACGCAAAATGCACGATATAAGCTCGCAGCCTGCGTTGTCCATTCAGGATTTAGCATCCGCGCTGGCCATTTTTATACCTTCGTCCCAAAGGTGGAAGATGAAAAGATAGCCTGGACTGAGTACAATGATGCCACAGTTCGAGCCGCGACGACTGAAGAGGCCCTCGCAGAAATTTCAAAAAAAGGCTATATTTTTTACTACGAGTATGTGGGCAGAGTAAAGAGACAGTAGCTGCATTCCTTTGCCCTTGCCCTTTCCCCAGTTCAAAAGCATGGCGCAAGGGATTTGTTCTTGACTGAGAATTATCCTTTCCCTATACTATTAAATCTATTTTTATAGAGGTTTTAGGTGCAAAAGAAGATGGGCTTTTGGGCCGTTACGTCTCTCGTAGCGGGAAGCCAAATCGGTACAGGTATTTTTTTACTGCCAGCAAGCCTTGCAGCCTTTGGTGCTGTAGGCCTTACGAGCTGGCTTGTTACGGCAACAGGCGCTATGCTGCTTGCCTTTGTTTTTGCCCATCTTGCATCAAAGATGCCAAAAACAGGCGGTCCGCACACCTTTATTGAAGCTGCCTTTGGAAGAAGCTTTGGCTTTTTCTCTGCCTGGACATACTGGGTAATTTCATGGCTTAGCACCCCGATGGTGGTTATATCGGTTATAAGCTATTTGAGTCCCCTCTTTGGCAAACTTTCGCCAATGGCAACCTTTTTTCTAGAAGTTTGCATACTGCTTTTAGTGACCGGAATTAACTTAATGGGTGTGCGCTCTGCAGGACGTATTGAGTTTATTTTCACCGTCCTCAAGCTTCTTCCCCTCGTCCTTGTTCCGGCAGCTGGGCTTTTCTATTTTAATACCGATCACTTTGTGCCTTTTAATCCAACGGGAGAATCTACAATAAGCGTGCTCAATGCTGCAGCGCTCCTTACCCTCTGGGGCTTTATTGGAGTAGAGTGTGCAACAACCCCTGCAGATTCTGTGGATAATCCTCAAAAGACAATCCCGCGAGCCATCATTACAGGAACGCTTCTTGTAGCTATTGTCTACATAATTAGCAGCGTCGTGATTATGGGAGTTGTACCGCCAGAGGCTCTCGCCTCTTCACAAGCTCCCTTTGCAGATGCCTCCGCTATTATCTTTGGCGGAAACTGGTATCTTGTGATCTCTCTTGCTGCCTCTATCGTATGCCTTGGCACACTAAATGCATGGGTACTTACTAGTGGACAAATTGCCCTTGGAGCTTCAAGCGATGGCCACCTGCCCGCATTTTTTGGCGCTACCAATAAAAAAGGCGCTCCAAAATGGGCACTTGTGATCTCATCACTTGGCATGCTGCCTGTGCTGCTTGTCACCCTCAATCAGGATCTTATTGCCCAGGTAAACTTTATTATCGACGTATCGGTAACTGCCTTTCTCTTTGTCTATGTGATGTGCGTAGCAAGCTATCTCAAGCTCTTTTGGAGAGATAGCTATAAAACTCTTGGAATAGGCATAGGGGCTTTAGCCTTCTGCTCCTGGGCTCTTTACTCTTCAGGAATCAAAATGTGCGCGCTCGCAGGCTGCATAAGCCTTGCTGGTTTGCCGATCTATCTCTGGAAAAATCGTCGTTCACAACTGGCTCTCGAGATTCGAGAGTAAAAAATCAACCACAGAGACACAGAGGCACAGAGAACAGAGAAAAAAAGAGTAAAATAAATCTACTACTTTTGTTTTCTCGCCCTTTCTCTGTGACTCAGTGTCTCTGTGGTAAAAAAATCTAAAAAGCCTTTACTTAGACTCTAGAGACGTACTCGCCGGTGCGGGTATCAATTCTCACCTTCTCACCCTGTTCGACAAAGATTGGAACCTGGATTTTAGCGCCTGTTTCAACAACGGCTGGCTTTAGAACGCGCCCTGATGCAGTGTCGCCTCTTACGCCTGGTGATGTGTCTGTAATAATAAGGTCAAGGAATGTTGGCGGCTCAACAGTGATCGGCTCGCCCTTGTAAAAGACGATCTCGTAAAGAAGATCTTCCTTTAACCACTGGTCATTTTCGCCAATAGCACCCGTCATAATCTTGACTTGCTCAAAGCTATTGTCATCCATGAAGACAACGCCGTCTGTCTCTCTGTAGAGCATGCGCATGTTAGATTCTGCAACGTCTGCAACATCTAGCTTGTCGCCTGATTTAAAGGTTCGCTCGATAACGCGGCCGGTCATAAGGTGCTTAAGCTTAACCCTATTAAAGGCTTGTCCCTTGCCAGGCTTTACAAACTCATTACTGACGATGGTGTAGGGCTGGCCTTCCATCTCCACTTTGATGCCTGACTTAAATTCATTGGTGCTTATTTGTGCCATATTTCGCTCTCGTAAATTTTAGGAGATAGTATAACCATCTTGCGCTTTTTCTCCTAACGAGTTATGTAGCACTAGTAAGGTTAAAGGTTAAATTATGCAAACTACAGACGAATTTTATCATGAAACAGAGCAAAGGCGACATTTTGCTCTTGAAACACTCGAGCGCTATTCAGGCTCTACGATAGATGAATTTCAGCCCTGGATCCTTTTAACGAACTTTCCCCGCTATGTGGATGCCTTTGCCCATAAATATAAGTGCGACATTGTAGAAGGATCAATGTTCAAGGTCGCCCACTCTAAAAAAGAAAAGATTTCTATATTGGATTTCAAAATAGGTTCCCCTGCCGCAGCGCTTGTGATGGATCTTTGCGCCTTTTTGCCTTGCTACGGAATGCTCCTTCTTGGCATGTGCGGAGGCCTGAGAACAGATTATAAGATCGGAGAATACTTTGTCCCGGTAGCTGCAATTCGAGGCGATGGGACATCAGATTTTTATTTTCCTTCAGAAGTTCCAGCGATGGCAAATTTTACGATCCAAAAGGAAGTTTCAGCCTATCTTGAAAAGCAAAAGCAGGCCTTTCATATAGGCATCACCCACACCACAAACAAACGCTTTTGGGAATTTAATCCAGAATTTAGAAAGCGCCTACAGGAAACTCGCCCGCAAGTGGTAGAGATGGAATGCGCTACCCTATTTGCAGCAAGCTACGCCCATAGACTGCCGCTTGGAGCCCTTCTTCTCATCTCTGACCTTCCTATAAAGCCAAAGGGTTTTAAGACAAAACGATCAAGCGAGATGGTATACTCAAAATTTATGCCAGAGCATATCGACATTGGCGTACAAATACTAAAAAGGCTAGACAAAGTACCTCGTCTTAAAGAATATCGAAAGCATGTACACTAAGCTTTTATTACTTTTTATTTTGCCGGCATGGCTCTTTGCGAAAATGCCCGGCCAGAGCGATTTTGTAGTAGTTATCCCCTCCTACAACAATGAACAGTTTTGCATAAACAACCTCAAATCGCTTGCCTCTCAAACCTACCCATACTGGCGTGCCATTTACATTAATGATGCTTCAACTGATAAGACAGGAGCGCTTGTAGATGCCTTTGTTCGAGAAAACAACCTCTCGAGCAAAATTAAGGTTGTCCACAATAAAAAAAATGTGGGCGCGATGGCAAACTTCTACAAATGGATCCACACAATCGACCCGGCTCATGTTGTGGTCCATCTCGATGGCGACGATAGGCTTGCGCATCCTCATGTACTTGAAAAACTTGCCTATGTCTATTCTGACAAAAATGTCTGGATGACTTATGGAAGCTATAAATCAGAGCCAGATGATTTTGTAAAGGTCTGCGCCCCTTTTCCTGATTGGGTACTCAAGAAAAATGCCTTTAGAGACTATCAGTGGACATCCTCACATCTTCGCACCCATTATGCACAATTGTTCCATAACGTAAAAAGACGCCAGTTTATGCATAAGGGTAAGTTTGTAGCCATGGCATGCGATCTTGCAATGATGTTTCCTATGCTTGAGCAGTCATCAGATGGCCATATACGCTATATTCCAGATATCCTCTATATCTATAACTTCACCCATCAAAACAACGATGTGAAAAAAAATCTCCCTCTGATATTAGAGCTTGACAAACAGA
>CAYWZU010000064.1:0-11712 GCA_964462925.1 uncultured bacterium
CCGCCATACAAGAATGCTCTTGATGTAATCTAAGGCATTATTCTGAGGAATAATGAGCGAATAAGTGCCTTCATAATCAGCCCTATACTTGTTGCGTCTTTGAGTCTTTGTGTTAATGTTTTTTTAAAATCTGGTAAAGCTAAAGGCAATAGAGCTGGGATCTGAAGAAAGTTATCCGAGGACTTCTTGGATGGTTTGTAGGCTTTTGGGGTGGAAAAGGAGTCCGAGATGCCCTGTTTCAATTTCCTTGCTATGCTCAGCATCTAGTCTTCCCTTGATAAATGAAAGATAATCGTAGGAGCCTGTAATATCAAAAGCCTCATCAGATATGTGCTTTGGATCTTGCCACATAGGAGTGCCAATTGTCACAATTTTTCTAAGTCGAAAAGGCTTATCGCTCGGAAGAATCTGTATGCAAGAAGAGCCCATAGAGTGGCCTACCATATCTATGGCAAAGTTTTCATCTTCCCCTCTTCCATATGTCCTTTTAATCTCTTCAACTTTCTCGAGAATAGAGGCTTGAGAGCTAATGAGTGATTCTGGAGGAAGGTTTATTGTGTAGATAGGTCGTTTATTCTGAGACTCTGAGAAAGCATGTAAAAGAGGCAAAAAGGTTGCCTGGTGGCTGTAGTTGCCATTAAGCAAAAGTATTGGAATTTGCTCTTTTTGCTCTGAAGAGAGCTCTTTTGGATTTGCCTGAAAAAGCTGAAATGGCCCTAAAAATGCAAGTGGGGCCACAATTCCAGAACTTAATGCATCAGAAAATTCAAAAAGCACTGTAAGTCCGGCGCATTTTACCATGTGAGAAGAATCCTCAAGTGCATGGATGAGAGGACTCACTATTCTCCTTTTTAGCTGAGTAATAACCTCTGGTGTTTTGTAATGATGTGAAATGTAGGTCTCTTGAGTAGTAATAGCTGTAAGTGGCAGACTTGCCTTATGCATCATCCAATATGCAGCCTTTGGAGAGATGATACCGACTCCGATAGCGACTGCATTAATAACTACTTGCAAAGGAAGCGCAGAAATGGCTGCAATATTCAGTCCAAGTAAGAGCAAGTTATCTCTCAGCTGCGGCATGGTCCAATACATAGCCGTGGCATAGAGGCAAACTTGCGCTATATCAACAATAAGCTCCACAACTCGAAAAAGCGTGCGGGCAGAAGCAAAGCAAGAGGTAGCAGCCCCAACTGACACAACCTGCAACCTATCATGCAAAAAACCCCTATCATAATCGCCACATTCAGCCCTATGAAAAAATTCTCTATATGCAACATCGTAGTTATACATCTAATCCCCGAAGAAAGCTTAAAGTATATCATGATAAATCATTGAGGTTCAATGTTACTATCAGCACAAGGTCCCTCATAAGATTATTTGGGAAATCGTGCCTGAAGAAGTTTGAGGCCAAGATCGAGCTTGTCCCAAAAGGCATCGCCGAACTGCATGGCAGCTTGCAGCACTTTTTTAGACTCCTCTTCGTAGTCTAAGCCTTCTTCTTTGCAGATTTTAGGCAGTTCATTATTGATGTATTCATAGAAAATTGGCAAAAAGTAGCGCGCTTCTTTAGGATGTTTTGTCATGACTTGTCGCCTCCATGAGTTTTTTTGCCTCTTCTAAAAGATAGGCATCTTCCTTTCGAGCGACTGCTACTGTTGTAAGTTTTTCATAATAGGCTTTTACTGCGGCATCCTGATGCAGTTGATGGGCCAGGATAAGGGCATAAAAGTAAGGTTCTACATAGGTCGGTGCAAGTGTTGATGCGTGATCAAAGGCAATTTGTGCCATGTCGTATAAACCAAGCTGCTGTCTTGCAAGACCAAGCGAGACCCAAAGAGCAGGCCTATCAGGAGCAAGCAGCGTCAGTACAAAGAGCACAGCTTCTGCATCTTGGTAGCGACAAAAGGCAAAAAGCTCTTGAGCATACTCATAAAACTGCATCATGCGTTTTTCAGGAGCTGCCAAACCCTCCTGTAGTGATCCCTTTTCAAGTAGAGACTGCCAAATAGCAGTTGAAAGCTCTTTTGAAAGTCGCTCGAATTTATGTTCTGTAAGCTGGCTCATTTCTGCCCTTCTTTGCGTAGTTCTTCATCACGTTTGTGTCTGTCGAATCTTATAATATCTGGATTCTTCTCCGCCAACTTAATTCTATGTGTTTCCGCGTAAAAGCTGGCAGCTTTAGCCATATCGCGAGCTGGGTTAAATTGAGAGACCTTTTCACCGCCTCTTATGCGTGCCCCAACGTTGCCAAAACTGCTAATTTTTCCTAGAAGCTCACTATATTTCATTTTAGAAGGTGGATATTTATAAATAGATAGTGCGAGGACTGCGGGCGTCAACGATGCTGCCATAAGACGAAGCGTTGCTGTGTGTACTAGCTTTTGATCTGAAAGAGGGGAAATCACAGCGCCCATTGCGGCTCCTATACAGCCAACTGTAGAGGCAAGGGCGTTTGTCGCACCATTGCCGAGCTCTGTAGCTGCAAGTTTTAGTATTTTCGTGCCACAAAATGGCATGGCAATAAGACCTGCTAGCGCGATAAAGGGGCTGGATGCCATTCGCAATGTGCCTAAAGGAAGGTTGACGAGCATGTAAACAGCAGATGTTCCAAGCCTCCTAAAAGCACTCAAAGAGCCTTCAAGCGCGTTTTTATCTTTAATAAGAAAATCTCCACTGCGGCAAAGGGCTCGATCAAGAGTTATAAGTTCTGCACTGAGGTTATCCATGCGATCTTCTTTTTCAGAAGCTGTCATGCTTTTGACGCTCTCTTGAGATTCATCAGTTTTTTCAATGGTAGTGGTAGAGTCTGTTGAAGGGGAATGCTCCTCCTCTATTACTGAATTTTCGTTATAAGGAGCGGGTGATGGCTCATCATCAACTAGTTTTGAATTATCGTTGAAAGCTTCAGGAATAGAGACATCCTCAACAGTTTCTGTCTCTTCAAGTGCCTTGTACTTGTTAAGAAGATTGCAAAGCCTATCTGTGTGGTTGGGGTACTTATTTTTTACAACATCAACAAGGTGCTGCACATTCACGCCAGATTCTTGAGAAAGGCGCTTAAGTAGGGCCTTGTCTTTTAAAGGATCAGATGGAGAGCTGGCGGATGAGTAAGCGTTTGTCGCTGCCTGCGAAGTTCTTTTGGCGGCCGCTTGTTTATCTCGGGGCAGATTTGCTATTTTATGACCCATTTCGATAGACGAGGGCTCGCTAGACTGCTTTAGAACTTCAAGAGCCGCTTTTTTTGCCTCCTGAGAAGTCATTCCGCTAAATGGGCCAATTTTTCTACTCTCAAACCGCCCAATAAACGACTGTTTAAGGTATTTTGATGCCTCATCCGGTGTGATTGGGCTGCTGCCTGGCTGCGGGATAGTGCTCATAATAATCTCCTACCATAATGTTAATAAATTTATTTATTTACATCAAGGGTTTAGAGGAGATACCGAGTTAGTTTAACCTACTACGGACTGCCTCCAATGGCGTCAACTTAAGATCCAGTTCATAATCCTAATCTTGATCTTGATCCTGATCTATTTTTTAAATCGCACGACAAAGGGACAGATTGATACTTTAGATCTCTTGTGGAAATTTATCTAAAAATTGGGTTTATTGTGAAATAAGACAGGATAAGACCAAATGCATACTACTTTTCGACTAAAGCCAGAGGCAAAGGAGTCATTTGCCCTCTGGCAGGCAAAGCTCCATGCTGCACTAAGTAAAACGCCTGGCTTTGTAAGCCTTCAAATTTTAGCGCTAGGCAAGTCGCATCATGAATGGAAGATAACGCTCTCCTTTACAAACCAAGCAGATTGGCTTTTATGGAAAGAGTCTGAAAGAAAAAAAGCGCTTTTTGAAGCGCTTTCTCTCCTTGTAATTGGCCCTATTAAAGAATTCGAAGACAAAGAAGCGTGTGTTACAGAAGTGTTTGTAACAGAGGTAGAGCAAGATAGGGAAGATGAGTATAAACTCTGGCTTGCTAAAATTCATGAGGTGGAAGCTCGATTTGATGGATTTCAAGGAGCTTGCTATCAGCTGCCGAGAGCTCAAGGCAGCAAAAACTGGCTTACGCTTCTTCACTTTGATACAAAAGAGCATCTTACTAACTGGCTTCAGTCTAAAGAGCGAAAAAAGCTTCTTGAAGAGGCCGCTCCTTTTATCAAATCCTTCTATAGCCATCATATCCCTTCAAGCTTTTCGGGATGGTTTTCTTCAAGCGTAAATACAATACCCCCTGTTTGGAAGCAGACGGCGCTAGTACTTTTAGTACTCTACCCTATTGTGATGCTGGAGATTCTTTTCTTAAATCCGCTACTTACCCATCTAGAGCTTCCTGTAAGTATTTTTATCGGTAACGTTATAAGCGTAAGTCTTATTTCATGGCCCTTGCTGCCTATTGCGATTCGTTTTCTTAACTGGTGGCTTGAAACTGATAAGCTCTCGCTCAATATCAAAGGTATAGCGGTTATTCTCTTCCTCTATTTTATAGAAATATTTCTTTTTAGTTAAAAAAGCTTAGAAGCAAAGATTTGCTCTTTTTTCAAACGAGGTGTACATTAAAAAAAGGAGAACATTGTATGAAAAAAATCATATCTATCCTTCTAGCTATTTTTCTGATCTCAAATACGCTGCAGGCAGAGCGGATCAGAAAAAAGAAGCCTCGCGTAGAGACTGAACTTACCGCTCGCTTAAATCTGATTAAAAATCAGATGCAGGCTATGGTAAATACTATGGAAGAGCAGCTATCTTCTACACTTCCTGTAGCCATCACAAAGCTCCCCTATACAATCTCTCAGGCAGGTAAATACTATATTCCAAATAACCTTACATTTACCGGAAACGGACCTGCTATCACAATTGCTTCTAACAATGTTAGCCTCGATTTTTACAATAATGCACTCATACTCGCAAATCCTGCAGCGTGGGGTATATCGATAACAAATGCTATGGAATGCACTATTACAAATGGAATTATTCAAGGCCCAAATATAGGCCTTGCAATTCAAAACTCATCCGGCATCCACATAGCAAGCAGTTTTTTTAATAATTCAAAAGTGACCTGTCAAAATTCACACAGCATTATTTTTGATACCGTAAGCTTTGAAAGCGATGGCAAAAACAAAAATCCTGCACTTTTGGTATGGAATGGCTCTGAACATATGACCATTACCCACTGCACATTCAGCAACTGGCAAAATTCAATTCAAGCAACTGATCTTTCCGGCCTGCAGATTGTAAATAGCTTTATTCAAGGCCCGGGCAATCTTTTGAATGTAGGCGCAACGAATGTCCAGATCCAAAACACAAGCTTTATCGATGGTGTTGTGCTCTTTGCAAATGACTCAGGAGCACTTCTTGAGCAGGTTTTATTTGACTGCGAAGTTGATATCAATGGCTATGACAATATCTTAGCAAGAAACTCTCTTGTGACGGGAGGTTCAGATTTTGGCCTTCACATTATAAACGGCTCAAATATTAGCTGTATTGATTGCCAGTTTAGCGAAGCACTCACTGCAAATGTCCAACTAGAAAAAGCCTCAGGCTGCCTTTTTAGCGGCTGCAAAATTATAGACTCTGAACTAGATGGCATTGTCTTCACCCAGGATGCAAGCCAAAATGCAGTAATTAACTGTGAGCTCTCAAGCAATAGGCAAGATGGCGTAAGAGTAGAGCTTGGAGCAACTGACAACCAGTTTCAAAGCAATAACGTCTTTGATAATGGAAACTTTGGCATTAACATTTTAGATCCAACGACCGCATGTTACTACAATGTATCCTGCAACAACAAGGGAGCAGACTGCCCCGGCTCTTACATTGATCCTGAGCAGGCCCCAGGTGTGTCAAACCTAGTTCCTGGCTCTAACATTTGCTGCATACCATAAGAGGAACTCTATAATGAAAAAATACCTAAGCCTTGTTTTTCTTACATCATCACTCTTCTCAGCTACGATAGATCAAAATTGCCAAAATGTCCTCGAGCAGTATACGCAGCTACAAGACCTAATTTACGAATCCCTACCTATTGACGACAATTTTGTGGTAAGCAAACTCCCCTGCACCATATCCCAGGCAGGAAAGTATAGCATTTTGCAAAACCTTACCTATTCAGGAACTGGCCCTGCGATTACAGTATCAGCTGACAATGTCTCTATCAATTTTCACAATAACTCATTAACTCTCCAAAATGCGGGAGCCATTGGCATCCTTGCTCAAAATGTCCAGGAATTTAGCCTAGAAAATGAAGTAATTGAAGGCGCATCCAGCCAGTGCATCCAGCTTACAAATGTCTCTAAAGGGTCAATTTCAAATCTCTACACAGTAAATGGCATCCATATTACAAATTCTAGCGATATCGATATCACCTACTGCCACCTAAACCAAGGAGATGGTATTTCTGTTGAAAATTCCTCTCATATAAGCATAGATTCTTGCACCTTCAGTGCAAATGGGATAACGATTCAAGGAGCATCTAAACAGGTTCTTATAACCAATAGCAGCTTTAGAGGATGCGTTAATGCCATTTATGCCGCATCTGTCGATGGCATGCTTATTGAAAACTGTAAATTAACTGGATCTAGCATAAGTAAAAACCTCATTCAGCTAGGCACATCAGATCAAAACTCAGCTGCAAATGATGTCCTTATCCGAAATTCAAACCTTATCCAAGAAGAAACAGCCCCAGGCTTTGATGGCATACTGCTTCTGCAAGGCGCAGGATGCCTTCTTGAAAGTTTAGTCGTAGATACAGCGACTCTTGCTACTGGCTGTGCCATTCACGTGAGCGGCAACTACCAAGCACTCATTGCCTCAAGCTCTATTATAAAAGGCAATAATAGCTACGCGCTCTTTATTGAAAATGGTAGTGAAATCGTCTTTGACGGCTGCCAAATCTCAGAAGCTTCTGCTAGTAATATAAAAATACTTGAAGCAGAAAGCTGCACAATAAAAAATTGCATGATCTTTGATGGCTATAACGGCGTACATATTGATTCTACCACCGGCGGCGGCAAAAATAGCATCACAAATAACTACATCTACAACAACAAAAACATCGGCATATTGGTCGACGACATGCGAAAAAATAGCGTGCTCAATAACAGAGTCTGGTCTAACGGCACAGGCATCCAAATAGCCTTCTCAGACTACACCGAAACGCTCTTTAACACCTCCTGCAATAATAGCGTGGAAAACTGCTCCAACGTCTACCCCAACCAACAACCAGGCGATGCCACCATTATCCCCGGCTCTAACCTCTGCTGCCAGGACTAAAATATTTTAACACAAAGACGGGGCTTATTGCATAATTAACCACTGAGACACTGAGCTCACGGATCTGATAACACGAAATTCTAGGCAGATTATCTTTAGCTTGTTATAATAAAAAATAAAGTGAGCTTTGATGTGAATCCAATTAGCAAAACCCTCGTATTTGTTGCAGATGGAAAAAGCCCTAAAGAGGGTACGAGCATATTGATAGTTGATGACAGTAAAAAAACTGTTACCTTTATCTCTAGGACAGAAAAAGCGATGATGGAGAAAACTGGCATTGCAATACCTGCTGCAGAGCAAACTGCCTATGAAGGCAAAAGCAAAGTCACTCTTGAAGACCCTAAATTCTACAAAGCCTTTATAGAGATTTACCTCAGAGATCACTATACGGATAGAAGCCATTATAAGTGGTTTCCCACAAAAACCAAGTAACCTCTAAATTAAAGAATAAACTATAATTAATAGAGTAGGGATGTTTATGTGGGCTATTTATGCATCTATCTGGAGATCAGGCATTTAGGGATGTTACTTCCGCATTTGCCGGCGTTTCTGCTGAAAAAGGCGCAAAAAAGACGCTGAAACCAGGAGATGCGAGAGTCCTTCACGAGGCCCTAAATGTTTTAGAATCTCGAGTAGGCTTTAGTGAAGTTAAAATAACTCATGAGACAAAGGCCCTAGCTGAAAAGACTATCCAAATTCTCTCTTTAAGCAGTGATCCTACAGCAAGGCGTATTGTAGCTGTATGCAGCAAAGTTTTTGCCGCCCCTATTAGCGAAGATACCCGCCCAAGAGCATTCTCTCGCGCTCGAAGAGACTCTTTAGCAGATACAACCCAAGTAAGAAGGCTCAGCATCAAAGA
This sequence comes from uncultured bacterium, assembly GCA_964462925.1. GTDB lineage: Bacteria > Chlamydiota > Chlamydiia > Chlamydiales > FEN-1388 > SZAS-7. The sequence continues at coordinate 8,123 of CAYWZU010000064.1, forward strand.
CGGCATGGCTATTGCCGAGGAGATGCGATCTCTTGCAAAAAATTCCCCCCTCTCTCCACGAGACATTGAATTTACAAAAGATGAGCTTCAGTTTCTTTGCAGCATGAACCAATATGTAAATAGAGAAGCAGGAACGCATAGACCTACTGAAGGACAATGCATAGCGCTTGCTTTTTTACTTCGTAAAGCCTGCGGTAATATGCAGGTAAATGCCCAAATTGAAAAAATGCTAAATCCCAATTCAAGACCTAGGGAGTCGCAAGCACAAAGAGCGCCTATTCCAGGTGATAAAATTCTGATTTTGCTTAAAGAATTTTCTTTTCGCACAAAAGACTTACACAACCCAACCGAAAGCGTTAAAAAACTCGAAACCCTCATTGAGGGATTTTATGACAATGCCTCCATAGCAGATGGAGATAAGATGTCTCTTGCAGAGCTTGGCGCAATAGAGTCCTTTAGAAAATGCACGCAGGCTTGCGACCTGATACGCGATTTAAACCTCGATAGCTATGATAAAACAAATGAGCTTGGCAAAATAGCTGAAGCAAATCACAAAGCTGGCCTTCTCATAGGCCGTCTCGAAAATGCCCTCTCCAAGCGGTCAAATTATCGCCCAGGAGATATTGTTTCTGTAGTGCCAGAGCGTGTTGCAAAACTTCGATCAAGAGAAGAAACTCAAAAACTGCAGGTTTTGGTGCAGGGAGGAATACCCGCTTCTCATACAGCTATAGTCTTTCGCGCAGAAGATGGCTCAGAAAAACTCTCTCATATTGTCGATAAGTTCCAGGTGGATGATTTTGGACTCTTTGACCGTCTAAGCTCAGTAACTGTTCGTATAGATCCTATGAAGCTTGCCTCGCAAAAAGCAAAAGATGTCTTAAACCAAGCTGAAGTTACTGAAAAATTCTATGCTCTTACTAACAAAACCCATAGCGAGCTAAACCCGGACACAATGACTTTGCAAAATAGTCCGAGATTAAAGCTAAAAGCCGGCCTTACCCATCTATTTCCCTTTTTAAGCGGCGATGTGGCAAAGCGAAGCGAAGTAGACCGCTACCAGCAGTTTACAGACACTATTAATGCAAGCGACAGAACAAAGATGATTTGCTCTGCATGGGCATCTCTTAGCCAAGCAGCCGTCGTAGAGCAGCTCAATCAGGAACTTGGCGCAGGCTCCTTCAACAACCCGTTTCCTGCTACCAAAAACCTAGATCGGATGACTCCAGGAAGCGTGCTTACAACCCTTGGAAAAGAGCAAAGCTCCTGCCTCTTCCTTGTCGAGCCGGAACCTCTTATAAAAGCTCTTGTAAAAGCTCGAGATCTTGCCCCTCCCCCAGAAATTCAGGCCCTTTGCATTGGGGGTGTAAACTCTCCAAGACAACAAGCTGCAGCATTTGAGGATGAGGAATGCCTACCTCCTGGCCCTAAACCTCTAGAGCGAATACCAGGGACGGCCTCAATGAAATGGGTATCAGTAGAAACAAATGAAGTTACGGGGAAAAGAATCAGCACTTTGCCAGAACATGAGCTTCCTGCTTTAGTTACAGCAAGACGCACTGAAATTGCCCTCCACACTCAGAAAGCACGCGAATTTATTGAACATAACCCACAAGATGCCACTCACCTGAGGCAATATGCCAGGGGACTTATGAAAAAAGGAAAGGTAAAGCAAATAGGTGCCGGCACAGGAAGTGTCTACCTTATTAGCGGCAAAGACAAAAAAACAGGTGATGTCGTTCGGCTTATTGTAAAACCAGATGATGAAGGCCCTTTATGCCTAAATAACAGTAAAGGAAACGCCTCTCCTTTTACCGGAAATTTGCTTCGTTCTCATATCCCTCTCGGAAACGATGCGATGAGAGCTCGCCTTACCTTTGTAATTGCAGAAAGCTTTGGCCTGCACTGCACACCTAAAACAGAAGTGGCACTTCTTACTTCCGATAAATTCCATGACCTTACAGATGGCCTTACTGAACAAGCAGCCGCCTCCCTTGGCAAGAAAGAGCAAACCAAAGTCTGTTCTGTGCAGCGATTTATCAAAGGAGCCACCTCCATTGAAGACTTTAATGCAAAAGCCCTTGCCGAGACTCAAACTCGCGATATCACAGACGATATAATTATGGATCGCCTTGTAAAGAGCGTTGACAAGCAAAGCGTTGAAGATACCGCTCTTCTTTGCTGTATTACAGGAGAAACCGACGGAAACACCGGAAACCTCATGCTTGCCAGGCAAAATGAACAGAGAGATCCACCTCAGTATAAAATGATGAAAGTCGATAACTCCCTTTGCTGGCCTGACAAAAATGAGGAATTTTCTCTCTGCTTTCAAGGCCTTCTCCCCCTTACAAAGAGGCCATTATCAGATGAAACTGTAAAGCGCATCCACAGCATGCCAGCCCCTAACCAAATGCAAGGCTCTCGCTTTGAACAAGAGCTCAGAAACCATGGTATGAGTGAAAAGGCCATTCAAGCAGCAAAAGATCGCGTGGCTATTATGCAGCAGGTAGCATCTACGCATGGTGCAACCCTTGAAGACCTGCTCATAAGCATCCAAAAAAATAAAAACATCCTTAAAACAAAGACTAAAGAAGACGAAGCAAGAGAGCAGGCAGAAGCCTCCGCCGTAATAGATGGCATACTTGCCATGGGCGACTCCACCTTTCAAGCTCACTAGGTTTGCAGCCCCCATCTTCGAGGGTGCAGTTTGCAGCCCATATTTTTCCCAGGGCATCCTCAATGGCCTGGCTCTTTGCCAGCACTCTCTTCAAGAGTGCCCTCGAGTTTGACATTTGGCCGAAGGCCTTTAGAGTGCGGCGATTATTCGCCGCTTTAGTTTCCTTAAAACTTGATATAAGTGACTGTATTTTATGTAATTACGCTAATTTTTGTAAGTTTTTTCTCAAATTTAAAGCGGTGAATAATCACCGCACTCAAACAGAGCTTCGCTCACTAGATAAGGCTTTTTTAAGCTAAAATGTCCAAACTCGAGAGCACTCTCTTCAAGAGTGCCTTGGGTTAAAACATTTAGGCGCGATTACAAAAAAAAAGGCCCGAAGCTTAGCTTCGAGCCCAAAAACAAAAGGAAATTTTTTTAAGTTTTTACGCACCGTGTGCGAGGAAGTCGCAAACCATTGGGATATTCACTTCGAGAGGAAGCGAAATCTCAGTCATGCTTGGAAGAGCAAGGATCTGACCTGAGAAGTTTGCACTATCTTGGCTCATATAAGCAGGAACTGAACGGTTTGTGTTTTCAACAGCTTGTTGTACAAGCTTTGACTTTCTTGATTTTTCTTTAACGGTAATAACCATGCCTGGCTCTACTTGGAAGGCGCGGCGGTCTACTCGCTTGCCATTCACGTAGATGTGGCCATGTGCAACGAGCTGCTGAGCTTGGAAGATGGTGCTTGCAAACTTTAAGCGATACACTACGTTATCCAAACGGCACTCGAGCATCTGTAAAAAGAGCTCTGGTGTGTTTTTGTGATGGCGCGCAGCTTCCTGATAGTAGCGAACGAGCTGACTTTCTGTCAGCATGCCAAAGCAAGCTTTAAGCTTTTGCTTTTCTTCGAGCTGAATGCCGAAGTCTGACT
>CAYWZU010000065.1:0-11632 GCA_964462925.1 uncultured bacterium
TGATGAAAGCAATAAATCAAAAAATCCCTAGAGTTATTTGAAGTGACCGATGTTTGATTTCTCAACCCTCATGCAGTACTAGCAATATCTACCTTCTTTCCAGTTCCGTTTATAAAATTTACACGCAATTTAGCTCATTTTTCTGTATTCTGTGGAATAATGATCACCGCTTACTAAGTTTTTCAAACTACAGTTTTAATTCAATTTCGTAATTATTTATTGAAACTTTATTTTAATTATGAATAATAAAGATAAACTTATTAGAGGTTTGCATGCACTTCGTCGCTCTATTTTTTTCTTTTATTTTCATAACATCGGCTGTTTTTGGAGAAGTTAAAAACAGCTCAACGATTTCCTCATCTTCGCTCACTCCAGAGGAGGCGCTTGAAATAGCTAGAGATGCCTATATATATGGCTATTCCTTGATTACAACAGAAATCACGAGAGTTCAGATGAGCAATGTTCCCACGGAAGAAGAGCTGCGGGCTCCCATGGGCAAATTTATCAATGTAAAGCGCTATCCACCAGCAGATTTTAGAGGAGTATCAGCGCCTAATGCAGACACACTGTATTCGATTGCTTGGGTCGATCTAACAGAGCCCCAGGTCTTTAGTCATCCAGATATGGGGGATCGGTTTTATTTGTTTGAGATGACCGACCTTTGGATGATTGATTTTGATGCGCCAGGCACGCGCACTACAGGCGGGGCAAAAGCAAATTACTTACTTACAGGTCCTGACTGGAAAGGACAAGTTCCCAACGATCTGAAGCAAATCCCGGTTACTACCAAATACATGGTAATTTTAGGCCGTATATATGCTGATGGGAGTGATGAGGATTACAAAAAAGTAAATGCACTGCAAAATCAGCTTTCACTTACTCCGCTATCCTCATGGGGAAAAGAGTATAGCTACAAAGCTCCAGCTGTCAATCCTACTCCTGGCTTTAGTATGACAGATAAGCCGCAGGAAGTTATTAACAACATGGATATCTCTAGCTATTTTACTCTTATGACAAAGTTACTGGGTACTGTAGCTCCTGCCCAACCAGAAGATGCTCGCATACTCGCTCGCATGGCAAAAATAGGCCTTATTCCCGGACAGCCTTTTGATGTGAGCTCATTTCCAGAAGATATACGTGCAGCCATCAGGCAAGCAGGTAAACATGCTATGGCTAAAATTTCTGCTAATCAAAAAAATATGGGTAGCATAGAGAATGGATGGACCATTTCTAAGGGTTTAGGCATATATGGCACCGATTACTTAAAGAGGGCCACTGTTGCTGCCTTTGGATGGCCGGCGAATCGTGAAAAAGATGCCGTATACTCATATACCTTTGATGATAATAGTGGAGTAAAGCTCAACGGCGCTAATAGATATACACTAACATTTACTAAAGGAGGGCTTCCTCCTGTGCGTGGTTTTTGGTCAATCACCATGTATGAAATTGATAATGGCTGGTGGTTTGTACCAAACGCTCTTAATAAGTTCACAGTCAGTGAGAGAAACTCTTTGAAGTATAACCCTGATGGCTCACTAACTTTGTACTTTCAGAACGAAAATCCTGGCAGCGATAAAGAAGCGAATTGGTTGCCAGCACCTAAAGGCGATTTTCTTCTGATGCTGCGAATGTACTGGCCAAATGAAAACGATCCCTCAATTTTAAACAATACATGGAAACCACCAGTAGTGGTGAAGGTAGCAAAGTAGTTCTTGTAGAAAAAGGCGCTTAAAGAGTTAAGCGCCTAAGGAGTTTACGATACTATAGTATCAATTTGCTCTTTCCACTTGGAACGTGGAAGCTTTTTCTTATCAATCTTTTTGTGCCTATTGATGCGCTCTTCAATTTGCTTGATAAGTGAGTGCTTTTTGGACATCATTTTGGCAAGTCCAAACTTTTTTAAGTAAGCAGCATTACTTTTTTCCCAGTGGTGGGCAGCGTTGATCTCATAGAGCATCTGCTTTTGCGTTTCTAAAAGCTCTGCAGAGGTTGATCCGCCTGGCTTTGTAATCCAAACATCAGATGCTCTATCGATTTCGGCCATCTCTTTTTCTTCTAAGAAGCCAAGGATCTTGATGTGGATTTTTCCTCTTGCACTGGCAAAAGGAGTTAGATCTTTTTTCAGCTGCTCATTTTTACCACAGACTACGAAGACGTAGAGTGGGTTTTTAAGCTTTTTTTCCTCTTCAAGCATGCGAACTAAGATCTTTTTTATATCTTTTGCAAGGCCATTTTGCCCCATAGCTACTTTCACTACATAGGCATTATGTTCAATATTTAGCTTTTTGCGAAGAGATTTAAGCTTGTTTGTGGATACAGGCTGAAAACTTGGACGCACAGGAAAATCGATGCGAACAAGTTGCCTTTTGGTTTCTTTTTTCGCTTTAAAGAGCTTATCATCGCCAATCATGCCAAACTTAATGAGTGGTTTTTTGAGTCTTTTTTGCTCAGCAAGAATGGAGGAGAGCATAGGCCTAAAGCCATGATCTGTATGTATGTAGGTCATTGGTATGCCGAGGACATAGCTAATGTATGCAAGGCGCGGCTTATGGTGTGCTACTGCTAAAATGTGCTTTGGTCCAAATGCAGCGACTTCTTCCCTAATATCGCCTAAAAATCTTCTATCTTCTATAGGCTGCGCTTTGCTTATTTTTCTGCTTAGTTCCTTAGCTTTAACAGGATCATTGAGTTTTTGATAGACTTCTGCGTAGATATCTGCCTTTGTGTAGCCATCAACTTCTGGAGAATATCGGTTTTCTCTTTCATCTACGTCAATAAGTTGTATCGTGAATCCTTTCTCCTCTAGATAATTTTTAATTGCCATGGTTGGCGCCTTGTGGCCGCCACCATAAGCACCTGTAAAGAGAATGGTTATCTTCTTATCAGTGTCTGTAGCCACATCATGATAGGTGATCTTCTTGATAAAGTCTTTATATGCATTCTTGAATGCTTTATTTTTCTTAAGAGAGGGCAGTTTTTCAAGAAGAAGGTTGTGGTTATAGTAGCGGCTTCCAACAAAATAGGCTTTGTTTGTGAGCCATTTTTCTATAGCTTTTGTCGTTTTTTGCTTGAGGTGCGCTTCTTCTTTAAGCTCTTTATAGGCATCAACGATAGTGTCGATGCGTTCAATATCTGGAATTTTGTGAGCAAGTTTTTCACGAAGTGGTCCAGGAGCTGCCTGCAGGGCTGTACAGCCTGCAAACAGGAGGAGACTATGTAACCAAAATGCCTTAGTCAGCAGCATAAATCGTCCTATTTTTGATCTACAAGTGGAAAATTGCTAATTTAATTTTATATGTCAATTATTTTTTAACTGAAATATTGATCTCGTAGAGACACTTTGCGACGGTGTCTTGGATGATAGAGATAAGATTCTTTTCATACTTCTGTCTCTCTGATTGGTCGGCCGCTTTTGCGCATGTGTCTAATAAAAAGTCACTTGGCAATGAATTTTGTCCTGCAAGTTGCTGGTAGGTCCAGACGACAGGATGGCTTGTTGCAAGTATTTTGCCAGGCTGAGGATTTGTTTGCAGCCATGTTACAAAGCAATCTTTTGTGGAGGGTCTTGCTTTTCCTTGAGGCGCTGGAGCATTTACAAAGACTACACGCTCTTTCATATCATCTGGAAAGTCTGTCTCTTCCCAAATAAGCTTGCACATGTCGTACTCATTTTCATAAGGGACATTCTCAGGCATTTTTTTGAGCTTTTTTGGGTCATCTTCCTGGCCAGCTTCTTTTCTAAGCTTACGATCACCTGTTAAGACGACAACTTTATCAAATTTATAGCCTCTCTCCCAGTAGTTGATGAGGAGAGATATTCTATGCTTTACCCCGTCAAGGAACGCGCCATTTACTACGCCGTAGTTGTAGTGTTCGAACTGCGGATCTTTTGCTTCAAAGAGGCCAAGCTCTTCTACGATCTGTTCAATTTTACGTTTTTTCTTCAGCTGCTCGGGACTATCAACTAAGTCTGTGCGCTCTTTATTATTTGCACCTTGATTGGTTTGAACCCATGCATTTTGTGTCTTTGCAACAATTTGGGCGAGATTGTCTTCTGGGCTATAGAGATTGTCCAGTTCTAAAAGTTCCTTTAAGCGCTCTGTAGGCTTGCCCTCTTTTGTAATAAACCAAGAAGTAGGATCGACAGCGAGGACAGGTGTAGATAGCATCATAAGTAGCCCGAGAGTTTGTTTGAACATGATTAGAGAATAGCAGATAGACTACTCTAAGTCAATGAAGCTTGAGGAGTCAGCAACTGCCTTGTGGATAATATCAAGGGAATGTTTTGTGATTTCGCTTGTAGGGTCATATTTTGCTTCATCTACAAAGGCTTCGAGCACTTTTGGCTGATACTTTGCAAACTCTGCATTTTTTTGATATTTTTTTATTATAGATATGACCCGCTGAATATGGCTTGCAAGTAGGGTGGGATCAACTTTTAGCTCTGGAGAGCGCGGAAAGTTGATGCTTTTTGCAATAGGGGAGTCGATGGAGAGAAAATAGAGAAGGGTTCTTGGGTGGCGCTTTAAAATTTCTGGTATTTTTCTTTCTTCTCGCTCTTGGATATAATTGAAGGTAAGGATAATTTCTTGGCTAATGACTTCCATCATCTCAAATGTGAGCTCCTCAGCACTTTCTGGAAGAAGCGTCTCAAGCTTATGGGCGAGGATTGCAAGCTCTGGATGGAAGATGCCAACTTCAGTATAGTCAAAAGTTGGTTTGCCATTTGCTACGATCACAATTTCATGGGCGGCATTATAAAGCATACGCTTAAATTTAAAGAGCAGCGCTGCATACTTTCGCTCCATATCATCACCAAAGACACCCACCATATCTTTTAGCTTAAAGACATTTAATAGGGCTGGAGCTTGTACGTAGACCTGTTCAAAGAGCTGCTGGCGTATCTGCTGCTCTTTGGCGACAGCTGAGGGCAGTTGTGGAAGCGTCGAGAGCAGCATTGTCTTTAAAAATTCAAATTTATCGCGATAGACATCATTTGCGCGTGTAAGAATGCTGTTTTGTGCAATGCTTGCATTATCAACCCATGTTTTGATAAGGCTTGGAGTTGTGGTGTCATCAGGTTGTATTGATTTAAGCAAAGTAAGTAGCGTTTGCGGTGCCTGAATAAAATTTGAGAGTGTGCCGATTTTCAAATTTTGCTCAGATGTCATATCACCAAGCTTTGTGAATTCTTCACTGATGAGTGAGAGCTGAGCTACTAAATTTTGCATAGAGGATGGGTCAAGCTTTGGCGGTACCACAAGCTGAAAATTGCCAGATGGTGTATTTGTGATGCCAAGGGTGATAAGCTCTGTGAGTAGCTGCTGGACTTGATTTTGCGCCTGTGTGGGCGTAGCGGCTGTTTGTGGATTCATAATACCGCCGCCGACTCCGCTAGAGCTAAAATTTTGTGCTAAAGCCTGCGTCAGGCTATTTGCAATAAGGGATGCAACAGATTGAGGAAGTGAATTTGGCACTCCTGGCTGAGATACAGGCACATTGAGCATTTTGTTTGGATTGTCAGATGCAGTTTCTTCTGCCTGAGCTTTTGGCATCTGAGCACCTAAATCCACGAGAGACTGTACAAGCTTTTGCTGGAGCGCATCTTTTAATGCTCCTTGTGCTTCTTCTGGAAGCACGGCTTTATCTTGCGCCACTTGATTGAGCATACCGCTATCAAAAAGCTGCTTAACAATAGTTGTGAAGGAATCTTTTGTTTGAGGACGGCCAAGGTCTGCAAACATGGCATTTAGGATGTCTGAGCTCATTAAAAGCTGTAAAAACTTATCCTGTTCATCAGGTGAGAGCCCGCTCATGATATTCGGGATATTTTGGATAAGCTGGTTCATATTTTCAGGGGCTACTTGGTTTGTGAGCACCTGAGAGAGGAACGGCGAGGTTGTTTGTTGAGAGGGTGCAGGACCTGGTGCAGGCTGCTGCTGGGCTGGGGTTACATTTGCAGATAGAGGGGGAGTGTTGATGCTTGGCAACTGGCTTCCTGTACCGGGAGGAAGGAAGGAGCCGGATGATAAATTGGCATTTAGACCCATGTTTACCTCACTATACTCATTATACTATAATAAATAATTTAAATGCTATAGCGAGGGCGTCCATAAAAGGACGTGCCCCTATTACACTGCCTCTTACATTTTAGGAGCAAGTATCAGCTGCTCCTTGACTAGTCTTGGAAGCTGCTCTATGAGATACAAAGGTACTGAAAGTACATTTTGCTCAAAGGAGAGCGGATGCTCAGATATACGCAGGCCAATAGGTAGTTTTCTTTCTGACAAGAACAGCTTTAGTGATTTAAGCGAACCTATTGCTCCTGCTTTTACTTCAATGGGCACAATCAGGGAGTCAACGTGAGTAAGAAAATCAACTTCTGCACTACTATTTTTTTCTTCTCTTTTCCAGGCAAAAAGCCCGTTTGCTTCCTCTTTATAAAAATAGGCAAGAAGCTCTTGACCGACAAATTGTTCTGCCATCATGCCGTCATTAATGAGGACAAGATCCTCTGCGAAAAGTAGGTCTAAACTGAGATTGCAGGCGCGTTTTACAAGTCCAACATCAAGGAAAAGAAACTTGCATTTCTTCTCATTTGCGTGCGTAATGAAAGGGAGTCCCGCTCCTGATGTCGCATAAACAAGAATAATCAAGCCGGCATCACAGAGTTTCTTGAGTGCTACTTTAAGAGTAGCAGCAGTGGTGTCAGGATCCAAGGTACTGTATTTTAGCCATTTTCCAACAAGCCCTGGGGCTTTTGAAAATATAGTTTGCAGATGTTCATGAGGGGTTTTGTTGGCATACTTTCCAAAATCCGTTCTGAAAGTGGTAAGGAGGGATGTTTGTATGTCTTGACTTTGCAAAAGGCTTTTGGACTGCAAATACTCGTAAATAACAGCGGGCATACCTCCGAGAGCAAAATAGTCTCGTAAAAGGGTAAGGAGCCGGTCGTGTACCACATCTTGAATAGTATCTCTCGGCGTGACAAGCTGAAGATAGGTTCTTAATTTTTGATTTTGCGTTGCATCTAAAAATTCGCCAAACGATAGTGGGCGAAGATATAGGCTCTGAACTCGACCAACGGGCAGGCGAAACTGTTCACTATTTAAAACAAATTCCAACAAAGACCCTGCACCGATAACGTGCAGTTCGGGCATTTTTTCTTTGAAATATCTAAGAGATACTATTGCCTGTGGACATTCCTGAATTTCATCGAGAAATAGCAGCGTTTTGCCTGGTTCAATACTTTTCCCTGTAACTAGTTCTAAGGTAGCGATAATTTGAGTAGGGTGCAAGGTTTCAAAGCATTTTTTGTATTCTGGGTATTCCTCAAAATTTACTTCGACCAAATTTTCAAAATTTTCTTCACCGAATTTTTTAATGAGGTAGGATTTACCTACTTGCCGTGCACCTCGTAAAAGCAAAGGCATTCTGCGAGGATGCTGCTTCCATAGCGATAAATCTTTCTCTAAATCTCTCTTCATACCCCTAATTCTATAGGGTAGACCTATTTTTCACAAGGCTGTTTTAATAGGCAGATTAATATTTTCCAAGGATGTTTTTGGCTTGAATCAACACCCTAGCCCTTCTCAAGAGCTCTGGTTGCTACATATAAATAATTTAAATGCTATAATGAGGGCGTCCATAAAAGGAGGTGCCCTATGAACCCTACTAGCAATTTTGCCCTAAAATCCCTCTCTGGCCAAGGGCTAGAATACTGGCAAACACATGATCTTTCGATAGAAAAGAAAGGTGATGCGAAGCTTTTAGTAGTGTCTGAAAAAGCAGGCGGCATTGGCCAAGGTCTTATGAGATCTAGGGCTAAGGAAGAAGTTGCCGAAAAGCTCCTTGATAGAATGGAGCGCTATATTAATCAATTAGACAAAGGCGATATAACAAAAGCGGACGTCAATACAGTAGGCCAGCACGTAGGCTTTTTAATTAAAAAACTTACTGCGGGGGCTCCTAGCAATCCGCTTATGCATAAATATACAGAACTTAATTCACGCCTCGATGCAATACGAAAAGAGCAGTAGTATAGGGTGCTTCATCCTTCAGCGTGAAGCCGAGTTTTTTGAGTATGTGTAGCATGCCGCTGTTTTCTGAAAGGACTGTGGCGTGGATTTCTTCCACACCCTCTTTTCGAGCAATGGCGATAAGCTCTTGCACAAGGAGGGTTCCTAGCCCTTGGCCATGGAAGGCGTCGCCAATCATCATTTTAAGATCGCATGTTTTGCCATTTCCGACCTTTGTAAGCCGTCCTATACCCATGATAGTGCCTTTATCTTCTGCAATAAGGGCGATTTGATGGTCAAAGTCATTGGAGCAGATGCGTACTAGGCGAGCATGGGCAATTCGTTCCTCTAAGCTTTTAAATGCAAAGTAGCGCTGCCGGACGCTACGCTCTGAGAGCTCTTTATGGAAGGCTTCGACTGCAGGCTCATCTTCCGGCCGTATAGGCCTGATATGTGCTACTTTGCCATTCTTTAGCTTTCTGTCGACCACATATTCTGTCGGATAGGGGCGGATGGCAAGTTTTGAAGGCTCTTTGTCGTGCAAAAGTATGCGGGCATCAAGACCAATAAGGGTTCCCTCCCCAGCAAGAAGTGGATTTATATCACACTCTTTAATCCATTTCAGGGAGGATATCATATTGGAAAAGGCTACAAGGATTCCTTCCAGCGCTTCCATATCGACAGCTTTTTGTCCTCTAAAACCCTGTAGTGCCTCATAAATCTTTGTCTTTTCCATCATCCTGCGGGCAAGGGTGCGATTGAGAGGGGGAAAGCCAAGTGCTCGGTCTTTGTATATCTCTACCATGACGCCGCCAGTTCCAAAAAGGAGCACAGGGCCAAACTGTGGATCAGTACTTGCGCCTAAAATAAGCTCAAAGCCTTTTAGCTTAATCATAGGCTGAACAGTTACGCCTTGAAAGCCATTTTTTGCTACTCTCTTAATCTCATTAAAGCTTTTCTTTACTGCTTCAACATCAGTAAGATTTAGCTTTACGCCGCCAATATCGCTTTTGTGGGTGATCGTATCTGAAAAGAGCTTAAGCACAACCGGAAAGCCAATTTTTTGTGCATCCGCTACAGCTTCCTCTTCACTCTTTGCGACAAACGTATCGACGACAGGTATGCCAAAATTTCGCAAAATTTCTTTAGATTCAAATTCATTGAGCAGCAGTCTTCCTTCGCTTTTTGCTTTCTCTATGATTTTTTCTGATTCCTTATATTTTGGATGCTCCTGCATCTGAATCGGCTCGGGAGTTTCGTAGAGGCTTTTGAGGTTTTCATTATACTGGCACATTGTGGCAAAGCTTTTTGCTGCGCTATCGGGAAAGTCAAAGGTGGGAATGCGCGCTTTTGTAAGAAGCTCTTTTCCGCCTTCTACAAATGCTCCTCCCATCCAGCTCGCAAGAATCGGTTTTCCCTTAATTTTTGCAAAATGGCGAAGGGCTTCAGCCGTTCCTGTAGGATCTGTCATATCTTGAGGGGAGAGTACAACTAAAAGGCCATCAGATGTTGTATCTTTTGAGAGCACATCGAGTGTTTTTGCGTAGCGCTCAGCATCTGCATCTCCCAAAATATCGACAGGGTTTGCATGGCTCCAGGCATCTGGCAAAAAGGTGTTTAGCTCATCTTTAGTTTTTTCTGTAAGAGGCGGAATTTTTGCTCCAGATATGATTGCAGCATCTGTTGCAAGCACCGCGGGGCCTCCAGCATTTGTGATGATTTGGAGGTTTCTTCCCTTTGGTCGAGGCTGCTTTCCTAGCACCTCTGCCATGTCAAAGAGCTCTGAGATAGTATTTACGCGCAAAACTCCAACACGCTCGAGCGCGGCATCAAAAACTTCATCACTTCCGGTAAGAGATCCTGTATGCGATGCTGCAGCAGAAGCTGCCTCTTGAGATCTTCCGGGCTTAATGACAATGATAGGCTTATCGAGCGATATTTCCTTCGCGGCAGATAAAAAGGCCCTTGGATCTCCAATTGTTTCCATGTAGATAAGGATGCTGCTTGTATTTGGATCTGAGCCAAAGTAGCGTATGAGATCACCCCAGTTCACATCGATCATAGATCCAATAGAGACAAATGCAGAAAATCCAAGGTGGGCAGTAAGGCTCCAGTCAAGAACAGCTGTGCACATAGCGCCTGATTGGCTGATAAACGCAATATTACCGCTAAGTGCCATACCCTTTGCAAAACTTGCATTGAGATTGGCAAGGGGATTCATGACGCCGAGGCAGTTTGGCCCAATAATGGGGATTTCTTTATCTTTGATTGTAGCTAAAATTTCTTCTTCAAGCTTAAGTCCTTCTGATCCAAGCTCTTTAAATCCTGCAGAGATAATGATAAGGCTTTTTACTCTAGCTTCTACACATTCTTTAACAAGGGCAGGGATTGTCTTTGCTGGAGTTACAAGTATTGCAAGATCTATCTCTTCAGGGACTTCTTTTACACTTGGATAGCACTTGATGCCAAGCACTTCAGATCGCTTAGGATTAATAGGATAGATTTTGCCGGCAAATCCAGATGAGGTAAGATTTAGAAGGAGCGTTCTTCCAACACTTCCGACAGTATCTTTTGCACCAATTACTGCCACAGATTTGGGATGAAAGAGGGCATCTAATGGATGGGGATAAATATCATAGACATTCTGTAGCGGGTCAGTATACATAGTAAAATTTCTCCTATAGCTCTATCTACAGGAAAAAGAAGATTTAGCACAATACTCACCATACTTACTTTTTAGCTAGCTTTTGGCAGTGGCTACAGATATGTGTGCTCCTTTGTGCAACTATAAGTTTTGTGATTGTAGTACCGCAACGGGGCATGGCTTGCCGGTCTGTCTAAAGACTAGTAATTTTGTCTGATGCTCACCTCTTGTACCATCGAGTCGGTAGTAGTTTGTTTTGCCGGTACCAAGAGTTGTTCCTTGCGACTCTATGCCCCGTTTCAAAACCTTGCAGATGCTTTTGTACAGTAGATTAGCCTCTTTTTTTGATACGGCGTTTGCAGGGGTTTGCGGATGTACACAGGCGTCCCACAAGGCCTCATCAACATAAATATTTCCAAGACCTGCTAAAAATGACTGATCTAAGAGCAGGCTCTTTAGGGGCCTTTTGTGTGCTTGCATCATTTCATAGAGGGTAGTGGCAAGCTCTGGATTTTCTAAAGGCTCAGGGCCTATATGGCCAACAAGTGTGGCTACATCATTTGCTAGTTCCCACCTGCCAAACTTGCGAGTATCATAAAAATCAAGTGTGGCATTTTCCTTTAGATGGACTCGAAGACGAATGTATGGGGAAAGCTCTGGCGCTGCCTGACTTAGAAGTAATCTTCCTGTCATGCGTAGGTGCACAGAAATAAATAGTCCTGATTGAAGCTCGAATAGGATATATTTTCCGCGCCGAGACAGTCCGCAAATTTTTTGATTATGTACAAGTTTATTGAAGCTCTTTTCATCACAGCCCACAAGCGTTTTTTTCCAAAAAACTTCAACGCGCTCTATGGTGCTACCAACAATTTTGGCTTGCAAAAGGTCATTAACAACTGTTTGAACTTCAGGCATTTCAGGCATAAGTTACTCACAAAAAATCCTACTGAGTATACATCAAAATATCCCT
>CAYWZU010000066.1:0-11451 GCA_964462925.1 uncultured bacterium
ATAACCTTAGCTCCTCTTTCATCGACAAGCTCCTTCTTCAACTTCTTATCCTTATGTTGAATGATCCAGGGCGTTTTAAAGATTTTCCTGGCACGCATAAGGTTAGCTCTTGTGTACTAGAAGCAGGCAAGCGTGTTAAAGAAAAAGAAGAAAAATACACCCTGTTTCCAAAAAGATCCCTCTCAAAAATAGCGCAGGATCCGCCTTGTGCTAAACCTCCACTTCTTGCAAAAGCTCCCTATTTGCCATGGTGCGTACCTCAAGTGTCTAATGAGGCATTTCCTCAATGGCCAGCAAAAGATTTATATGAGAGATGTTTTGTTGAGGAGTCTATTTTTCCCTTCGATGAGAAGACCTTTTGGCCAGTAGCTTCCTGGACAAGTGAAGATAAAATAGAAATGAGGCTTATCGACAGTTTAAACGAGGCATTTAAAAGCCTTAAAACAAAAAAGCGCTCAGTTCACGTCTCTAAAGGTGATATAGATCTTGATCTTCGCGAAAGAGAAGGTCGAATTCAGACACGAATTCAAGCACTTGAGAGCACTATTAGCAACCTGCTTAATACTGCCCACGAGGCATCCTTATCAGAGTTTCTTGCGCTAATATCTGCAGAGCAGCTTCCAAAGCTCACAACAAGAGATGCGCTCTCAGCGCTTCTCTATCAAAATAATAAACTTCTGTTAGCTAAGAACCCTACCCTTTCTAAGGAAACACTCGATCTCATCTATCAAAAAACGATTGAATATCTAGGCCTGCAGATTGAGCTCAAGCAACTCCATGAGATAGAAGCAGCAAAAGGGTCAAGCTATACTCTAGGAGATGTGCTCTTTAGGAAAAGAGAATATAATCCGGGAGAATATCCAGAAATTCTTGCTTACGCTGCAGCCACAGGCAAGGAGCCAACATCCTATCAGACAAGGATCCTTAAAAAGCTTTTTTCAAGCCTTGGAGAAGCTATTGATCATAGGAAGATACGCCATCTTCTCCTTGAGTTTGCAGGTGGAGGCGGAAAGACCTCCCTGCTTATACCAATTCTTTGCATGTTCCTGATTCGTAAGGGTAAGATGCCCTGCGTTAGCAATACAGCAGATCTTTACCACCAAAGCGTAGAGCTTTTGCCTGCTATCCTTAGAGATGCCTATAACCTGCGAGTTGAATTATTAGACAGAGATGTAGAGCATCTCTGGACCCGAAAAGAACTTTCAGATTTAAAGGATAAGCTAAAGAATTGGCATGTGGATCAGGAGAGAACGATCTTAATGAAAGCATCTACCTGGCATAGCTTGCATACAGCTTCCAAGATGAACTGCTATCACTACCGTATGAAGGGTGACCAGGATGCTTATTTGCATATGGTTCTAATAGATGAAATTCTGGAATACGTAAAGATGCATGGTGTTCTCCTTGAAGATGAATGCCAAGAAAATAGCGACGCACATGAAGTAACCGTACGTAGTTTTGAGTTTAAAGAGCAGGTTCCTCTTTCACATCATGATATCTATCTTGAAGCGTATAAGCTTGGGGGCGACCTTGAGGCATCTGTTTCATTTTTTAAGAGCTATAGGTTTTTTGTAGGACTTGACTGGTTTGAAGAGTATTTGAGAAGTCCCCTTAACGGTCCAAGGCATGGGCGTCTTTTAGAGCTTGAAGCAACAAACAAAGCCCTTGCAGATTTATGCATCCTTGCAAAAGCGGCAATCCACCTTCATATGCCCTATACAAGTGCATTTACTCTTGGAAAGGAATTTGGCGACTCTATTCACCCAGGTGACAAAACAGCAGCCCCAAGACATGATGGGCGGCCAACGAGTGCTCATTTTAGCGATGCTATGCTTGTATCGCTTCTTACCATTCAAAAAGCTTTTGAAGAAGGGGTGCGAGAGCTCTTTCTCCCAGAAGTTGTAACTGGAATTCGGGTAGAATATGAAAGCTCATTATTTAAAAAAGAAAAAGTGACCTTTGTTGAAACAAAGCTTCAAGAGCTCTTTGCTGATCCTGAATTTCGGATGAAAAATGTCTCAGATAGCGAGCTTGCAAAACTTCTCAGCGGCCACAGAAGTAATAGCTGGCTTGTAGAGCGTTATCTCAAACTGCATGCACTTCCGTCTATACAGTTTCATGGAAGCGCCGCAAAATCAACAGCGGCTGAGATGGCGCTTGGCTTTACTATGAGCGTCAGGATGTCCGCTTTTGTAGGAATACCAGAGATTTACCCTGTTGTTGTAGAGCAAGATAAGGAGCTTCTTAATACAGAATTTGTGGCAGAGGTAGTAGCAGTACTGCTCAATCGCAATACTAAAGGCATCCTCATGAACGATAGGAGCCATCCAAAAGCCTTTTTTGAAGAGATGGCAAGAAAGGTGCCTAAAGAGGAGTTTGAAAATCTTCGCGCCTTTTTTGATCAGGGTATCTTTGCAAACTTTAGCCCAGAAGAACTTATTCAGGCAGTATGTAGTGTTGCTGAGGAAAAAGGCTTAAAACGACATGGGATAACGTGGGAGGATGAAAAAACAATTCGAGTGCCTTCCAATCTTCGATCTGAAGCTGAAGGGCAAGTTATTGCAGCATTTCCGCTGAGGCAAACGACAGGGAGAGACTATCCAGATCTAGACTTTACAGCACGGTGCGCCCTCTTTTTGCATAAAAATGTCACCCTTAGCCAGGTTTTGCAGACAGTTATGCGTGCACGAAAGATTTTACTGCTTAATGCCCAAACGCTTTTTTGGTGCGCTATGTCTGACCTTTGGAGCACTATTTCACCAAATGATCAGCAATTTGATGTAGAAAAAGCCATGCGCTGGGTTGTTCGAAATATGGCAAATGAATCCAGATCAAAGATGGTTGAGCGAGCAAAACAAGGAATTGACGCTGCAATTCATGCTATAGCCTGGAAGAGAGTAAAGACATCCGATTGGTATTCACCCTGCAATAAATCATCGCTTTCATACCTCTGCCCAGCCGCGCCAAGTAGGCCATGGGATCTCTATGATAAGCCAAATGATGAACGAAACAGCGGAAAAGAGCTCAGAGAGTATGTAAATAACGCACTTAACCAGCTCGAGCTTTCTTTTCAGGAGCTTCCACAAGACTCTAGAGAGCAAATAAATGCACTTATCAGACAGACAGCTCGAATGCTCGATCGCCTAGATTCATCTGAAAAGGGAGGGCTGCATCAAGTAGGCTTTCACCATCACCAGCATGTTCAGGTACATATCGAAGAAAAAGAACTTGGTGCCGATACAATTACTCCATATGAAAGATATGGGCAGATGATAGCCTCGAAAATGAAGTAAAGATGAGTAAGGGCGTTCAGCGCTTCAAAGTTGTAGGCATCCACGATGCGAAACTTCCAGAATTCTATATACCTTCAATTGATAGGATATCGCCTCGAAAGGACTGGAAAGAGGCAATGAAGCTCCTTTCTCATATGCTCGTATTTAAAACAAAAGATGGAGATTGGAAGTTTCATGTCCTTACAGAAGCTGGAGCTCGATTCTATGTAGAGGATATTAGGAAATTTCTTAAGGTTAACTACCCAGAGCTAAAAGCAATGGTAATAGCCTTTGGTAAAACTATCTTTAACGCTACTTTTAACATAACAACTGAAGAGTGCCAGAGGATTCGAGATAGCAAACAGTTTCGTCGCATTGTATCGCTCCTCACAATAATGCAGGCAAGAGCTTTTGACCCGCATGATTTCAGGAGAACGATAGAGGAGTTTGAATGGACCCAGCAAGACTACCAAGCCTTCTGTAAACACATCAGAAAATCCCTTCCTCAAGGCGATGACTTTGCTCCAGAAAAATATGAACAAGAGCTTTTTTCGATAGAATGAACAGCATGTATTCGGTTTGTACCTCCCTATTTTCATTTCTTGCTCTGCCAAAAACTTGCGACCTATCGCCGCTTGCTAAGAAAGTATCAGCACTCTTTTTTGCCTGTCTCCTAACTGCATCTGGAGCCTCGATTCCTCGTAGGCTTAAAGGCGGATCTCTGATTTCCTGCCACGACTTAACATCACTTGCACCTCCCGAGAGGCAGTATGGGCCATCTCTTACAAGTGAAATGCAGTGCCTTATTGTGAAAAATACGAGCGCTGAATGCCACTTTCTCGCTGAAACGATCTGCACAAAGAATGCTCTCGCAGGCTACGCAGATCTTCTTCTAGAGCCTGCCGGCATAGCTGAGTATATTGAACAGGCAAAAGGGTTAACTCCCTTCTCAAATGCACCTATTAAGCAATTTCCCGATTGTTGGGAAGCTACTTGGCTTAGCGAATTTTTCCTCGTAGATAATGGCAGCTGCGGCTGCGAACTAGCAAAAGCTGATGAGTGCGAAGTACTTTGCGAGCAGGCCCGCGAAGTAATTGATGAGAATAAATTAGAAAAGCTTGCCTATAGCGAACAAGCTTTTCGAGGAAAAGGCTACTTGCTAGGTTTAGGGGAAACGAGGGATACGATGGTTAAGGTACGTGTGGGGATTAACCCTAAACGGACCCAAAACTTTAAACGTATGTGTGAAAAACTCTCTGAAGAAATGGTTCAGGACCCTTGTTTTTTTAACAAAAGCATAGCAGAGCTTTTACGATTTATCAAAGACCTGCACCGCGTTCTCTATGAGGATATTCCAGCAGAAAATATTGACGAGCTGCATTCTGTAGGTGACTTCCGAAAATGGGAGGTTCTTGTATTTCATGATGAGTCTACGCCTAGATCCTATGATGCCCTTCGCGAAAAACTTCTAACTCTTGGTGCAACAGAGAAAGAGCTAGCGCTCTTCAAAAGCTCTGCAAAAAACCTAAAACATCTTGTCGATCGAGGATCCATTCAGAGGGGATTATCCTTTGAGGAAAAAGCTGTGTGGGAAAAACTTGTCTATTTTCCCCCTATGCCTGAAGAGATCATTGAGCAGATGAGATTCTTCGTTTTTACCTTAAAGAGGTTAGCAAAGAAAGATGTCCATCCTATAGCTTTGGCAGCATGGGTTCACTGCACACTTGTACGAATCCATCCTTTCTCTGACGGCAATGGCAATGTAGCTCGAGCATTTATGAATGCCATACTACTTCGTGGCGGCTTTCCGGCACATCACATCAGATCAGAAAGTGCCTACATAGAGGCAATCTCTCGTGATAGCAAGACACGAGGAGCCTTTGCTGACTACCTCTTTAAGGAATTTACCTCTCAGCCTCATTTATAGTGTGGAGAAGAGCTTTTAATCATGCATTTTGTCGAAAGCTGAACCTCCTACTTGTAAATAAGGTATTTCTGTAGTAACAAGAGGTTATGGTTACTGAACATCTTAACTTAAATTTGATTACGCTCCTTGCTGCTGGCTTTTTGAGCGCAAGTATTTTTGGCTATATTGCCCGTAGATTTAACGTTTCAACGATTATTGGATATCTTGTCGGAGGGTTCTTTATTGGTCCCTATTCTCCATTTTTTACTGCAAACATAAAGCTTGCCGAGAGTGTTGCTGAAATTGGGGTGATCCTCATGATGTTTAGTGTCGGGATGCAGTTTCACTGGAGAGATGTTCTCGGAGCAAAAAAGGTAACTATGCCAGGCGGCTTTCTGCAGACAGCAGTCATCACGATTTTTGGTCTTTTGCTCTTTGCTGCAGCTGGCTATAGCCTCGAGTCAGGACTTATATTTGGTATATGTCTTGGCATAGCCTCAACCGTTGTTTTAGTAAGGCAGCTTGCTGACAATAAGCTTTTGGATACTACGCAGGGCAAGTTATGCATGGGCTGGCTTATTATAGAAGATAAGATTGCTGTTGTCTCTTTAGTTCTTATTCCAACTCTTGCGGAAGGCAGTTTCGGTCAAGGCAAGCTTTTCTTGAGTGCTCTTGCCTCCTTTGTGTTTGTGTTTTTTAAGTTTTTCCTTCTCGTTTATCTGCTCTTTATTGCTGGCAAGCCTTTTGCTAGATTTATCCTTGAAAAAGTCCAAGCACTACGATCCAGAGAGCTTTTTACGATTACTGTTCTTGCTCTTGCCTTTATGTTTACAGAGCTTGCGAACATTGGCTTTGGGATATCGATTGTAATCGGCGCCTTTTTGGCAGGCATTGTCATAGGTGAAGTAAACATGCACGATAAAATAAACTCACATATTTTGCCGATTAAAGAGGCCTTTATTGTCCTCTTTTTCCTCGCGATGGGAATGCTTTTTGACTTAAAAGCAGTATTTGCGAGCTTTCCGCTCTTTATAGCGACCCTTTCAATAATACTTATTATAAAACCGCTCTCTGCTTATCTCATAGCGAAAGGCTTTCATAGAACTAAAGGGGAGGCGCTCACAGTTGCTGTCGCTCTTGCCCAAATTGGTGAGTTATCTTTTATTTTGGCAGAAGAGTCAAATCGCTACCAAATTCTTCCAGATCCTGCATATGATGTGCTTGTTGCTTGTGCCATTATCTCAATTGCAATAAATCCCTTTTTATTTAAGCGGCTCGGTGAAGTTCGCAAAAGCGGTTTATGATCACTCTTATCTAATAGGAGTACGCTGTATGAGTTGTAGGATGAGAGATGATGCTGTCGCAAACACCTGATAGGGCTGATTTTTGATGATTTCGCCATCGTTATGGGTGGTGATAAAGTCATCACTTGAGCGAATGTGGGTGACATAGTGGCCATCTTGAGAGGTGATGCCTGTACGCTCGATTGCTGCCATCACTTTATATGTAACAAGGTTTAGAGGTTTTGCCTTTAGGGCATTTGCATTTGGGACATACTCTGTCAGAGTAATAGTTGCGTTTTTATCAAGTGCGATTTCTGCTGATGTGATAAAGCCGTTATTGTCGAGTACGTCAAAGTCTTGTACCCGTTTGATAGATACTTCAAAAAGGGTAGGGTAGTGAGTTACGCGCTCGTGGCTATAGAGGGTGATAGGAGGTGCATTTTCAATAAGTTTTCTTCCTGCAATATATTCTCTGACACCTTCGACCTCACTTTCTGCCATATAGGAATTTTCAAGATCAAAACGGATGTCATCGCTTGGGATTACTCGCAGTTTGTCTGTAGAATCAAGAATGCCTGCTTTTGAGATATTCTTGTCAAAGCTCCTGTATAATTTTACGTATGTAATTTCTTCGCGTTTTGCAGTCTGAAAATTGTTTTCAAGCTGCTGTATAAATTCTTCCGCATCTCTTTGGCCTGTAAGAAAGTCATAAAATGGGCTTTGAGCAATGGTCTGAATAAGTTCCGCATAGAGGGCTTCGATGACAGTTTGGCTCCAGTTTTTACGCAGGCCTTCTACCACTCGAAAAAGCGCTTTTCGAAGAGGCTCGAGCTCTTCATCGGCTACGTGGGTGGTAAGAAGCTTATCGTAAAAAGTAGTAGCTGCAAAGTATTTAAGGCAGCTATTAAGCCAGCACCGTTTTCTACTAGGATTTGCAAGTGTGCGTTTTATCAGATCGGGTTCAATAAGGGTATCTTGAACTGAAGAGATCCTAATTTGAAAGTTTGCAAGGGTTGGTTTAGGGCAAAGAAAAAAGGTTTTATCATATCGTTTTTTATAGATGTAGCGGCCAAGTGTATTTATGCGATCGATCAGCTTTTTTTCGTTATCACCTATTTGCTGCTTATGAGAGGCAAAAAATTCGGCAATTTTTGCAACTTGGCTCTTAAAAGATTCATTTGAGCTCTCCCCAAAGATGAAGATAATAATTTTTTGCCAAAAGCTTCTTTGCCATTTTTTTTCAAACTGCATTACGCCATCTCTTGTGGCAAGAAACAGATCTTTTGGGTCTCGGTGTGCGAGCCTATCCCAGCTGCTTAGGAGTGTATCAATTTCTATTCGAGTCATAGGCCAACACTAGCAGGATGCTCATTTTCTGCCTACGAAATATTTTCCTTTACTTAATATTATATAATTAGTAGTATGTAATTGAGATTTAAGGGGAATTTATTATGAAAGAAAATAAATTACCTGAAAAAGGTAAAAAAATAGAAAAAGTTCTGCCTAAAAGAGTGCAAACTGCTGAAGGCAGGCGAAGAGCTATGCTTCGCGATATGAAGGGTGCAAAGAAAAAGGCAGCCTGATACAGTCAGGTGTATGATTTTTTCACCCGATGTTTGCTATACAACGCCTAGCTTTTTTGTACCTTGCATGATTGTCGTCCAAGCACGCCTTGGATCAACTCGTCTTCCCGGCAAAATTTTTAAAGAGGTTTTAGGAAAGCCGCTTCTTTCCTACCAGTTAGAGCGCCTGAGACGTGTAAAAAACGTACATGGCATTGTCGTTGCTACTACCACAAATCCAAATGATCAAAAAATCGTCGATTTTTGCGACCGAGAGGGTGTCCACTGCATCCGCGGAAGTGAAGAGGACGTACTCTCTCGCTACGTTGCAGCTATCGATGCCTTTGGCCTCGAAGTTGTAGTTCGCGTGACATCTGATTGCCCCCTCATTGACCCAGATCTTCTTGATAAGGGGATGAGTTGTTTCTGGGAGCATTATGAAGCACTCGATTACCTCTCTATTTGTCATAAGCGTACATTTGCCCACGGAATGGATTTTGAGATTGTCCGAGCAGAGTCCCTTAAAAAGGCTTTTTATGAAGCAACCGAGAGTTATGATAAGGAACATGTCACTCCATACATATGGAAGCATCCAGAACTGTTTAGGCTCGCGAACATGCAGCAGCTTGTTGATCAATCAAAGTACAGACTTACTGTAGACACTCAAGAGGACTTTGTAGTGATAAAAAAGCTTCTGGAAGAGCTCTACCCCAAAAAGCCTGAATTTACTATGCAAGACTGCATCACTTTAATGGATTTATATGATCGCATTTGAACTAGCTCGTAGAACAAAAGAGTATGCGAGACTCCTCCTAACATGGAGATCCGATGAGCATGCTAGGAAGATGTCTATCAATCAGCAGCCTATGTCAGAGGATGCTTTTTGGGACTATTTTAAGAAGTATTTTTATCTCAAGGATCTTCCCCCTCTCATTGCATGGATGGATGGAAAGCAAGTTGCCTTTGTGGGTTTTGATCCTTACGAAGAGGCGGCAGAAATATCTATTGTTTTACCTGAAGAATATCGTGGAAAGGGCATTGGATCGAAGGTTTTACAGGAGGTTTCAAAATTTGTTTCAGAGCAAGGCTATAGCAAGCTCTATGCAGAAATAAGGCCTGAAAATAGCGCCTCAATAAAGGCATTTGAAAAGGCTGGTTTTGTCTTTGAAAAGGAGTTTGAGAAGAAGGGGAATGTTCTTAAACTCTACGCAAAAGAGTTTTACAAAATGTCCTCTAAGAAGGCTTTTATTATAGGAGAAGCAGGATCAAACTGGCGCATATCTGGAAATGATTCAACTGATTTTGATCAGGCCTGCAAGATGATAGAAGTTGCAAAAGAGGCTGGATGCGATGCTGTAAAATTTCAGGTTTTTCGTGCAAAGACTCTCTATGTACCAAATGCAGGATCTGCTGACTATATGGAAAAAATGGGTATTGCTACAAAGATGGAAGATATCTTTGAAGAGCTTAGCATGCCCTATGAGATGATTCCGCGCCTTGCAAAGAGGGCAGAAGATGTCGGTATAGAGTTTATGGCGACACCATTTTCAAAAGAGGATTTTTTAGCAGTTGATCCCTATGTAAAACGGCATAAGATAGGATCCTATGAGCTTGGACATATTCGGCTGCTAGAACTTGCTGCTAAAAGTAAAAAGCCCCTCTATCTTTCCACAGGAGTTTCCAAGATTGAAGATATTGAGTGGGCAGCTCGCTACTATAAAGATCTTGGCGGTGTAGATCTTACACTGCTGCAATGCTGCGCAGAGTATCCTGCACATGCAGCAGGTATGCACCTTGCTGCAATAGCTTGGATGAGATCCTACTTCCAGGTGCCTACTGGCCTTTCAGATCACAGCGTAGATCCCGTTATTGCGCCCGTCGCTGCAATTTCTCTTGGCGCGACGGTAGTAGAGAAGCACTTTACCCTTTCTAAAAAGCTCTCTGGCCCCGATCATTCTTTTGCAGTAGAGCCGGATGAGCTTAAGGCAATGTGCGCTGCAATTAGGCAAGCTGAGGTGATGCTTGGCTCTCAGATAAAGCAAGTTGCTAAAGAAGAGATGGAGCTTTACTCCTTTGCAAGGCGAGGTATTCAGGCAATTCGTCCTATTAAAAAGGGGGATCGTTTTGTTGAGGACCAAAATATAGCCATATTACGACCTGGCAAACAGAAAATTGGAATAGCGCCTCGATGTATTGATCAAGTTGTAGGTAAGTTAGCTACTCGTGATATCTCAGTCGGAGAAGGAATAGAGCAAGATGACTTCAAGTAGTAATGAAATTATACACTTTCCCTTTTCACAAAAGCTTCAGATTATTTTAGCTGAGCCAGAACTTGCAGATAGTTCACTTGCACTTGAAGGACAGATCGAAGAAATATGGCAAAAGGCAAAACAAAAAAAGAATCTTATTGATTCTTTGATTTTTAGCCTTTCATCGCATAGTGAAGGAAAGATAGTCGGCCGCTTTGTAAGCTATCGTCACTATATTGCAAGCCGCTATGATCCAGAGATCCAAAAAGTTCTGCAAATTTATCCAGTTGGTGTAAGCGGACTTGCAATATGCAATTACAATATTCTAGTAGGAATACGCGACGCAAGCCTTGCACATTATGGCGGCTTTTTTGAGTGCGTTCCTTCGGGGAGTATTGAAGCTCGTGCCTATATGCAAGGCGAGGTTGATTTTATTGCGCAAGCAATGTGGGAGCTAGCTGAAGAAGCAAAAATTTCAGAAAAAAAAGTTGAGGAAGTCCGCCCGCTCGGTCTCTTCTACAGTCCTAAGGATCAAATCTACGATATAGGCCTTCTCATTCGAGTCAATCTATTAGAGCAGGAAATGCTCGATTCCGATAGTCTTGAATATCCACTCTTGCAGTGGCACACTTTCGAAGAATTTGAAGAAAAGCTTGCCGCACAAAATGAGAAATTCGTGCCGCTTTCAAAAATGCTTTGGCACACCTTCCGTTCTAGAAATTTCTGATTGCAAAAAAAGTTTCATTTCAATTTTACTAGCTTTAATTTATTAAATCGCAACCGAATGGAGTGACGCGATGTTGAAATCTAAACAGCTAGTTTTAGCTTTTCTAATACTCTCACAGCCTATTTATGCTGAGATTCAGCAAGAAGGCAAGCTTAGAAAAAAAATGGTAAAACAAGATTCGTCATCGACATCTTCAAGTAGTTGCAAAAAATGTCCACCGAGTGATGTAGGTCCTCAAGGCTATACAGGCCCGCAAGGCCCGACGGGTCCAACTGGTCCGCGCGGTCCAACTGGTCCAACCGGCGCGCCTGGCGGTCCAACAGGAGCGACTGGCCCCACAGGTCCTCAAGGCCCTATAGGCCCTACTGGTCCAAGTGCGGGACTTGCTGGTCCAACCGGACCAACTGGTGCAACCGGGCCCACTGGCCCAACCGGACCAACTGGTGCAACGG
>CAYWZU010000067.1:0-5520 GCA_964462925.1 uncultured bacterium
CCCTCACTACCACCTCAAAGTAGCGCGTATACCGATTCCGCCACCTTCGCATGATGGGAAATAGCTTACAAAACTCTGCGATTTTCATGCAAGCCAAAAAAGACAAAACGACCAAAAGGACGAAAGAGACTTAGAGGACCAAAAGGACATAACATCTCTCCTTTTGGTCCCTTAGGTCCTCTATGTCCTTTTCGTCCCTTCTTTACTTTATTGCCCGCGTTATGATAATTTTTGTGTTATGACTCAAGGTTCACTTTCACCCATGCGATGCGTCGCCTACTGCACCGCTACCAGCTATAACATTAGACGCCTTCAAGATGCCCTCAAAGCACGCTACAAGGCAAATCTCTTTAGGGACGTTGTCCACTTCGAACTCGACGGAAGGTCCGGCCACTCCGATGATGTTAAAGATGTATTTTGCTTTCCATATGGCGCTGTCGTTATGTGGGGACTTAACGTCGATGAAGAACAAGAATTTTTAATTCAGCTCAAAGAATTTCAAAATGATGCGCAGATAATCTACGAATGCGAACTCATGAGCTTTACCTTCGGCCATACTGCAAGCATTACTGAAGAGGTCATAGAACTTCCAGACACAGATGCCCTCTCTCGACTTGCCATATCGCATGGACTTGCTCAGTCAGTACGGCTCGCAACCTTTGAAGCCTTAATTCAAAAGACGATTGATAAAACTAAAAATATTCCAGAACAGCTTGCGCTTCGCGGTAAAATCCCCCTTTCAAAAAAGGAAATTCGCAAAAAAATGGGAGAGCTTTTTCTAGAAAGAAGCTCAGTGAATTTGCACTTTGACATACTCGACGTGCCAGAATTTTTTTGGGACCACTCAGAACTTGAACCACTCTATGTAATGATTGCAAACCACCTTGAACTCGAAACGAGGGTAGAAGTTCTTAATCAACGCCTTGATATTGTTCATGATCTTTTTGAAATGCTTGGAAACGAGCTCAATCACCAACATTCAAGCAAGCTTGAATGGATCATCATCTGGTTGATTGTTATCGAAGTTATTCTAAGTATTGCCCATTTTGCATGAAACATATCGCCTGCTTTCTGATACGAATTTATCAACTTTGCATTAGCCCACTTCTTGGTTCATGCTGCCGTTTTAGTCCAAGCTGCTCTCAATATGCACTTCAGACATTCAAAAATGAGCCTTTTTTTCGTGCATTATGGCTTACAAGTAAAAGACTTGCAAAATGCAACCCTTGGTTTAAAACACCCTCACAATAGCTTTTCAAGGCACTAATTGGAAAAATTTTCATATGTGCTTGCAAATAAATTCACAATGCGTTATTCATGTTGCTGCATTTTGTTTGAATCTCTATTGAGAAGCAAGTTTTTATACCCTTTTTAAGGAGGACGGTATGAAACAGAGTACAAAGACGACCATTTTTGCACTTTCAGTTGCGGTGCTCGGCATTTCCGCGCTTTTTGCGTGGAGAACCCCGCTTGCACCAAAAGAAAAAACATCACACATCGTAGTCGACCGTTTGATCAATCAACTCGTATGCAAGTTTGATATGCGCTCACGCAGCTCCCAGCACTACCCACGTGGTATTGTTGGTGGAAAGCGTGGCGGTGATGACTATACTATGAAAGGACGTCTTCACAAAGCTGAAGTAAAACGTGAAGGGCTACGCCGCGGCGAGGTCAGAAGACCCGCAGGAAGCGACGTACACCCATAGCCAAAGGCTAAAGGATAAAGGCTAAAGGATAAAAATTTAGCCTTTACTTCTTTGCTTTGAGTGGTATTTTCAATGTCGAACCCACTTTAGGGAATCCGACGACAATCTTTTATATCTCTTAAGAGTTCTTATATCGACACTGCTGCGCTTGTTGCAAAAGGTGCTCTTTTTCTTTTGACGGCAATAGATTTGGCTTGGAAGGACTAGGGAAGGCTAAAAAACTTTTAGCTTTTATCCTTTGCTTTTGGTGGGATTTTTAAGGTTGACCCAGGCTTTAAGGCATCGGATGAGAGTTTATTATATTTCTTAAGGGTTTGTATATCTATCCCGTAGCGCTTTGAGAGGTGCCAGAGAGTATCTCCTTGCTGTACAACGTGCAGTTTTTCTTTTGGCGGTTGGATAGGTGCGGGCTTGGGGCTGGGTTTAGCGCTGGGTTTGGCAGGAGTTTTTGGTGCGGGAGCTTCTTCCTTCTTTTTTGGAGGAGCAGGAGGCGCTTCTTTTTTGGGCTGAACTCTTCCAAATCTCTTTAACATGCTGTCTCTTGTCTCTTGTTTTGGATCGAGCTGCAGCTGATCGCAAAGAAAGAGATACGCTCTATTCCAAATAGCCTTTGATCGGGGGCTATCCAAAAGTTCAACTGCGTACTCCTTGGCATACTGGGGATTGGATTCAAGTGTAGAAAGAAGTGAAAGCACCTGCTTGTCTGATAGCGTATGGGCAGCAAAACGAGGATCTGTTTTATACAGTATTTCAGCTGAATGTGGCAGATTCGCAATCAAAAAGCCGCGGCGGACTTCTGGAGAGAAATCCTGCGCCTTAAGCATTTCTTGATGAAGCTTTTGAATTTCTTTATAGTCTATTTTTTGAAGAAGATCAAAGATGGCATCACGAGAGATATCTGTACCCCTTGTGAGCAGTATTTCAACCGTTCGGTATTCACTTGTTTGCAAGATTGTCTCTTTTAAGAGAGGATCCGGCATCTCTTTATGCTGCAGCAAAAGTCCTTGGCACGTTTTTGGGAAACGTTCGCTAGTTGCAAATTCATGCGCTTTTTGAAAATCTTTATCATCAAGGTCAGGATAGAGAACAATCTCTTCAGAAATATAGGTAAAAAGCCGTCTCACGGGTATTGGATGACCAAGCGCCCTTTGCACATCAAAGTAGTGCCTATGGGCAAGAAGACTTAGCGCTAATGCCTGTTTGCTATAGCCTTCAGCAACAAGCGCGTTATCTTTTAATACGCTAGTAAGGGTTTGAAAATCGAGCTCGTCTAGCTCTTGCAGGCTTTTTGTAAGAGTTGGCAAATCTGTACCGTTTTGCCTATAAAGCTTTGATTTTTGAGGGCGAAAAGAGCTTACTGCTAAAAAAGAAAAACCACCCTCTTTCCACTCATACATACCAAAAGAAAGAAGACTGATATTTAAAAAGCAGCTCACACCTAGAAGATACCCTAAGCGCTTAGATCGTTTCTTGAAAAATTGCTCTTGTGACATTAGGGATTAAACGCTTTTAGTAAATTTTCTGTTTCGGTCTTTATAGCAATTGGCAACTTGTCACCAAAAAGGGCAAAATAGGAATCAAGTTCCTCAGCCTCTTTTTTCCAGCCTTCATTATCTAGAGCGAGAAGCTCTTCCATAGCCCCAGCTTTAAGTGTAAGGTTTTGACAGTCTATACCATCAAGCGCTGGCATAAACCCGATTGGAGTCCGCTTTCTTTTTGCTGTTTTGTCTATAGCTTCGAACATCCACTTAATGACGCGAATGTTATCTCCAAACCCAGGCCAGAGGAAACTGCCTTCCTTATCTTTTTGGAACCAGTTTACATAAAAAATTTCTGGAAGCTCTCTCCCTGCTACCTCTTGTGAAAGCCAGTGGCTGAAGTAATCACCCATGTTATAGCCGCAAAATGGCAGCATCGCAAAGGGATCATGCCTTACCTTGCCTATTGTCCCCTTTGCTGCAGCCGTCATCTCCGATGTCATAGAAGCAGCTAAAAAGACCCCGTGGGACCAATTTAAGGCTTGTCTAACAAGAGGCACTGTATGCGATCTTCTGCCGCCGAAGATAATGCCTGAAATTGGAACACCTTGTGGGGCATTATAGTCTGCATCGAGGATAGGACATTGTTTTATGGAAACGGTAAATCTCGAGTTTGGGTGAGCTGCTTTTTCTAGAGAATTTGGCGTCCAATCAGCACCTTGCCAGTTTATAAGATGCTCTGGAGGTTTTTCTGTCATTCCTTCCCACCAGACATCGCCATCATCAGTCAGCGCTACGTTGGTAAAGATGGCATTTTTATCTATAGAACGAATTGCACTTGGATTTGATTTTAGAGATGTGCCAGGAGCTACGCCGAAAAATCCAGATTCTGGGTTTATAGCATAGAGCCTTCCATCTTTTCCCCAATGCATCCAGGCAATATCATCTCCTACGCACTCTACTTTCCAACCAGGGAGGGCGGGAGAGAGCATCGCAAGATTTGTTTTGCCGCAGGCACTTGGAAAAGATGCCGCAAAGTACCTTTTTTTACCTTCTGGATTGGTGATTCCGACAATAAGCATATGCTCTGCAAGCCAGCCCTCTTCTAAGGCCATTTTCGAGGCAAGACGAAGGGCAAAACTCTTTTTATTCAAAAGCGCATTTCCACCATAGCCTGATCCAAACGACCAGACTTCTAAAGTTTCCGGAAAGTGTGAAATATAGAGATTTTTTGTATTGCATGGCCAAGAAAGATCGGGCTCATTTGGACGGCCTACAGAGTGAAGGCATCGCACAAAACCATCTTGCAGACGATCTAAAGCATCTTTTCCCATATGAGTCATAAGCCTCATATTTGCAACAACGTAGGGAGAATCTGTGATTTCTACCCCGACCTTTGCGTGCGGGGAATCTAGAGGTCCCATGCAAAAGGGCACCACATACATAGTGCGGCCCTGCATGCAGCCCCTAAAAAGCTCTTTAAGCGTTTTTTTCATCTCAACTGGATCTTGCCAGTTATTTGTAGGGCCGGCATCTTGCGGATCTTTGGTGCAGATAAAGGTGCGATCTTCCACCCGTGCAACATCTTCTGGATTTGAGCGTGCAAGAAAACTACGGGGTCTTTTTTTAGGATTGAGCGGGATAAAGGTTTTGGACCGAATGAGCGCCTCTTCGATCATTAAAGCTTCTGTATCATCACCTGTTACAAGATGAATAGCTTGAGGCTGGCAGAGCTCTTCAACCTCTTTTATCCAGCTATCAAGAGACATTTAGTTAACAAGGCCTCTTTTCTTTTTGAACTTATCTAAATGTTCAAGCGCTTTGCCAGTACCAAGGCATACGGCAAGAAGTGGATTTGGTGCTACGATAACTGGAAGCCCTGTTTCTTTATTTAATGCCTTGTCAAGGCCGCGAATGAGCGCTCCGCCGCCAGCAACAACCATGCCGCGCTCCACAAGGTCTGCAGCAAGTTCCGGTGGGCATTTTTCAAGGGTGAGCTTTACGCCGTCGATAATCTGCTGGATTGGTTCAGCAAGGCATTCTCTGATTTCTACAGAGTTGATTCTTCTTGTAACAGGAAGGCCAGATACTTGGTCGCGTCCCTTAACTTCCATCTCAAGCTCATGCTCTCCAAGAGGAAATGCAGAACCGATTGCAATTTTGATCTCTTCAGCAGTTCGTGGACCAATCATCAGGTTGTAAGTACGGCGCATGTAGTTGATGATGCATTCATCAAATTCATCACCTGCGATACGTATGGATCTTGACTCTACAATACCTCCAAGAGAGATAATCGCAATTTCTGTGGTACCGCCGCCAATGTCGATAATCATGCT
>CAYWZU010000067.1:5620-11406 GCA_964462925.1 uncultured bacterium
GGACGAACTGCGTGAATTTTTCTTGGGGTCTTACCAAGCATCGATTTTGCCTTGTGGCCTACTGCAAGCACTTCATTTGTCATCGAATCTACAGCTACAACAGAAGGTTCCGCAAGCACAATTCCCCTGCCGCGTACAAATACAAGCGTATTTGCCGTACCAAGGTCAATACCGATATCACTACTAAACATCCCGCGAAATCTGGACATTCGCCTATTTGACGCATTAACCATCTGCGTAAAAAATTGCTGAAGAGACATGATAAAAACCTATGTGTACGTCGTTCAGTTATTACCATATCATATAGTGATCTTGATCTCAATCTTGATCTTAATGACTTTAAGAAAGAAAGCTTGGAAGTCAAAGAATGTTTGTGATTACTTCTTTCTTTGACGAAGGGCTATCACTTCTTCTACAGTTGCCTTGCCAACCCACTTGGCTATTTCTTCACGTGGAAGGCCAAGGCTTTCTAAAGCGTCCCACTGCTTGCGGTACTCAGGAAAAACGTGAAACACTAAGTTTGCGAGTGTAAAGGGCTGATCGGTATTGAAGGACCGAAAACCATCTAGAACCTCATTAAAAGCTCTTTTAACTTGGTCTGTACGAGAGCTATCCACTTGGTATTTATCAAGTGCTGCAAGCATACCATCTCGATTTTGTTCAATTTTTTGCAGTAGTGCAACTACATGCGCCTTTTCATCTCCATCAAGTTGCATATGAGCTTGAGGATATCCCATAAGTCCAAGTTGCAGCGCGCAAATAGCGCCCTTTTTTGCAAGCACTGGATCATCTGTCAGGTCATTTGTAGTAGGCCATGTTTCATCAAGATCTATTAGTTTAAGCTGAAGATGATCATCTGATTTGATAAAGAGAAAATTCGTATCTTCAAGGTTAGATGCTTTACCATCTTGAGTGCGAAAAAGCATCGCAAGAAGCAGAGATTCCATAAAAGACTTGGTGTCGATCATGCTAAAAAATGCATCTCTTGTTTTTGATGGGACTAGAGTATCTACTGTATTACCATTTATCTCTGTTACGACATCTGGGATCCAGTCTTGTATAAAGCCTTCCACATCCCGGCCAATGAGTGTGTGGCCCCCTTCCTCGTCTTCAGAATCATGCAGAACGAATCGAGCTTCTCCCCTCTGCACATATTCCCCTTCATCATCTTCTTGAAGTAAATGAGCTCCCTCCTCAAAGACAAGGATTTCCCGATCATTTGCAAAAAGAACTCTTTGTCCATCAAAATCTTCGGGATTAAAGTCTTCTTCATCATCCTGAGCAAGTTCCTCATCACTTATATCTGATTGAGAATCCTCACCCCTGCCCGCATCTTCTGCATCGATACTTTCCTCATCATCAATTGAATTAACATTCCTTTGGACATCAAAGGACATAAAATCCCTTTCATCATCCGAAACATCCTCAGCTCTTTCGTTAAAAACCACTTCTAAACCAGAAGCCTCATCCTCGCTCATTAAATCGTCATTTCTTTGTCGATCAAAAGGTGCTTTTTCATCATCTACAGAAGCATCTTCCTCCTCTCGCTCAAGGTGGGCCACATAGCCGTCGCCATCTTTTGTCAGCTTTAAGCAGAGATTATTCGCTAATTTGACTCTGCATCCTCCATCAGCCCTTTCTTCAACAAAGCGTATATCGAAGCAGTCGTTTGGGTTAACTAAATACTCTTTATCATTTATCAGGGCCCTTTCATAAATAATTGCCTCGCCCTTATCATCTAAATCGCCTTTGCTTATGACATGAGACGCTGTTGCCTCTATTGTTTTTGGAATACTGTCTCTAAGATCGAGCATTTTTGCTACCTTAGCACACAAAATGGCCTTCATCGTATTAGATTTGCCAGGTTTAAATACTGCATGAGGATTCGTTGACTCTAAAGTGAGCGGATAGACATTGCTGCCGGTCGCATCTTTTTTTGGCAGTAGCGGAGACTCGAGATTTTTAATTTTTTCAGCTGATTTCTTAAGTTCTGCTTTTTGATTTTGCAGCGGCTGGAGAACTTGTTTAAGCTTCGTAGAAGGAGCGCTATTTTGCTCTTGAGGCAAGATTTTGCTCGTTTTAGCCTGTTTTTTATTCGCTGGAAGGTTCTCTGAATTTGGAGGAATAAAGGGATTTTTGGGCCCGATACTAGACATAGTTTACCTCTTAAGCTCTTGAGCTTATTATATAAACTATATTTTTTAATATCAAGCTCTAGTAAAACGACTGCCTTTATTGCTATTATACCCATATTCGATCTCATGAGAGCGAAATGCCTGTATATAAGCTGCTTCAATAGCTGGCAGGACATGCCGCTGTGAGGATGGGGCTGTATAGAGGACTCTCAGAACAAAATCTTTAGGATTTTTACATATTGCCCTATGGATACTCTTTTGACGCTTTGCTGTGTTAATAGCTGAGACATGCTGTGAGATACGTCTTTTAAACAAAGCTTCAGTTTTACCAATATAATGCTTACCCTCTCTCACATTTTCAATATGGTAGATAACACCTCGCTTAAGGCAGAGCTTTTGGGAAAGCTTCGGTTGAATCTTACCTTTTACCACAGTAAAAGGGACGGCGCTGGGCAGATTTTTAGTCTGTATATTGCGAGACACCTTCGATATAAGCTTTATATCTCTTTCACTAAGAGGCTTTTGCCGAGACGCTCCGCCTCCTCCTCCCCGTTGATTTAAAACATGCTGCGGGCAGCTTGCCTTATGTACTTTGATCATCAAATCTTCCACCCGGCCTAAAAGCTCATCTGGGACACTATTATGAATTACCCCAAAGGATACCTTAAGTCCTTTCGAAGAAAGATCTTTTTTTAATGCGTGAAGCACCGCTTTCGCGATGGCAGTATGACCCGCCCGAATAGAGGTAAAGTAGGAATTTAGTCGCTTTCGTACAGAGCAGGATTTGCCAATTAGGCGTTTAGCCACCACCTCGTCCTTCTCTAAAACCTCTACTTTCCAGCGATAGATGCCATTTGTAGATTTTGTCGGTGTAAAGACCTTTAAAACCTCAGATGTCTTTCCCTTTGTAACAGTCGCAATTTCAACCTGAGATTTGCTTAAAGGCGTAGTAAGATAGCCAGAATCTTCGATAAAAGCTTTTGCCCTTTTTGTAAGGGTGCTATCGCAAGATTTTGGTTGAAGTTCGGCAAATTGGCCCCTTGAAAGATGAGGCGGAGTTTCACAAACAAAATTCATAATAAAATTATATATGAAATTGTATAAAATATACAATAAAAAAGGATTAAGAGATAATTATTTAGCTAGCTTACTAAGTTCCACACGAGCTTGAAAAAGAGGCGGCCACTCTTTAAGCCACTTTTCCTCATCGATTTTTCCAGGCTGGCCATCAATCCATTGGCAGCCGCTACCTCGAAAATCACTCATAACAACCAGCATCCTTTTGCCTGGAGCGATTTTATCGCTATTTTTTTCATACTGCGCAAATAGATCCCTCGCCGCTTGAAACGCATTATTGATACGCTTTCGCTCCTCAGCAAGATTTCCTCCCATAGCTTGTGCGAAAGGCAGCTGAATGAATAGGGCGAGAGGCCCTTGCACCGCATAGTAACAGATGGCTCGCCCATTTACACCCTGTTCTGCTAAACCTGTCAAAACATAATCTTGAACAGGTCTTGTGAGGAGCTCACCAAGAAATGCATTAAGATCATAAAGAGGTTTATCAGAAGCTATTGAACCAAATACGTTCTCCTCAACTTTTTTGATCCTTCGTTCATATCCATTTGGAATAAAGGGAACGTCTAAGACTTGCGCTTTAAAGTAAGCATCAAGCGCTGCATTATTTGCTGGATTCATTTTTCCTCATAGTTCTAGAGATCTTTAATAAAAGTAGCAGCAGCCCCGCCCAAAGCTTGTTCATCAGGAAGATAACTTTTTCTCAAATTGTTCCAGCCACCTTTCTGGCCTGGGTTAAGCACCATAACTTCTCTTGCCCAGTAACTATTGTCGGGGTTCATAAGTTTTACAGCTTCGGGAGAGAGAAAGTTATCACCCTGTGATAAAACATAGCATGCGTTAGAATTTATGTGAGCATGTAACTTTTCAAGCCTAGTCATGGTAGCAGCTATCTCCGCGTCAGAGATGTGCGGGCCAAGCTGTTTTTTGAGTTCTGTCCGATTATTATACAAGTCGTTGATTCTTTGCTTTTGCGCTTCATTGACTACAGGCGGCATCCTGAGCATTAACGAACCATTGTTTGGAATAAATCCCATTAACGCCCGCTGGCCGCGAACATCTACTTTATCTGGGATGGCATTAACACCAAAGCTGCAGTCATTATCAATCGCTTTTACAGATCCGTCTGGAGCTACTTTATAGTTGCCTGGATGACGATCGCACTGGCCTGTGATGATATCCATGATTTGAAGGTCGACAAGACCCTCTGCAGTTGCAGCGTTAGCAGGGTCAAAACCTGAGGCAAACTTGACGGAGGTTAATGTGTCATTTTTGATTTCTACAAATTCAGCATCAAGATATCGAGCAAGTTGTTGCAGATCACCTGAATCCCTAAATGTACCCACTAGTTCTTGTTCGGCTTGGGAGAGCTGAGAAATAACTTTGGTCATTCTTGATTCTATAACAGGGCTTTCTCCACCTGCAAGCTCCATAACAATGCCCCGCTGGCCATTTATGACGGCAAAATTGGTCTCTACAGAGACGCTTGCCTGGGGATTGAGAAGCTTTGCCACAATATCGCTAGCAACAGCCCTATGAGGAAGGTGTGCTCCAGCTCCAGGAGGTATGCCAGATGCCACTGCAGTGCCAAATAAACGCTCTTTTACTTTTGTTGTAACCTTTAACTCTGAGGGATCTGGCTTAAAGACATACACTTTTCCATTTTCAGTGAATTTGTACACGGTATTAACAGCACCGCGACTAAGCTCCTCTAACCGTACAGCGCCAGGAGGGTTCTTGTCCCCCTTCATATCAGCAAGAAGTTCTTTGAGCTCGCTTGGAAATTGCAGACTCTCTGTTTGACACCGAGTCTCTAGCTCATTGAGCAGCACGCTAAGCATCTGCCTGTCACATCCACGCAAATTACCTGGCTTTAAAGCTTGTGCAAAGGTTGCAAGAGCAGGGCGATCAAATCCCTGAATCTTATTTTTAACTTGCTCTTGCCAGCCAGCTGGATCTGCTTTTCTCATTTTATCTACGAGAGCATTGCATGCGGTAAATGAGAGATTAGGTCTTGTAAGCTGCGTCATAAGTTTTGATTCAAGGGTAGGCTTCTGTAAAACAGGCAGTGATGAGGCAACAATATTTGAAAAACGAATGACAGTGGCCTTTTTTAGCGTCTCAAATATGTTCTTGCCAGAAGCTCTCTGCGTTTGACGTGCCGGGGCTGCACCCATTGTGCGCTGTTCAGTATCTACAGATGTCTCTGGCATCTGGCCCTGCAGGTTTTGCTGCTGGTAGAAAGGATTACTTTGAAAGGAGACCATAGCGCTTTTCCCCGTAGAAGTGACTCGTTACTATATAGTCATACATCTTAAGTATAAGCGCTTTAAGGATTCTTTGTCAAATTTTTGTTTAACACATCCTAGAAGCGGCATAGCGCTCGAGTCTAAAGTCTCAAGACCAAGAGCCATGGGTCTCGGCCTCGAAACCCATGGCTCTTAAAAACAGGTTAGATCTTTAAAAGTTCAAGCACTTCTTCCCAAGTAAGTTTGGAGATCACTTCTTCGTCTGTGCTTACGATTTCTTTTAAGAGCTCTTTTTTGCGGTTTTGGAGCTCGAGGATCTTTTCTTCGA
>CAYWZU010000068.1:0-10907 GCA_964462925.1 uncultured bacterium
ATGCCTTAAAAAGAAAAATCATCTCTGAGCCCATTTCTACAGGAATTAGGGCTATAGACGGAGTCCTCTCTGCTGGCCTTGGCCAAAGAGTTGGCGTATTTGCTGCTGCGGGCGGTGGTAAGTCTACCCTCCTTGGCATGCTTGCAAGAAATGCTGTCGCAGATGTTAACGTCATAAGCCTTATTGGTGAGCGCGGCCGTGAACTTCGCGAATTTATTGAAAAAGACTTAGGGCCAGAGGGCTTAAAAAGATCTGTTCTCGTTGTTTCAACATCAGACCAAGCATCTCAGCTTCGCTTAAATGCAGCCTATGTCGGCACTGCGATTGCTGAATACTTTAGAGACCAGGGAAAGTCTGTCATCTTGATGATGGACTCGGTAACTCGTTTTGCAAGAGCGATCCGCGAAGTTGGCCTTGCAGCGGGCGAGCCTCCAGCTCGAGGCGGCTATACACCTTCAGTTTTTTCGACGCTGCCACGGCTACTTGAAAGAGCTGGAAACTCAGATAAAGGGTCAATAACCGGCTTTTACACCATATTAGTTGCCGGCGATGACATGAACGAGCCTGTAGCTGATGAAGTACGCTCGATTCTTGATGGCCACATAATTCTTTCTGCAGAGCTTGCAAGACAGTATCACTACCCTGCTATTGATGTACTCTCTAGCGCAAGCCGCGTACTTACATCGATTACTTCAAAGGATCATATACAGCTTATCGGTAAACTCAAGGAAGTGCTTGCCACCTACAGAAAGAATGAACTGCTCATTAAGATTGGTGAATATAAGAGAGGATCAGATAAAAACGTCGACTTTGCAATCGACTATATAGAAAAAGTAAATCGCTTTTTAAAGCAGGGTATCGATGAAAAATGCGGCTGGGAAGAGACTTTGCAGCAGCTGAGAGCTCTATTTAAATAATAAGGGGTGAGTGTTATGCCAGAACTCTCAGATCTTCCACCTTATCCCCTTGGACAAGTGCTCGAAGTTAAAAAGAAACGAGTCGCTGATGCAGAACAGGTTGTTAAAGAAAAAATGCAAGCGCTCGAAGTAGAGAAAGAAAAGCTTAAAAAGCGCGAGGAAGAGCGAGATAAAGTAAAAAGCCATTATGAAGATAAAGTTCTTCAGCTTAGGCATGAATATGACACCGGAACGACAAGCACAAAGATTGACCAGGCTAAGGTGTATATCAAGGTGGTGCAAGAGAGGCTGAAGGTAGAGGAAAAAAAGGTAAAAGACCAGCAGGCACAGGTCGAGACAGCAGAAAAAAATCTCGAACTTGCCAAAAACCAACTTAAGCAGAGGCAAAGGGAGCAAGACAAGATCGAAATGCATAAAAAAGAGTGGATCAAAGATACTCTCAAGGAACTTGCAATTATCGAAACGAGAGAAGAGGATGAACTTGGATCTACTATGTTCTTGTCAAAATATATGCAAACAAGGGCCGAAGCAAGGAAAAATGCCATGAGGGAGGATTAGCCATGAGCATACCAATTAAAATTACCCCGCCGAATGATTCGGACCAGCCTAAAAAGGCTGTTGGCCCTACTCAGGATGACACATCATCAAGAGCGAAAACAACGGCGCCAAATACTGATGATGGCTCAAAAAAACCATTTAAGGAGGTTCTTGAAGCCACAATGGCTGACAAGACCCTGCCAAAGCAGCCTATCAAAGTTACTCAAGCAAAAAAGAACACAGACGATGATGACGAAGTGGTCTCCTTACTTGATCTTGCCGCACAAAGTGGCGTACAAAGCTCCGGTAAATCAAAGCCATCCATTACTCAGACTGCCGTCTTTCATCAACCGGTTGACGAAGTAGATGATGTTTCAGTCGATGATGACGAAGCTCCTGCCAGCGCCTTGAATACAGAAGAAAAACCTCAAGCTTCTCCAAAAGGTCTGGAAGTTGCACGAGATCATGTCCCTGAAAAGCTGCGAGAAAAATTTGTAGAAAAAGAAGCCTCTCTTCCTAAAGAAGTAGAAAAAGATAAAGATGAGACAAAGGTAAAGTCAAGTGACGACATATCCCCAAAAGTAGCTTTTCACGACATGAAAGCTCCAGTTGTCGATGCTAAAAATGTCATTGGACAAGCCGCAACACCTCAAGTCGCTGCTGCTATCCAATCCGCTCCTCCTCCACATGAAGTCTCAAATGCACGCCATGTAATGATGCAGCTTGCGAAAGCTATGGTTGACCAGATCCAGCTTGTAAAAACTCCTGGACGTGTTGATACTACTATCACCTTAAAGTATCCTGGAATTTTTGACGGCATGAAGGTTAAAGTATCTGAATTCGATACTGCACATAAGCAGTTTAACGTCACTTTTGGAGATATCGCAAACCCAACAGCAAGAGCCCTCATAGAGCAAAAAGATAACCAGCTTCGTCTCCAGCAGCTCCTTATTGACCGCGGCTATACAGTCCAAATGATTACCATCGAGCAAAAAATACCAGGCCTAAACTCTACAGAAACTGGAGATGTAGCGCTTGGAAGACAAGGCTATGGTCCGCAGGATGAAGCAGGCTCTGCTACTGATCAGCATGAAGGCAATGTGACGTAAAGCCTCGAAACAGTGCAGTATCGGTAACGGACTCGGACACGCTCTCGATCTCGATAAATTTTCCCCTTCATTTTAAGCGATCGTATATGCTATACGGAGAAATAGCTAATGAGGAACGATAACGTGACCCTTCAAACTGAACAACCTTCTATTGCCTGGTCGTGGCTCAAATCTATCAGCAGGGACCTTTATGCTCTTGATGAGATTCCCCTCCTTGGAATGGCTCCTGATTTTCCGTGGGAAAGACTGACGCAAGAATTCACTCAGGTTTTTGGACTTCAAAACTTTTCAATAAAGGCTGGAGAGCTTGCCTGGAAAGAAAAAGAAGCGGTTACAGCAAAAGTTGGACCCCCGGTTTTATGCACAGAAATTACCGCTACAGGCATGCAAGGAAGCTGCATATTTCGTATTTTGCGTGAAGATGTTGAACACTTTATGGCGAAAGTTTTGCAAATTTCAGAAGTAGAATCTGAACTTCAGGCAGAAGACGTCGTTACTAATTTTTACCGATTTTTAAGCATTGAGGCGATATCGCTCCTCAATAAGATCGGATATGATCCTCGAATATCCTTTAAAATTACTTCCTATGAAGAAAAAGTGCCGGATGCGGCCCTTTGTCAAGATGTGGAGATTGCGCTCGGACAGGAAAAGTGCCTCGCTCGCCTTATCATTCAAAAAGAATTTGCAGACTCCTGGCGAAGCCTCTTTATGCAATCTGCTGTTCAACAGGCAAATCTTTCCGAAATAGAAACCGAGATACATCTTGAACTAGGCAGAACAGAAGTTCCTCTCGAAGATATCCTTAAAATTCGTGCAGGTGATTTTCTTCTCTTTGATAAATTTTATGGAGAAGAGATCCTCATTACCTTGCATGGTAGAGCCCTTTTTAAAGCAAGCCGTGATCCTGCCGGCCTCAAAATCCTTGAACTATTTCCACAAAGCGAGGCATTTACACCTATGGAAGAAAATGTAAGCGAAGCAGCCAAATCTTTTCCTGAAACCGCGCCGGAGTCGATTCCTGTACATGAAGATGAAAATCCTTTTCCAGATGAAGAAGAAGATGATGATCATGATGCAGGTCTAGAGCTTGTGGAAGCTGCTGCAAAAGCACCGCTTGGTGCAGCACCTCAGCCTAAAGCCGAAGCGAAGGGCGTATCTGTTGCAAAAAAACCAGAACCTAAATCAGACAAGCTCACGGCAAATGATATCCCTGTTCAGCTTATTATAGAGGTAGCTACTGTAAACCTTTCTGTTCAAAAGCTTTTAGAACTTACTCCTGGCAATCTTCTTGATCTAAACCTTTCTCCTGAAAGTGGAGTAAATCTTGTTGTCAATGAGCGTATTGTAGGAAAAGGAGAGCTTGTAAAGATTGGTGAGACAATAGGGGTTCGTATACTCCAAATTGGTGTATGAGCGGAGCTTCACAACTTCCTACATTCAAAAAAATAGGCAAATACACTGTCGAAGGACTCATTGTCCGCGGCAGTTTGAGCCTTGTTTATCTTGCAAGCGATCCAGAAACACATGCTCCCCTTATCATTAAAGTGCTTTTACCAAAGTATCTTACCGATAAGGACGTCGTCGATCGATTTTTAAACGAGGCGCGAATCATCTCGCTCGCCGATCATCCAAACATTGTACATCTTACAGATTCTGGGACCTGGGAAGGCGGCCTTTTTATAGCCATGGAGTTCGTGAAAGGGACTTCCTTAAAAAAGATTTTTCAGCACCAGCCCTACACGCTAAAAAAAGCGATGGATGTGCTCTTGCAAATAGCCTATGCCCTCAGCCACCTTCACACGCATGGAATTGTACATGGCGATCTAAAGCCTGAAAACATTTTGATAAATGAACATGGCAATGTGAAAGTTATCGATTTTGGCATCGCAAGGATCCTTACAGAAGAAAAAAAAGAGAGCCCGCCGCGCTTTTTAGGAACTCCGATTTACATGAGTCCAGAGCTTGGTATTGATCCTGAACGGATTTCTTTTCAGTCTGATATATTTGCACTTGGAATCATAGCATATGAGCTTGCTGTTGGCAAAATCAGCCATGGCAGGGTAATACTATCGCTTGCACCAAAAGGCCTGCAAAAGCTTTTGCAAAAGGCATTGCAGCCGCGTCCCGAGGATCGCTATACAGATATGTGCGATTTTATTTCAGACCTTTCTGCCTACATAAAATCACATGAAATAGAACGCGATAAACAAGGCTCAGACAAGTTTTTAGAAATCTTTGAAAAGCTCGAAGAGATTCAAAATAGCCTCCTTCCCAAAGACATTCCCGATTGGTTAGATCTTGCTATACTGCAAAGGACAGGACTCAGCGGACTCTATGTTGATTTTTTTGAGCGAGATGAAAAAAAGATCATTTGCATTGCAGAAAGCAAAAGAAAAGAACTCCAAGGACTTATTAACGCCTCAATGCTCAAAGCATCGCTCCGAACAGTTTTGTCGCTTAAAGATATTCCCCTTGATGCCGTCAGCCAAAAGCTAGAGGTTGGAGATGACATCTCTTTTTGCCTTCTTATCGTCGATATGAAAAATCGAAGGGTAAAAAGTTATCACAATCGCTACGGCGTCTTGAAGAATTGCACAAAGACCGAAAAAATAGAACATGCGAACATTTTCATTTCACAAGCCGAGTACAAAGAAGGCGAAAAACTTGTATTTGCATCACTGCCATTTAATGAATCTAGTGAATATGCATTGAATATTAAGGCTCAAGACGCAGATACTTTGCTTCGAAAGCTTTGCATGTCTCAAAATGAAGAACCTCTTGTTGTCATTTTGATGAATTTTATGGAAAAAAATTGCCCTCTCTGAAATAAAGGAAGGCCATGAAATAGCAGTACTAAATAATAAAAGAGAAAGTTTACGACATGGCACGCAGTAAAGGATCAAAATTTTTACAACTATGCTCTCTCTTTTTTGCTTCTGCATCATCTTTTGCAGTCTATGCATACGCGAGCAATCAACCCTCAAGCATATCCTGGAGCACGACTGGCCAGTTAATTGCACAGGCAGATACACAGCAGGAAGAACCTCCAGTAAATTTATCTGAGGCTCAAGCGGCACCTCAAACACAAACTCCTCCAGCTCAGCAGCAAGATCTTGGCCCTGTCATAAATTTTAACAATGTTAGCATCACTGAATTTTTGCGCTTTGTAAGCCGTCTGACTGGAAAAAACTTTATCTTTGACCCAACACTTGTTCAGTTTCCTGTCACGATTATCTCAGAAACGCCCGCGACTCTTGAAGATGTCCTTGCAGCACTGCTCCAAAACCTTCGCGTACACGGCTTTTATCTTGTCGAAGAGGGCAATAACTTTCTTATCCACCAATCAAACGATGTCTTTGCGCCCGCAGGCCTTATGCATG
Organism: uncultured bacterium; assembly: GCA_964462925.1. Lineage (GTDB taxonomy): Bacteria > Chlamydiota > Chlamydiia > Chlamydiales > FEN-1388 > SZAS-7. The sequence continues at coordinate 5,944 of CAYWZU010000068.1, forward strand.
TTGATGAAAATGGAAAGCTTGCCCCAGAAATAGCTACAGCAGTTTTTCAGATCTCTAATGTCTCTCCTGCACGTATAGCAACCATTCTCAAAACCATGAGCACGAAAGATGCCATTATTGAGACGATGGAAGAGACAATGCGTATCGTGGTAACCGATATTGTACAAAATATTCAGAAGTTTTCAGATCTTATCAAAAAACTCGATGTACCAAATAGCGGACTAGATATTGGCCAATATGTTGCTTTGAACAACTCTCCCCTTGCCCTTATATCTGTTGCTCAGCGAATCGTAACGCCAATTGCGCAAGATAAAACACTTATCATGGTGCCCTACCAGGCATCTAACAGCATTTTCATCATATCGACTCCATACCTTGTTGAAAAAACGCTTTCTGTCCTTCAGTCTCTTGACTTAAACCAAACAACCTTTGGTCTGCTAAATATTGATCAGATGAAGTTTGACATGGAAGCTGCACAGCGAGCACAAGAAGCAAGAAATCAAGAGTCTGAAAAGCAGCAAAAAACTCCCATACCTCTTACTCAAGAAGAGATTGACACCTTTACAGCTCGCGAAAGAAATGCCATTTTAGCATCAAAAGGCTTTACACCAGAGCAGATAAGCAAGCTTTCTGCAGATCAGGTAATGCGCATCTTGCGTGAAAAAGGCTTAAGTCCAGAAGAGCGCCAAAAAATCTTCGGCGAAAAGAAGGGCATTTATGAAAGTGAACTTCCACTTGGACAAATTGAGTCAACCCAGTTTCTTATCCACAGACTGCAGTATCGTAAAGCTGAAGATGTCGTAAAAGCCCTTCAAGCTATTGCTGTGAGCCTTAGCGGATCTCCTGTACAGGGAGGAGTAGGAGGCCCAAGAAACACGCTACCTCCAAGCGATCTCGTTGTTACTTTAAATAGCGTGCAGCCAATTATCGAAAACAATGCACTTGTCTTTACCGGAACGAGAGCTACCCTGCAAAGAGCAAAAGATCTTATTAACCAAATCGATATTCCTGTACGACAGGTTTTCATTGAGGCATTAATATTAGATACAACCCTTTCAAACACCTTAAACTTTGGTGTGGAATGGGCAGCTAAATACCAGTCAAAGAACTATGCATATGCAGCAGGATTCTTAAATGGTCCTGGATCTGGCGGACAGAGTGCTATTCAGGTTCCGCTTGCGGCTATAAGCTTGCCAAACCCTGTGCCTACAGTACCACCTACAACACTTACAGCGATTCCCCTTAGCGAAGGCTTGAGCGGCACAGCAATTGGACGTAAAATTAGACATAATGGTCAATCATTTCTTGGCTATGCAGCATTTTTGGACTTTTTAAGAACAGATAACGATGTAGAGCTTATCCTCAATCCAAAGATTGTTACAGAACATAATGTGCCTGCAGAAATCTTTGTTGGCCAGCAGGTGCCAATTAAGGGCCAGTCGATCGTTAACTCGACAGCAAGCAACACCACCAACACAGTTTCTACAAACTATGAAACTGTCCAAACCGGTGTTGACCTTAAAGTTACTCCGCTTATTAGCTCTGGAGACATGGTCACGCTGATTATCCAGCAAACGATCAGCAATGCGAACTCTACACAGGTTGCAAACCAGGGTAACAACAACGCTCCCCCTGCAACAATTAATGAAACAAGAACAACGACTCGCGTGCACCTTCCTTCCAACTACTTCTTGTTTATGAGCGGCATGCTGCAGACTCAGGTGACAAGACAAGTGGATACAATACCTCTTCTTGGTGGTCTTCCGATTATAGGATACTTCTTTAACAATAAGAATATTCAAGATTCCAGACGCAATATCATCATGTATATCCGTCCAAGAATCATCGATACCCCAATTGATATCGAACAGGTAACAGTTGGCGAAGAGCGAGTCTGGAATGAGTCCTGTGACCGTGCAGGCGGCTGGCGCAAGCAGCTCAACGACCTCAAAGAGCTACTCAACTTTTAATTTTAACCACAGAGACACTGAGGCAGAGAGAAAGAAAGGAGAGAAATAAAGAAAGAAAAATTTCAATCTCTATTTCTTCTCTGTGTACTCCTCTGTGTCTCTGTGGGTAATAAAAAAAATCTAAAAAAACAATCCCATTATAAGCTTTAAGCGTGTATACTACTCCCCTATGAAAAGAACTATTAGAATTGCACTCGTTGGTAGACCGAACGTTGGAAAATCTGCACTATTTAATGCAATCTGTAAAAAGAAAATTTCAATTGTAGATGAAGCTGAGGGTATAACTCGCGATAGGCTCTATGCAAAAACAGAAGCCTTTGGTACGCCGTTTGAACTTATAGACACTGGCGGTATGGGAAGAAAGGATGATCCCTATGGCGAGCTTATCTATAAACAAGCTGAAATTGCGATCAATGAAGCTGACTCTATTATAATGGTAGTAGATGGCAAGGCGCAGCCTCTTGAGCTTGATATGCGGGTTGCAAAGCTTCTTCACCGTTCAAAAAAACCAGTATGTCTTGCAATAAACAAAATTGATCACTACGAACAGCAAACAAATCTTTTTGAATTTGCTCCTCTCGGTATTGAAAAAATGATTCCCGTATCTGCAGTTCATGGCTATCAGATTGCAGAACTTATCGAAGCTGCTCTTAAGGACATACAAATTCCAGAGGCTGAAGAAGAAAAACCTGCCTTCCCTCACATCGCCATTGTCGGCAGGCCAAATGTTGGAAAATCAACACTTCTTAACGCTTTAGTAGGCGATGAGAGAAGCATTGTAAGTCCCCTTGCAGGAACAACCCGCGATTCAATTGACAGCGAAGTAGCCTTTAACGATAAGACATATGTATTCATCGACACAGCTGGTATTCGCAAAAAAAATAAAGAAAAAGAAGTCGTAGAAAAATTTGCTTTTATCCGAACAGAGGGCGCAATTGAGCGCTCAGACGTTTGTCTTTTGATGGTAGATGCCCTTCAAGGCATTACTTCTGAAGAAAAGAAGATTGCTAAGATGATCGAAGATGCGAAAAAATCGTGCATCGTTTTGCTCAACAAATGGGATCTTACAAAAGGCTTCAGAATGGAGCACACGTTAAAAGGGATTGAGGAAGAGGTGCCCTTTTTAGCACACTGCCCAAAAATCTGTATCTCAGCACTTACAAAGCGAAATCTCGACAAAATCTTCCATTCTATCGACGATGTTCTCGAAGCATATAACAAACGAGTATCTACCGGCCAGCTAAATAAATGTTTAGTTCGTGCAATGCAGCTCTATCATCCGCCAGTCCTTGGAGGCCGCCGCCTTCGCGTCTACTACATGACGCAGATTAGCACAAAGCCCCCTCATTTTGTCCTCTTTGTAAATGCACCAAAACTCTGCGAGCCAACGTACCAGAAGTATCTCGTAAATACGCTTCGTGATACGTTCGGCTTTACAGGCGTGCCACTTGTCTTCCAGCTGAAGGCAAAAGCTCCGCAAAAGACAAAGACCAAGGCACCACCCGATGCCTTTGACAGAGATATTCCTGACATATCTGATCTTCTCGACGACGAAGAAGAGTAGTTGCCTGAGGAACACAATTTCACCAAAGTGATACCGAGACACTGAAAAAAGCGCTATGAGAATATACTAATTTTCTTATTTTATTCTCTCTGTTCTCTTTCTCTTGTATCTCGGTGGTAAAATATCTCGCTTGCAAAATTCTGTAGCTTTCGATATCTCTTATCGATGCTATGAACAAGAATTTGACTCTTCTTTTCTTTTTGTTTGTCTCTTACACTCTTTCTGCCGAAGAGTTGGTGCACGATACACTTGCCGCTCAGCCAATATGCCTAGTTCGTGAAGTAGCGCCATGTGCTTTTGTAAATGAAAGTGTCAATGTCATAGATGGAGGCCTCTATCTGAGTATGAGGCACATCAGAGTGCCAGGCCATGTCCCCCTCGATCTTATCCAGTACTATAACAATCGATCAAAGTTTACTTCCTGGTTTGGAACTGGCATGACGCTTAACTATAGCTTCTGGATTCAGGGCGTAGTAGATGTAAAATCCGGTCATGACTATGACGGCGTGATGGCTGAATCTGCTGGCGGATCGATCATATCTTGCATTGCTAAAGGAATAGAAGAGGGCTCTCAAAAGTACTTTCTTGATCCTGCAGTGATCCATAAAGGCTTTACAAACTGCGGCTCAAAAGAGATTAGTGCAAGAACAAACCTTAAGAACTGCTGCATAAAGGAAAAAATTGTAGAGGATGAAAACGAGTACTACAAATGGACCTGTTACCTTCCTGATGGCACAAGACGCTACTACAAAAAGGGTGAAGATCAGGAAGATCTAGTCGTTGTAAAAGAAGAGAGAAGGCCAAATAACACGCGCCTTGAATTTGACTATGCCAAACGAACATCCAAGCAAGATTCAATCAAATCAATTACGGCAAAGGGGCAATCTACCCTCAACCGGTTAGAATTTTCACGAAACAACAAAAAGCGAAAGGCTAAAATAGCCGCATCGAATGGAAAAGTGGTGCGTTTTTCCTCTTTAAAAAAGGCAGGCAAGCACTACATTGAAAAAATTGAGTCGTCAGATTCTCCCACATACCATTTTCGCTATAGGACAGCTGGCAAAGACTACAGCATAAGCCGTATAGAGCTTCCTGAAGGAAGGTTTCTTGAAATTGACTATGACAAAAAGGGACGGGTAACCTCCCAAAAAGCACCTGTGGGAAAAGATGGGGAAAAGAGAACCCTTTTTACCTTTGACTACCATGACGACTATACAACCGTCCTAGATGCGAATAAACATAAAAAAATATATCGCCACTCAAATAATCGAATTACCGATATTGAAGAATACACAGGCAATACCCTCTATCGCGTAAAAGCTTATTACTGGGGAAAAAAGGAGGGACTCTCCTGGGGAAAACATCCCACAGGAAAAGAGGGCAACCTTCTTGGCTATGCAACCCTTAATCATGAACGATGCGCTCATTCT
>CAYWZU010000069.1:0-10360 GCA_964462925.1 uncultured bacterium
GTTCAAGTAGAAAAAGGCTTCATCGACTTCGAGCTTGTGAGATAAAATAGAAATATTTTTACCACAGAGTCACAGAGAAGAAGAGAGAGAGGAAAAGAACAAACAATAGTATTTCTGTTTGCTTTTTCTCTCTTGCTCTTTCTCTATGCCTCTGTGACTCTGTGGTAAAAATTATAGAGAGAAGTGAAAGGGGCCGTAATTCGGGCACCTTGTAGGTTTACTTACTTGAGATCGAGGCCTGTTGCAGGCTATCCGTTCAAGTAGAAAAAGGCTTCATCGACTTCGAACTTCTTAAATAAAACAAAAAAGAGTTGCAGCAACACTTGAGCCTTTGTGATAATTTGCAAGAGTTGCATGTTGAACTCGTTTCATTAACTATTAACGACATGCAATCAATTTTTGACTTGAACACTCTCAAGAAACTCTCTCTTATACATTGTGGCCAAATCGAGTTTACCTTAAACCACTAAGTGCATTTCCAAACGTTCGCCACCTTACCCTCCACAGCCGTGACGTAACATCGTTTGAGGGGCTTGAATTTCCAACCCTTGAGTATTTGGATTTCTCTTATCGTACTATTCGCCTTGGAAATCTCCAAGCAGTAAGCCGACTAAAAATCTTCGGAAAATTAATTTTTCGTTTGTTGGAAACCTCCCCAGCTTTGTAGAGTGCAAGGTTCAAAACCTTCGCGCATTAGATCTTTCCTACACCAACCTTACCGATGAAATGCTCCGAGACATAAGCCAAACATGTGCAGATACCCTAGAAGAACTTGATGTCTACAGATATAAATACTTGAGCAGTTTTGATGGCTGCAAGGTATTTTCTGCCCTTAAAATGCTACGAATTTGTTCTTTTAATCTTGATCTTAATCTCGTATTTTGTGTTCGAGATGGATTGAGATCAAGATGGTTTATTCTTAAATTGACGCCAATGGAACTGGAAAATTGTAAAGATTGAAGGTAAAGAGTGCATTATCGGTAGAAGAAGCTTTAAAGAATTTGCCACTAGAGTGGATACGAGTGAATTGGAACTAAAAGCCCTTGATATGCAGGAATGCATTAATAAATTATGTTCGCTGACTGGTATGCCTAAAATGCAAATTACTGAATCAATGGGTGATCAGCAAGTGAAAAAACAAGCTGAAGCGCTTGCAGACAAAATTGGCGAAACTAAAGACCCAGTTGTTCGCCGCAGCTCATCTATGCAAAACCTGCAGCAAGCAATTGTTGAGTATGGCAAACATCCAGATGATATGCATGCAGAACGAGTAGAACAAGCAATAGAAGCTGTTGAAATAAGAGAACCAGATGCAGCAGAGCATCTTGCAATTATGCCAGCTGGCAGCCATGAGCCACGCCCAGCTGCATCACATGGACCACGACAATCTGCCAAACAGCAAGCAATGGAGCGCCTCACTGCGTGGCGTGGATCAGAGTTTCAGTGGATGCCCAAATCTAATGTTAAGAGAGGCTTACAAGAGGTCTGGGACAAAAGCGCTAAGATTAATAATTCTGATGAACAGCAATTCATCGAAGATCTCAAACACTTCAAGTTTACCATGAATAAAGGTAAAGTTGTAGGTGGTATCGGGTAAGTTTATCTGCAGTGGGCGCCTTAGCACATCGTGCTAGGGCGCTTTTTTTTGTGCGAATTTAGCGGACATACAGTATGCTATTGGGTATGAAAACTACCCTATTTTTTTTGCTTACTATCAGCTCCCTTTTATTTTCCCATGAAGTGCCTCACTACGGAGCTTGGGGCGTGGATCTTACGGCACAGGATATCTCTGTGTTGCCGGGAAATGACTTTTTTCGCTTTGTCAATGGCAAATGGCTTGAAGAGGCAGAAATTGCTCCCGATGCTGTAGCAGTAAGCGTCTCGCAGAAGGTGCGCGATATTGTAGACTCGCGCCTGCATACACTTCTTGAAGAGGCAGATGGTAAAGTAGGCACTTTTTATCGCTCTTTTATGAATGAAAAGCTGATTGAACAGCTTGGTGCAAAACCTATTCAGCAAAAGCTTTTGGCTATTAAGCAGGCAAAAGAGCGCTCCGATATCACGGCTTTAATGGGACTGCAATCCCAAGATTTTTATGGCTCAATCTTTCGCTTAGCAGTCGATATCGATCAAAATGATCCAACAAAGTATACGCTTTATCTTGCTCCCGCACCGCTTGGCCTGCCAAGTAGTGATTACTACCTAATAGAGGGCTATAAAGATAAAAAGGCACTCTATGTTGCCTATGTTGCCAGAATGCTAGGAGAGCCAATGGCTGTGCAGGTTGTGGCATTTGAAACTGAGCTTGCGAAGGCGCAAGAAGAGCCCTCTGCCGGAGAGGTAAAGGCAGTTGATCTTAGCCCATTTTATAAGGCAGCAGGCTTTACAATCGTTCCCAAAGTAGTAGTTGCAGGAGGCTGCCAAAAAGTAGCTGAAGTGTACGCCAAAACGAGCCTTGACACCCTAAAAGCGTGGCAGATATTTTCTGTTATAAACAACGCAGCATTTTATCTATCAAAATCCTACTCAGATGGCTACTTCCAGATGTATCAGAAGGAACTTTCTGGCCAAATGGTGCAAAAAGAACGCTATAAGCGGGCAATACTTGCCGTAAGTGGCGGTGACTATTCGACAGGAGAGCGGCTTCAATGCTTTGGCAACATGGGCTGGGCAGTAGGCAAGCTCTATGCAAATCGCTACTTTCCAAAACAGGTAAAGCTTGATCTTGAAGCTATTACCGATAACCTCAAAAAGGCCTTTTCAGAGCGCATCAAAAAAATTGACTGGATGAGCCCATCTACAAAAGCCGAGGCGTTAAAAAAAGTAGCAAAAATAGCAATTGAAGTTGGCTATCCCGATACATTAAGAGACTATTCTGCAGTCGAAATTAGAGAAGATGACCTTGTGGGTAATGTTTTGCGCCTCGCCCAAGCAGACTGGAACTACCAGAAGGCGCTTTTAACAAAGCCTGTAGATAAAAAAGAGGAGTGGAAGATGACTCCTCAAACAGTAAATGCCTACAATAGCCCTTTTGGTCAGCTTATATTTCCTGCAGCCATACTTTTGCCCCCTATGTATGATCCAGAAGCAGACTTAGCAGTAAATTATGGTGCCGCGGGTGCCTTTATCGCCCATGAAATTATCCATGGCTTTGATGATCAGGGAAGGCTCTATAATGCAGATGGAAAGCTGCACAATTGGTGGCAAGACGCTGATGCAAAAGAATTTGAAAAACGTTCCCGGATGCTCGTAGAGCAGTATTCAAGCTATGAAGTGCTGCCAGGTTTTTATGTAGATGGCCGCTTAACTCTTTCTGAAAATATTGCAGATCTTGGCGGCCTGCAGGTGGCAGTCGACGCCTATCTTTTAGCCCTTGATGGTAAAAATGCACCCATGTTTAGTGGCTATACAGGTCTGCAGCGCCTATTTTTATCTTGGGGCCAGCTCTGGCGTGGTAAAATGCGCTCTGATGCCCTCAAACGCTATATTGTAAGCGATCCACACGCCCCAAGAAGCTGCCGAGTAAATGGCATCGTTCGTAACATCGACGCCTGGTATGAATACTTTTCTGTGCAGCCACAAGATGGCTTATATCTTGCCCCTAATAAACGTGTGAGGCTTTGGTAATTGACTATATAAGCCAAAATAGACTATCTTTTTTGGCTTTATACCACTACGTGAGGCTAATTTAATTCTATTTCAAACTGGATATGGCAAGGCCTGACCACATGCCAAAAGATCAATAGGGAATAATGGTTTCTCCTAGTAGAAAACCGTTATCCCCCATTGATCTTCCTATTCCTTTACGTTACAACTGCCCGAAAAAGAAACAAGTAAAGTTGTCCAAGTTACTTCACTAATAGGTTGCGTCTATTTGGTCTTCATATTTTAAGCGCCGGCGGCTTTTCGGAAAGCTGCATCGAGGTTATTTACAAGCAGTTTATCGCTCTCGGGAGCTTCGCCTACGTATGTATTGGAATATTTTGGCATAAACTTGACGCAGTAGTCTGCGAGCGTTTTTGCAAAAGGCATTGTAGCTTTGGCAGTAAGTGCTTGGTAGTAAAGAGTCATAAATCGTTCGCGTAGAGCTTGGTCTCTTACTTCAAGTATAAAGTGGTGCGGATGCTTTGGTGAAATTTCGCCATACTCTTCAGGCACAATCACTTTAACGAGTGGGTCATATACAGCATCAGCAAAAATGATATTAAAATCTCTATTAAAAGCTTCATGCTTTTGACGTCTTTCATCCACACCATGCTTCACATCTTTGTAGCGTTGGTATACTTCAGCTACAGCTTGTTCATCTTCGGTCGAAAGTGCTATATTCATTTTTGCAATTGATCTTTGCAACTTGTCTACAAGTCGGACCCAGATGGGTGCATGTTCATTCTTTGCACTATCTACATTCCACTTGCCCCATTCGGTTCTATGTTCAAGAGCTGAAAATGCTGTAATGTACTCTCTTAATATGGTGGATTTACGCGCATCTGTATTGGTTCTATTCGTAACCCAACGAAGGAGGTTTCGAGACCAGGTGCCCTCTTCTAGCCCTCTATATACATCTTTATTGCTTATTTTTGCTGGATCCATATCACTTACGCCGCAGGTAATAATAGAACGTAGTTGTGGATCACTAAAATAGCTCTCTATTCTATGAAGCCTAGATTGTATTGTTTGTAAATTATATGACATAATAACTCCTTGACTTTTATAAATATAATAAATTTTACATGAAACCCCTATTTAATTTCAATTTTTACGACCTTAATAGGGATCTTTCTAAGCCTTTAATTTATAAAACTAAAAAAGTGACCTGTATTGCGATAAAAAACGGGGTCAAAAACGAGAAACGGGGGTTCTCTAATTGCGCATTAAAGTTGCAAGATATTTTTCCTCTTTTCTAGAACTTTGATCAGTTCATCATGGTGACATTTTCAAGGTTCTCTTCGGGATCTTATTGGAAATTTTTGGGTATTTCCGTCCCACCATATGTTTCGAATGGAAAGTAGTTCGTAAAACACTTATTGCCTGTAGTCCAGAAGTTAAAAACTCTCAAATCGGCGCTATAAGTTTCATCCAGCATTTTGGGAATTCTTTGAACTATCACCCACACTTTCACCTTATCGTTGCCGACGGAGTTTTTAGTGGCAAAGACGATCTGGCATTTCACGAAGCAACACTTACTCAAGATGACATCACAGATGCGCAAGAAGCCACCCAAACACGAGTATTAGCATATTTTTCACGGAGAAAATTCTTCGATAAAACTGAGATGATGAAGATGCTGTCTTATGAAACCAGCGGTTTTTCGCTAAAGGCGAGCGTTAAAGTTGAAGCTTGGGACAAAGAGGGACTTGAAAGGCTCATACGCTACTGTGCACGCCCACCCTTCAAAAGCGAAAACATCCGATTTAACGGTCCTTGGATACGCTATACACTCCCAAAACCATGCCACACAGGCAAAATATCCATCCAAATTGACCCATTAGAGTTTATCGAGCGGATTTCGCACTTCATTCCATATCCCAGACGCCATAGGCGACATTACCATGGAACCTTTGCACCTTCTTCTCCATTACGAAAACATGTGGCAGCAAACGCACAAAAGCGGCTCGATATTCAATCCAAAGCCATGCAAGAAACAGTAGAAAAGATAACAAAAGCCTCCAGGAGGTGGGCAAAATTAATTTCAATGATTTATGAAGTTGATCCGCTAGCCTGTTCTAGTTGTGACCAGAAAATAAAGATAATGACCTTTGTAACCCATCCAGAGCACATACGACGCATTCTCAGAGGCATTGGTTGGCCTACAGCAATCCCAGAATTTGATCTACCATACGAACTTTCTATAGACCGCATGTCAACGTGTTCCAAGCACGCATGATGGTTTCCAAGAACCATATGAGCAGATTCAGTGTGATTCGGGCCCCGATCCGCCTACAGAAATTGACCCACCAGGGATAATATTTTTGATTCTCCTCATTGGGAAGATTAACTAAACTCAAAAAAGCCACTGAGAATAACATGTGGAGATGATATCTTATCGCAAAAAGCAGTGATTTTTTAATAAATCTCCATGTAGATTCAATCAAAACATCCTCAATACGCCAAAAAATTGTGAAAAAAAGCAAAAAATAGCAAGGAACGGACCTAAGCGGGAACAAGCCTACGTGCCTCTTACCCCCGGGAGGAAGAGGCACGTAGGCTTGAACTTCCTATACCTTATCAATAAGAATTTCTTTAAAAACTGGATCATAGTTACAAAGTTTTTCAACAAAGGCTTTATAGTAGTCATAGCGTGCATCGTCAGATATCTGCCATTGCAAAACATTATAGACCTACTTGACTAAATTAGCTTAGTCAAGTATACTAAAGATAAAAGGAGGGCATGTGGAATACGTGAATATTCATGAAGCTAAAACGCACTTTTCTCGCCTTATTAATCAGGCATTAAAGGGTGACGAAGTCATAATCGCCAAAAGTGGGGTTCCTCTGATTAAGTTAATCCCATATGAAAAGCCAAAATCTGTTCGCAAAGGTGGGCAACTTAAGGGGATGCTGATTATCGAAGATAACTTTGATGATCCTCTTCCAGATGAATATCTAAAAAGCTTTTACGGAAATGAATAGAGTTGAATTATTTATTAGATACCCATGTTCTCTTATGGTGGTTAACAGCTCCAAAAGAACTCTCGCCTAAAGCTCATAAAATTATTGCAGATAAAGACAATACTATTTCAGTTAGCTGTGTATCGCTCTGGGAAATGTCTATTAAAAAGAGTCTTGGAAGGCTTACATTGCCAAGAAACATTCTTGAAGTAATACATCATGAAGGCTTTATAATCCTCCCGATAGGTCCAGAAGAGACTTTGGGAATCTGTGATTTACCCATGATTCATCAAGATCCCTTTGATCGCATGCTTATCATGCAGGCTAAGATGCATGATTTGGTTTTGATCACCAGAGATAAGCATGTTATGGACTATCCCGTGGTCACTATCAAAGCCTAAACCCATCTTAAAAGATTGTCGGATTATCAGTTCTGACCCCTATGCCCTTAAACACATGAACGAACGACGACGCCATCTACGCGCAAGCGAGGTATAGGAAGTTCAAGTAGAAAAAGGCTTCATCGACTTCGAGCTTGTGAGATAAAATAGAAATATTTTTACCACAGAGTCACAGAGAAGAAGAGAGAGAGGAAAAGAACAAACAATAGTATTTCTGTTTGCTTTTTCTCTCTTGCTCTTTCTCTATGCCTCTGTGACTCTGTGGTAAAATTATAGAGAGAAATGCTCGCCGAAGTAGGTGTGGCGGGCATGCTCATTTGTCACAAGTTCATCCACAGTACCTGACAGGAGCACCTTACCATCGCTCACGAGGTAGCTTCTATCTACAACAGAGAAGATTTCGCGTGCGTTGTGGTCTGTGATGAGGATGCCGATATTCTTTTTGGCAAGTATTTTAACAATATGCTTTACATCTTGGATGGCAATAGGGTCGATATTGGCAAAAGGCTCATCAAGCATAAGACATGTGGGATTGGTTACAAGGGCTCTTGTAATCTCGAGGCGCCGTCTTTCGCCGCCAGAAAGAGTATTTGCCTTTTTCTTGGAAAGCGATTCAAGATGCAGCTCTCCCAAAAGCTCTTTAAGGCGCGACTGTCGCTCATCAGAGCTGAGTGGGAGCGTCTCCAAGATGCACATAATGTTATCTTCAACGCTAAGCTCCCTAAAGACAGAGGGCTCCTGGGCAAGATAGCCAAGCCCCATTCTCGCTCGTTTATCGATGGAAAGATTTGTGATGTTTACATCATTAAAAAGCACCTCGCCCGCATCTGGACGAATCAAGCCTATAATCATGTAAAAAGCTGTCGTTTTACCGGCGCCATTTGGACCTAGAAGTCCTACGATCTCCCCAGGGGCAACATAGAGCGAAAGGCCGTTTACAACAGTCCTCCCACCATAGGATTTTTCAAGATTTGTAACCTGCAATCCGGACATAATTAGCTTTCCTGTTGGTATTCAATGTTGACAGCACCCTCTGCTTGAAGGTCGTGAATGACATATTCTTTATTTTCGCGCTTCATAATGACGCGCATGGCACGGCTTGTGGTCTTTACAGGACAGCTTTTGCCCTCTTCCTCGATTCTTGTGAGGTAGGATACTTTATTTGGAGCTTCAGCAGTAAATACACCTTCTAGTGTCATGCAGTTAATATCTGCTTCATCGGCATGCAAAACACTGCCATCACGAAGGCCTACTTGCACGTTGCCATAGAGCAAAATGCGCTCAGGATCGATTCTTTTATCTGAGCCTTCCTTCATAAGCATCACAGCTTTTTCGCAGCGGATATTGCCAAATTCATGCTGCAGAAAAACTTTTCCGCACATACGAATTTTTTTGCCGTCATAATCTGCACTATCTGCTTCGATCTTCGTGCGATTTGCTCCCTCTAGCGGCACAAAAAACAGTAAACAAATGATAATCCTAAAAAGGGCAGTTGGAAATGCTATAGCGGTGCAAGATTTTGATTCAGAATCACATGCGAAGCTTGCGCTCGAAGGCGAACATTCCCAAATTGGGAAGGCGCCTTCGAGCGCATGTGATTCTGGCTCAAAAGATTGTACCGATGGGGCGTTTCCAACTGCCTTTTTTAGGATCATAAATTTCATATGCCGCCCTCTGGTGTAAACTGAACTTTGATAAATTCTGCGCTGAATTGATTTTTTGCACTGTCTGACCCAACAAAAAAGGTCATGCGCTTTGCCTCGCCTTCTGCCTCAGGTATAAGCGCTAAGGGGTTTTCTACTTTTTCATGGCCATTTGCTGTAAAGGTCCAAAACTGACACTCTTCAGCAAGAAGCTGTCCTGTATGAAAATCATAGACTGCTTCATCTGCCATAAAGTAGCGAAAATGCTGCTTTGGTGTAAGTGTAGTGCCTTGCTCTACTGGCTTTTTATCGCGATAGATAAGATGTCCCTCATCGCTGTAGATAACTTCCTTACCATTTTGCGCTATGTAGTAGAGCTCATGCTGCACAAGGCCGTTAACATTGTAAAAGGTCTCTTGAACCCTCATGTGAGGTCTTTTTGAAAGGACACGAATTTCAGAGCGCTCTGCCTTTAGATCCAAAACCCGTCTCAGAGGGCCTTCATTTATAAAAATCTCTTTAGACACGCCATACCTTGTCTGCTGAGTGAGCTCTCGGAGCTCTTTTCTCTGCTGCTTGCGAAGCTTTCGCGGCGATGCATCTACAATGTCATGAAGTTCATTTTCTTTTGCCTGAGAACTATGGCTTGATTTTAGGACAAAAAAGAGCCCTAAAACCACAAGTAAAGAGAGCCAAAAGATAAAAGGCTTTAGATAAACAAAGTTCTTCATGATAGTGCAAGTTTGTGTATCTGGGAAAGGCGCTCTATAAGCACTTTAAGCTGATCGAGCGGATAGACAGAGTCTTTATCACTTTTGGCATCTTTTGGGCTTGGATGGCTTTCGATAAAGAGGGCATTAGCTCCCGCTGCTACTGCTGCAGCTGCAAGCGTTGGGATAAATTCAGGCTGGCCGCCACTTGTAAGGCCATTTCCGCCGGGAAGCTGTACAGAGTGCGATGCATCAAAAGAAACAGGAACCCCAAACTTTTGCATGATAGGAATCGCCCTCATATCGCTTACAAGATTATTATAGCCAAAGCAAGTTCCCCTATCGCAAAGGATTATTTGGTTGTTGCCTTCTGCTACAATCTTTTGGACAACATTACCCATATCGTGAGGGGCTACAAACTGTCCCTTTTTTACATGAAGCGGCTTATTTGTCTTGGCGCACGCCTCGATAAGATCTGTCTGGCGGCATAAGAAGGCAGGAATCTGCAAGATATCGAGTACATCTTTTGCAATGGAGGCTTCTTCAGGAGTATGTATATCGCTAATAACTGGCACACCAAAGGTATCCTTTACCTTTTGTAAAATGCGAAGGCCCTCGTGAATACCTGGCCCGCGAAATGAAGACTTAGAAGAGCGGTTCGCTTTGTCATATGAACATTTAAATATAAAGTTTACAGAAAGCTTGCTCATCATCTCAACGAGCTTTTCTGCACAAAAAAGGGTGTGATCCTCGCTCTCAATCACGCATGGACCTGACATTACAGTAAGAGGCTGTCCTTTTCCTACAAAAAATTTACCAATCTGTACCAGGTTCATAAGTTCCTCAATTCCTAAAGTTAAGAACCGTATAGTATAAATTGAATCACGTTAATCTTCTACCAAAATGGCAAATCAGGTATGCTTTAAACTCGAATCAAGCTCATTCATTTTGGACTGATAGCTCAGTGGATAGAGCACCCGCCTTCTAAGCGGGTGGT
>CAYWZU010000070.1:0-10339 GCA_964462925.1 uncultured bacterium
TTGCGAAAAAGAGCAAGAATGGGCTGCAGCGGGGTTAAGCATATGTGCCTCTTCCCCCCGGGAGGAAGAGGCACATATGCTTGTATTTCCTATACTTTAAATTCGGTTACAAGTGCGAAGGCGGCAGGCATTTGCATAGAAGAAAGGAGCAGTAAAAGAAGTGGCCGGCGCATTGTTTTTCCTTCACATTGACAACAGAGGCCTCTATTGTAGGAAATATCGTGATTTAAGGAGATGACTTTTCATTGAACTTGTGAGAGCGTATAAAACGCGCCCATGAGGAAAGAGCGACTCTAGCTTTCAAGATAGTACTTAGGGGGAATTGGGGTCAGTTCTGACAATAGGACTCATCTTATGTCCTATTGTCAGCTCTAACCTACTATAGATAATTTAGTCTACAATATCGAATTCGGTGACGTTTTCTAGTCCTTCCGTATTCAAAAGCGAAACAATGATTTTACCACGCTTTGGAGAAACGGTAATATCTATGCATCCGCGGCCTTTTTCGTATGCAATAATTTGTGGATTAATTCCATATTTTGCAGCAAGGGGCACGTTGCCATCTGCCACACTACCTACTCCAGCTGTTTGGATTGATATATATGGAGATCCTTCAACTAAGCGATCGATATATGAATAGTGTGCGCCGCCTGCGAGAAAATAGACGTTTTTAGCACCCGTTGATTCTAGGGCTGGTATAAATACGTCTGTAAGCCATGCATTATTTGGCGCTACAGGTTCTAAGAATGCTGTGGAAAAGCCTGTGCTAGAAAATCTAAATAGCTTATCAAACGTAGACTCAGCATCTGTTTGATTAAACCCGATATTCGTTGCGATAGAAACATACTTATCTTTCATCTCGTCAAAGTCGGATTGATTATAAAAACCAGCATCTAACGCTCTAGAATAAAGTACTAGCTTAACTTTTGCATCAGAATTCGTTAGTCGATCTATCAGAAAATCGAGCTGATCTTGGCGCATAAATTCATTCAAAGTATCGTAATAGATGTAGTTTCCGCTTGGATCACGGTATGGAATGCTAGATAGAATTATTAATTCTACTTGCCCCCAACGTACAAATCCTTGTCTATTATTTGAGTCGACAGTCCCAACAAACTTTCCAGGCATATATCGATCAAACTCATGTATTGCAGTATCAATACTAGGATTTAGAACTGGTATTGCAGGTGTTGGGTTAGCAGAAAGTGTTGCGCCACTCTTTTGTAAATTGACACCATAAAGAATTGCTTGGGGGTTTGTATTCATTGTTTGCGCAATGGTTGCTTCAGTTGGTGAAGCTTGTTGGTTTTGCGCGATAGCGGTCAAATAGAAATAATTATTAGTTACTTCGTGGTCGTCAGTAACTGCATACATTCCCATATTTGAAATAGTATCGGCAAAATAGGTTCCTTTGAACAGGTTTGTATATTGTTGCGAATATCCATACCCATTCCATGTTGGTTCATTGATAATCAAACGATTAGAACCATCTACAAATACTTGGTATTTGGAACCTAGTACTGTAGTTAACATCGAAGCCACTGCTTGCGGTGTTGCATAGGTGCCACTTGGAAGTGTATATAACACATCATTCATTGCTAAAAGGTTATTGCTTGAATTGATGGTCAAGGGGGTTGTAAGTGCATTTGGAGCCCTTAAAAGACCTGCTCCAAAATATATTGTATATGGCTGACTTGCAACGGATTGAGATTGAATAGTAGTAAGGGTTGTTGCATTAACAAAACCATTAATTACTGCTGTAGTTGAATCTTGGAAAAGAATGATTCCTGGATTCATGCTTGATGAGAAGGCTGTTCCTACTCCAGTAATGGTAGTTCCTGTTTGAGAAGCAGTTCCTATATTATAATATTGCGGCCAAATCATATAGGCTTGCGCTCCAAACCCAAGGGCACTTCCCGCATTATTTGGGAATGTAAAGGAGAGCAGGGAGTTTCCGCCATAATCGCCATAGATGGTGTCACCGGTAGAAATAAGGAAGTCGTAGTTTTTATTTTTGAGAAGGTTGAAGCCTACTTCTTGTTGTGCAAAATAACAACTAGTTACTGCCAAAGTTATATCAGCATCGCTATCTGCGGGATAGGGCATTTGGAAGACGGTCGTTGAGAAAGAGCTGACGCCATTTTGCAATTGATTGCGAAATAGTGTGGAATTAAAGTCTAATTCACCAATATTTATTAATTGAATTAATGAATTTGTTGGGATTATTGCAAGCGCAGTATATTTGGTGCCGAGCTTTAATCCTGATAGTTCCCATTTTGCAAGACCATATTCATCAACGTGACGAAGATTTGGGCCGTCTGTACTAGGAGTTACTACTTTCCAAGTATTATCTTCTTGCAGTTCTGCTAACAGCAGGTACATCTGGAAATTTTTATTTCGATTAACTGCCATTTTTGCGCGAACAACAGCATTTCCCAAATGATCCATGTTTCCTACCCATGTGGCAAACATTGGATTAAGACGCACTCTTATAAGTCGCCACATTTCTGACGTATTTGGGAGTGCTGCAACAGAAGCTCCTGTTGATAGTATTCCAATACCTCCACTACATCCGGTAAAGGTATTTCCGCTTTTTCCGGTATAAGTAACTTGTTGGAGCCCTTGGGAGGTGGTAATCATAAGAGTGCCCGATGTTGCAAACGCAGATGCTGAGGCAACATCAATATTTGTCTGAGGAAGCGTCAATCCATTTGAGGTTGAAGCAATAGTAGTAAGCACAGCTGCTGTAGTAGGGCTAAAATCTGGCCAGTTTGAACCGCCATCTCCTTGAGGAAGCCACATAGAGGAAGTGGTAAATGATTTGCCGTCTGGGGCGACAGAAGCTACACGCATAACAACACAATTATTATACATGGCGGGATAGTTCACGAGCCAAAGTTCTTCGGTAAAAAACGTTCCCGATGGCTTTGCAATTTCAATCAATCCCGTTGCTGAGATTGTTTGTGCCAGATAGCCAAATTCGTTCGAAAAGGCAATGGTAGTTGGGGTAATCGTAAGTGATGTGCCTGTAGCAGGGTAGGTATTGTTTAAAAAGGCGTTAGCGCCTGTAAAGCCTGAAACTACTAGGACATCGTTGCTTGCAACGCCAGTTGTGCTTGCAACGGTAAATGTTACGGTTGTTGATGTGATAGCTACATTGGTGATCGTTAGTTGTAATACTTGACTTTCTAAGCCTGCAACTGGATTGGATTGAGGAATCATTTGTGGTGAAATCACATATCCTGGAGCAAGTGATATGCTGCCATTTCTTGTTGGTGATGGCGATTCTTGTAGAGCAATATCTTGTGACGCTACTGTCAAATAACGCTCTTCCACAAAGTCTCCTCTGTGCCAAAATGCTCCTGTCTCCCATTTGCGGACCGGTTTTTGGTAAATAGCCCCATTTACAGTAAGGCTCCCTTGAACAAATTCATTACCTGTAAGTCCAAGATCTCCTTCGAATGTGCCATTTCCATCCACTTGTAAATTGCCGCCAATTGTTTCGTTGCCAAGGAGGTTTAAATTACCATCAAGTGATGTGTTGCCATTTACATTGAGGTCTGCACCTAAGTAGCCATTTCCTGTTACGATAAGTGTCTGGTCTAAGACTGTGTTGCCACCGACTTCGAGTCCACCACATACTTTAAGATCATTTGAGACGCATTTTGTTTTACGTTTTTTTGGATGTCGAGAAGAAGATGCTGAAGCTGACTTTTTTTTATACTGTGTTTCGTGCCGATTTTTCTCATTGCGTTTTCCAGCAAAAAGGGGGAGCTGGGAGCAAAAAGTGATTGCTAATAGGCATGTAAAAGCAAATATAAGAGGACGTTTTTTCATAAGAACTCTCTTGGCTAAAGTGTTTTTTTTACACTTTAATCTCACAGCAATTTTTTTTCTATATGAATTTTGCGTGGGTGTGAAATTTTTTTGTCTGAATTGTCTTTCGTAACCTCTTGAGAAAGATCATGGTTGATTGAACTTTGTAGGACATGGAAAGAAAGACTATTCAACGAAACTTCTTATGCTATATAGTAAAGCATATTGTACACTTCATGGCTGTTAAGTGAGGCTAGAAAGCTATCTGACATTTCAGCCTATTTTGGATCACGAGAGCGTATAGCATATATGAGCAGTTTAAGATCTGTAGCTTGTCCAATAGCCATTTTCCTCTGGATTGGGTTTGTTTGTGCCATTAGTTTTATGGAAGCATGGCTTAAATTTCGAGCAGAGCTTGTAACTTATGAAATTGGCATAAGCATTGGCAGATTAATTTTTTCCGCGTTAAATAAGGTGGAATGGGTTTTAGCAATTATTGCCCTTTGTACGATTCATGGGCCATTTTTGTGGTACGTTAAACCGCTGCTTTATATTTCTATACTTATACTAGCGATTCAAACCTTCTGGCTTTTGCCTGCTTTGAATGTACGCGCTGCACAGATCATCGCGAGTGAACCCTTAGAGCCGTCATATATTCACTTTGTTTATATAGTGTCTGAGGTCGTCAAAGTAGTCTGTCTCTTTTCTTTTGGTGTCTTGCTTTTATCGCGTAGATAGGCATACGTTTTGTAGTCGCTGAAGTATGCTGTTGCAGTCTAAAGTTTCTTCTCACAAACGTTTTGACTAAAACTCTGAATCGACGCACACTTTGCCGTTATGGAACAAGAAGAAACAGACACACTTTCGATGTGGTGGCGATATGGTGCTATCATTGTCATGATCGTAGGTTTTTCCATTTTAGGGTTTGTCACAAGCCTGGCTTATGAAAATGCCCCACCCATACCTGAAAAGGTCGTAGACACCGAAAATCGTGTGCTCTTTACTAAGGATGATATACTTGGTGGCCAGAGGCTCTTTTTCAAGTATAACCTGATGGAACACGGCACCTTGTGGGGCCATGGGGCCTATCTTGGCCCAGACTATACTGCAGAATATTTACATCAAGAAGGATTAGCAATCGGGGATCTTTTTGCACAAAAAGAGTTTCAGAAGAGCTATCAGGAGCTTACATCTGAACAAGAACTTGAAATATGCGAGAAGATCCCACCGATACTTAAGCAAAATCGATACCAGTCAGTAACTGGCACACTTGTATATACACCTGAGGAAGAATTTGCTTTCAAAAAAGCTGTAGATTTTTGGAAGCAGTACTTTACAGAAGGCAAGGCACCAGGCCTTCCAAAAAACTATATGAGCGATCCTCAAGAGCTTTTTTTGCTTACTACATTTTTTTCTTGGGCGAGTTGGGCAGCAGTAACGAACCGTTTGGATGCACCATTTACCTACACCAACAACTTTCCCTATGATCCCTTGATAGGAAACTACCCAAGTTCTGATGCCTATTTCTGGAGTGCGATAAGCCTCATCTTTTTGGTAGGCGCCATTGGTCTAATGTTGTTCTTGTTTGGTAAATTTAACTTTTTGGGCTGGAATGCAAGCCGCCCTCCACGCCATTTTCATGAGACATCGCTTGAGCCTCCAGCATTATTCCCAGGGCAAAAGGCTGCCATTTCTTTTTTTGCAGTGGTTGCTGTGTTGTTTCTTCTGCAGGCACTTTTTGGAGGCCTTATCGCCCACTATCGCGTGGAATCGAGCTTTTATGGCTTTCCCTTATCAAACTTGTTTGCCTATAACCTGTGCAGAACGTGGCATTTGCAGCTGGCTATATTCTGGATAGCAACAGCTTGGGTAGGAGCGGGTCTCTTTATAGCACCCATGTTTAGTTGCTATGAGCCAAAGCATCAGCAGTTTGGCGTCAAGGTGCTCTTGTATACACTTATGATCATTGTATTAGGCAGCCTTGTGGGCGAATTTTTGAGTGCTCACCAGTTGCTTGAAGGTGATATTTGGTTTTGGCTTGGAAATCAAGGCTCTGAATACCTAGACCTTGGCAGAGGCTGGCAATATCTGTTAATCGCAGGATTTTGTTTTTGGATATTTCTGTTGTTTAGAGCTTTACGCAAGGCCTTTTCTTCGCCAACCTATAAAGAGTTTTCTATTCTTTTTTTTCTTGCAGCGGTAGCTATTCCGATTTTTTATGTACCTGCAGTATTTTATGATCACCAAACAAACTATACGATTATTGATAACTGGCGATTTTGGATCATTCACCTGTGGGTTGAAGGCTTTTTTGAAGTGTTCGCCACAGTACTTACTGCTGCGATGTTTGTACAGCTTGGTGTGACACGCCTTATCACAGCAAAACGGGTTATCTATCTAGACATCATACTCTATTTGGGCTCGGGAGTTGTAGGGACAGGGCATCACTGGTATTTTACGGGACAGACTAATGTGAATATGGCCCTTTCTGCGTGCTTTTCTGCTATGGAAGTGGTGCCGCTTACACTTTTGACACTTGATGCGTGGGACTTTATAAGCGTGTCAAAAATTCGCTGCGAAGCCTGTGGCCACTATCTTGCGGCAAGGCAAAAGTGGACAGTATACTATCTGATCTCCGTGGGGATCTGGAACTTTATCGGGGCAGGCGTTTTTGGCTTTTTGATTAACTTGCCAATCATTTCCTATTTTGAGATCGGCACCAACTTGACAGCTAACCACGGCCATGCAGCGATGTTCGGAGTGTTCGGCATGCTAGCACTTGCAGTGTCACTCTTTTGTCTTCGTTCCTACCAAACAGAAGATGTATGGATGAAAACAAGAAAGCTCATTAAGGTTGGGTTTTGGGGACTAAATATTGGTATGGCTTTGATGGTGGTTGTGGATCTATTTCCCTCAGGCATTTTGCAGCTTTGGGATTCGATAAACAATGGCTACTGGCATGCCCGTAGTTTACATTTTATCATGTCGGGCTTTTTCCATAAGCTTGAGTGGATACGTCTTGGAGCAGATGCCATATTCATATTCTTAGGTGTGCTTCCAACTGTTACAGCATTTTTAATAACCTACTGGGAAGGAAGGCGCCATGACAAAAAGGGAAGAGAGCTGGACATAGTTTTTCCTTCACATTGACAAGAGAGGATGTTATTGTAGGGTATAGTGATTTAAGGAGATCCATTTTGCTCACAACTGATAGACCACTAAGTAAAAAATGTTTTGAGAAGCTTTCTGAAGTCATCCCTGGCGGTGTGAATTCACCAGTTCGTGCATTTAACGATCTCGATATGGTGCCTATTGTTGCTATACAGTTTCAGGCTTTGGATACTGCTAGAGGAGAAAAAATGCAAGCAACTCGCAATTTTAGCGATTACCTGATCTTTGTCGACGAGAGTGGTGATCATGGACTGACGACTATCAACCCTGAAAACCCTGTTTTTGTGCTAGCTTTTTGCATTTTCAAGAAGTCTGATTACATCACGGTAGTAAAAGAAAAAATCACCAAGCTGAAGCTAGATTTTTGGGGACACGATCTTGCCATCCTGCATAACCATGAGATCCGAAAGTCAAAGGGAGAATTTAGCTTCCTTTTTAACGAAGAGGTGCGGGCGGTATTTTTGCAGGCATTAAATGACACGATCGAAGCGATCCCCTTTTCGATCATTGCAACAGCCATCGACAAACGCAACCTGAAGAAGAACTACTCAAACCCGGACAACCCCTATTTGATAGCCCTAGGATTCTGCTTAGAGCATGCATACATGTTTCTGAAAGAAAAGGATCAGCTAAAGCATCTGACACACATCGTTGTGGAAGGAAGGGGCAAAGTTGAAGACAAAGATCTGGAGCTTGCTTTTAGAAGGATTTCCGACCAGGCAAGCCTGCAGGGAGAGTTATACCCCTTTGATATCAAATTCGCCAATAAGAACACGAACAGCTGTGGCCTGCAAATTGCCGATTTGGTTGCACACCCTATTGCACGGCATGTTATCCAGCCTGAGCAACAGAGCATGGCCTTTACGATCGTTAAAAAGAAGCTCCTGGGATATCCAAGGCATGAAGGCGTGGGCTTAAAATGCTTCCCCTAAAAAGCGAAAAACCCCGGTATACACCGAGGTAAGACGCCGATCGGGAACTCCCGATCCTTCTACCCTCATTATACAGAAATACGATATTTAACGCTAGGGGTATTTTGGTCTCTATCTCCACGATTACGGTCTAGAAACCCACGCTTATTTTAAGACGGGCAATTCTATCAGGAAGAGCTTGCGCAGTTTGCACTTTTTCTTTTGATTCAGCAATAATTTCAGGCAAATGTGCTACCTGAATTATCCGTTCGTCATTCCTCAAAGCATTTGTGACTTTCGCTGCTATTGGAAGATCATCCGTTGTTATTTTTTTGATCCTTTCCCTAAAAGCCTCAAATCGGCGCTATAAGTTTCATCCAGCATTTTGGCAACACTCTAAACTACCATCCGCACTTTCACCTAATCGTCGCCGACGGTATTTTTAGTTCGGAGGCTGACCTGCAGTTTCATGAAGCAGCACTTACTCAAGACGACATCATAGATGCGCAAGAGTCCGTCCAGAAACGCGTCTTGGCCTATTTTTCACGGAGAAAATTCTTCGATAAAACTGAGATGATGAAGATGCTTTCATATGAAACCAGCGGTTTTTCACTAAACGCGAGCGTTAAAGTTGAATCTTGGGACAAAGATGGACTAGAAAGGCTCATACGTTATTGTGCGCGCCCACCTTTCAAAAGCGAAAACATTCGTTTTAACGGCCCCTGGATACGCTATACACTCCCAAAACCATGCCACACAGGAAAGACATCCATTCAGCTAGACCCTGTGGAGTTTATCGAACGGATTTCGCACTTCATCCCATACCCTAGACGGCATAGAAGACACTATCATGGTGCTTTTGCCCCTTCTTCTCCCTTACGTAAATACATCTCTGCAAATGCACAAAAGCGACTTGATACTCAATCTAGAGACATGCAAGAAACAGTAGAAAAGATCACAAAAGTCTCAAGAGGCTGGTCAGTGCTAATCTCGAGAATTTACGAAGTCGATCCGTTAACCTGCAACTCCTGCGGCAAGAGAATAAAGATAATAACGTTTGTAACCCATCCGGAACAGATACGACGTATTCTCAGAGGCATCGGTTGGCCCATAACTATCCCGGAATTTGATCTACCACACGAACTATCCATAGACAACGTATGTCAACTGGTTCC
Source organism: uncultured bacterium (assembly GCA_964462925.1). Taxonomy (GTDB): domain Bacteria; phylum Chlamydiota; class Chlamydiia; order Chlamydiales; family FEN-1388; genus SZAS-7. The sequence continues at coordinate 9,074 of CAYWZU010000070.1, forward strand.
AAGCACGCATGATGGTTTCCAAGAACCATATGAGCAGATTCAGTATGATGCGGGCCCCGATCCGCCTACAGAAATTGACCCACCACATTGGGATAATATTTCTGATTCTCCTCATTGGGAAGATTAACTAACTCAAAAAAGTCACTGAGAGTAACATGTGGAGATGATCTCATATCGAAAAAAGCGGCCATTTTTCAATAAATATCGATGCAGATGCAGATTTAATCAAAACATCAAAAATTGTGAAAAAAAGCAAAAAATGGCAAGGAATGGACCTAAGCGGGGACAAGCCTACGTGCCTCTTCCCCCCAGGAGGAAGAGGCACGTAGGCTTGAACTTCCTATACCTTTTCAAGGACAAAGCGGCGAAAGGCCTTATAGCCGCCTTCAAGCTGCTGGCACGAAATGCCTGCAAACTGCAAAAAATAGCGCATAAAGCCAGAGCGCATGCCGCCTCGCCAGCAGTAGATGCGGGCGCTCGTTTTAGAAGGTGCATGCTCAAAAGCCTTTGTGAGTAAAGAATCTAGCTGCGGGCCAACTATTTTTACTCCAAGGCGAATAGCGGCCTCTTTACCCTCCTTCTTGTATGCCGTGCCAACAAGCGCAAGCACATATTCAAAAAGTTCTCCCTCTTTTAAAGGGGTGAGTGAAAATTTTCATTCACAAAAAATTTCCTGTAGCTCATCATCAAATTCATTTTTTCTCTATAGGCATTTATGACAACTCTTTGTTGTCGCAAAGAGACACAAGCCGTCTATCGCCCAAGAAGGCCCGAACAAACGCCTCTGTTCCAACTCGTAAAAAGACATTATACCACCTGGTATAAGAACAAAACGCGCGAAAATGAAGTCCCACGACACATCTCAAACGCATTTCAAAAATATCTCGGCTGCGGGATTCTAGCCAAAGGCTTTGCTTGTGCCCATTGTGAAGGGTGTAACAAGGACTTCTTCATAGCATTTTCATGCAAAGGCAGAGGAATTTGCCCCTCCTGTGCATCCAGAGCTATGGTGGAAACAGCAGCGCACTTGGTTACGCACGTCCTTCCTCGAGTGCCTTTCAGGCAGCTTGTGATCAGTTTTCCCATGAGGATACGTCATTATCTGGAAAACCACAAAACCCTTCAAACAATCCTCAAGATAGTTATAGATGAGATTCGTAAAACAGTTATCGCATGTAGTCCTAATGTTTCCGATCCTCAAATTGGCGCGATAAGCTTTATTCAGCACTTTGGCAACACATTAAATTATCATCCTCACTTTCATCT
>CAYWZU010000071.1:0-10290 GCA_964462925.1 uncultured bacterium
TTACAAATCGGGTGCTCTACCAATTGAGCTATGTCAGCATTGAATTTGTGGCTAAATGTATAACATCTCGCCAAATTATCGACAAGCGATTTTCTACTTCGTCATTTTTGGAGGTTGAAGATTTGGGTTTTCAGCCTCTTCAGACGATGCTGTGGAAGGGGGACGGCCCGGAAATGGGGGTGCATCTTTTCCTTCAGTTTCGATAACTTTGATCATTTTATTCGTAAGCGAAATGATCGGGTGTTCGGTATTGCCAGGAATAGAGAAGGAGCGCTTTGTACGCTTCATTTCAGCCTGAATTTGGCCATGGCACTTTTTATATTTTTTCCCTGAGCCGCATGGACAAGGATCGTTTCGTTTTGCTTCCATAAGTCTTGTTTTTGGTAAAGAAATATGCCAAATGCTATCATATCCCCATGAATTTAGCAATTGCAGAGCCGCCATGGACTGGTCTTGGCAAAAAATTAGAAAGCAGCATCAGAAAAGCCCTCTTTGACTTTGAGCTTGTAGATGGCGTTACAAACTTAGCCATAGCCCTCAGCGGCGGCAAAGATAGCCTTACCATGCTTTTTATGCTGAAAGCCATCTCTGGTCGCGGCTTCCCTCCATTTAAAATTACTTGTATTAATGTTGCTGGCGAATTTAGCTGCGGTGCCGGTCTTGATGGCGGCTACCTCTCAGAGATGTGCAAAAAGCTTGATATTCCCCTCATTACAAGAGTGTCAGAAAAAAAACTTGAAAACCTCGAATGCTATAGCTGCTCCAGGGAGCGAAGGTCGCTTCTTTTTAAAGCTGCAAAAGAGGCAGGATGCCAAGCGATAGCCTTTGGCCACCACGCAGATGATAATGCTGAGACACTTCTTATGAACCTCTTTCATAAGGGAGAATTTGCAGGCCTTTTGCCAAAACTTGAGATGAAAGATTTTGGTATAACTATTATACGTCCTCTGATTTACATATCAGAAGCTGATATAAAAGAATTTGCTAAGATGTACGGCTTTGCAAGAATCACCTGCCGCTGCCCCGTAGGGCAAAACTCTGTACGCAAAAAGACAGATGTCCTCATTGATGAAATTGAAGAGCTCTTTCCAAATGCCAGAAGAAACATCGCATCTGCTGGACTTCTCTATGGCTCAAAAAAGGCAAGCTGGTAGAATATATACTTTCTAACATCGAGGTACGACGTGTCACAAACTGAACAAGAAAGCCGCATCACCATTCAAAATATCGAGCTTGCTCTTGCTTGCCCAGATGTGCTCTCTTACCACTGGGTAGGACAGCAAGATGTTATGGAGCAGCTCCTTGCTGCATGGCTTGTCATCGATCCAGAAGATATCCCCCTCTCTCCCCGCCTTATCGGGAAGCCAGGTGTAGGAAAGACGACCCTTGCATATGCAGCAGCAAAAGCAATCGGGCGCGATGTCTACATCTTTCAATGTACTATGGACACAAGGCCAGAGGACCTCCTTATCACTCCAGTTGTCGATAAAGCTGGCGGCATACGCTATGTTGCATCCTCGCTTGTCACCGCCATGATAAAAGGCGGCGTCTGCATTCTTGATGAAGGCAATCGCATGGGCGAAAAATCTTGGGCATCACTTGCGCCTCTTCTTGATGCAAGACGATATATTGAATCGATTGTTGCTGGGCTTAAAATCGCAGCTCATCCGGATTTTCGCATATGCGTGACAACAAATGAAGATGCGTCAACATTTGAAATTCCAGAATACATCCACAGCCGCCTGCAGCCGCAAATTTACATAGATTTTCCCGAAAGCTCAGAAGAAAGGCGCATTCTTTCAGAAAACCTCCCCTTTGTCGACGACGCTATTTTAGACTATGTGGTAGCGTTTTTACAGCGGGCCCACTCAAATAATGAGCGCTACACTGTGCGAGATGGCATGAACATCGCAAGATACGCTGCAAAGAGGCTCTCTGCGATGAAAGGCAAAGGTGAAATGACAGGACTTCTCAGACAAGCAGTTGCAATGACACTTGGAGATGAAGCGCTGATCTATGCCCTCTAAGCCATATTGGATAGCATCTGGTCCTTTTTATTTTGTTCCGGCTCTTCATTATACGATGGAATTTGCCGCTGAGGTTCGTAGATCCTTTTTAGAAATTAAGCCAGACTGCGTAGCAGTAGAGCTTCCAGAAACTATGCAAGACGCCTTCTTGCATGGGGCAAGCCGCCTTCCAGATATAAGCATTGTTAAGGCAAGCTCTCAAGACGAAACTTTATTTTTTCCTATTGAACCATGTGATGCTTCGCTAGAAGCTTTACGATCTGCAGAGGATGCTAAAATTGCTGCCTTTTGCATAGATCTCGACATCAAAGGATATCCAAAATTTCAAGACTATTTGCCAGATCCTTATGCAGTAACAAAAATAGGCCTAAAGGAATACTACGAAGCCTATAACGGCACAATACGCTCAGACCCTGTCGTTCGCGGCCTGCAAGATAAGTCTCGAGAGCTTTACATGGCAAAGAGGCTGAGAGAGCTTTCCTTCTCATATGACAAAATCCTTGTAGTCGTTGGGATGAGCCACCTGCAGCAGATCCTTGCTCATCTTAAAGATAGCTCCTACCCAACCTTTGAGCATGCTGCACGAGAAGAGGTTACCCTTGCCACCTATCCTGAAGAATCCATTCGCGAATTGCTTGGCGAATTTGGCTATCTCTCACAAAAATATGAAGCCTGGCGTGAAAATGCTGAAGGGTTAGTAGACCGAAACGAAGTGCACTTTACGCTCGTAAAAGAAGCACAAATCCCCTATGAAGAGGCAGCTCGTCGAAAGCTCACTCCTCAAGAAATCGGGCGCATCTTCACATTTGGAAGAAACTGGGCGCACCTTCGCTCTATGCTGCTTCCAGACTTTACACAGCTTCTCACAGCCTCTAAAGGCTGTGTAGATCATAACTTTGCCTATGAAGTATGGAAAAAGGGCACAGAGTTTCCTTTTTATAAAAACCTCGATTCTCTGCCTGTGCTCGATATAAACCCGCAAGATCTCTGGGGCAACTCAAAACAAATCCACTTTCACCTCAAATCCCCATCAGAAAAAAGTCTTTTCTTTAGACGCCTTAGAAAAGATCAGGGAAAGCAAATTTACTACCCGCCAAGCCCCTTTTCTATCTGCTCATATCCTCCAGAGGATAGTGTGGTGGAAAAATTTGGTCTTTTCTTAAAAAAGAAAGGCGTGCAGCAGCAAAATGAAGAGGCCGTGCATACCCACCCCTTCTCAAACAGCTTAGAAGATGGCATTGACGTCAGGGAAACCATACGCCACTTTCCAGAAAAAAAGCTCTATGTAAAGGCAAGAGGCAGGCCGCCTGGCCTTGTAGGCTCCTGTGTTGTTATTTTTGATGAAGATGTGAGCGACGCACTCTACCCGCAGCGAATGACCTGGCTTGGTGAAAATGAGCAGGAATCTGACATGGCATTTTTTGCAACGTCCATGACTGAAAATATTGTAGGGCCTGGAATTGCGCGCTGCGAATATGGCGGCTTTATGCTCTCCTATCCTGCAAGACGCGTCTATGATGTATGGAGCGATCCTGACTATAGCGAACTTCGCTATAAGCATGAAGTACTCCTTGCAGCAGCGATAGACTACTCAAGGCGCCCTGTAGTTGTCTACGTCGGCCTAAATCCGCCAGATGCTCGCTTAAAAGCGCATGCTGCACGACAAGCAAAACGAATACTCTACATTCCCCTCGCACAATTTCCAAAACATGTTGTCCAGAAGCTTCGCACCTTTCACATCCTTGATGGACAAGATAAACGAAAGATCGCTGATGAATATATTTATTAACTGTATCACCTTTTTTGTAGCAGCGTCATCCGCCCTTTACTCCCTTGTGGATAACTCGATTATCCCCCTTTTTGATTACTACCACACTTCCAAGCACATAGACCCCAAAAAATACTCTAAAACCCAGTATGAAGCTATTTGCGAGGCTCTAAAACTTGAGCAAAATTATTTGAGAATCGCAAGCTACAACATGCTCTTTGACAGATACGATCACCTGCTTGCAAAAACCTATCGCTGGCATGCAAGACTCGATAGGCTGTTAGAAATACTTAAAGAAATGAAAGCAGATATTATTTGCTTTCAAGAACTCTATCCCACCCAGGTAAAAGAACTTTTAGAAGAAGTTGATGAAAGTTATGGTTTTGCAGGAAAGCTTTTAGATCCCGGCCAAGAGCCAAGAGAAATTAACGGCATACTCTACAAAAAATCGCGCTTTTCTCTGCAAAAATGTATAACATACTATATCTCAGAGACGCCAGATGCACCCTCTGCAGACCCATTTTCTAATGAAAAACGAACACTAGTAGAAGCCCACCTTCTCGATAATAAAACAGCAAAAGAGCTTGCCTGCTTTTCTACACAAATTGCCTTTGGATCGTGCGACTCTCGCGAATATGCTGCAAACTTTATCCTGAAGCGTATAGAGGCAGTTGAAAGCCAAAAGCCATGCCTGCTAGCTGGTGATTTCAATAGTTTTTCCCCGCATGTGGATGACCCGCATGTTCCCTTCTTTGATGGGCGCTACATTCTTTCAATTTTGACAAGCAAATCGCTTAAAAACTCAAGGGATGCTGCCCTCATAGGCACCCTTGGTCCAATATCTACCTATACTAATAAACAGGGTGCAATTCTCCCCTTCCAAGGCACAGGCACTAGCGGCATAATCCTTGACCATATCTTCACAAGTAGTAAACTGCACGTTCTTATCTCTGGTGTCCAGCCTGCCGTCGTCAACGGGATGTACGCATCAGATCACTTTCCAGTCATTGCAGACTGTATCGTAAAATAGCATTTAGCGTGCACATTCCTTGGATTTTGCAAAACATGCACCCCCCAACCAAGTAATGAAAATAGCAACCCCTTGAACTTGAATGGGTATATCTTTTAGATGCAGGACTACTTGCAGCGATGAGCGAACTACCTACAAAAGCGATTTGCCTATCTATTTGACAGAAAGCTCTTTTACTTGGCAAGCGGCGCTGAATCTGAAGTCGATTTTGTTTTGAGTAATGACACACGATTTTACACCCTCGAAGTAAAGTTCTGTTAAAAGCAGAAGAAACAGAGTCTTATGCTCTAAAAAATGTGCTCCTAAGAAGCATATACGGGCTTCTACAATGAACTTTGATGCACATGACTTTTTATAAATCTTCCTCTTTACGCTTTGGATCCGTACACTAAAAATCCTTAAGCTAACACGAGAGGCTCGCATGCAACTACTCTTTATTCTCTTCATTTTCGTAAGCAGTACATTTTTTGGCGATGTTGTGCTGATCACAGGAGCATCTCGAGGTATCGGATGGGAAACGGCCAAAACTTTGGCACATAATGGACACACGGTCTACGCTAGTATGCGATCACCTAAGCAGATTGAAGAGGAGCAAAATCCCTTACTTCATCTGATTCAGCTCGATAGTACAGATGATGCGAGTATAACAGCTGCACTTGAGATAGTCCTTAAAAAGGAGGGAAGACTCGATGTCTTGATTAATAATGCAGCATGCGCAGTATTTGGACCAATTGAGCTCATTACAGTTGAGCAGGCAAAAAAAGTCTTTGAAGTAAATTTTTTTGGCACTATGCGCATGATACAGGCAGCTCTTCCTATCATGAAGGAGCAAAATAAAGGCCTCATCATCAATATGAGCAGTACATCTGGCATTAGACCATCTCCTGGCTGGGATGTTTACGGCGCTTCAAAATTTGCAATCGAAGGACTCTCAGAGGCTGTAGCTTGTGTAGCTAAACATTGGAATATCGATATTGTCGTGGTAGAGCCGGGAACATGCGCAACAAACTTCATGAAGGAATCAACAGAAATTGGCCAAAGGAAAGCAAGCGGCTACGAGGACTTTTTACCAAATGCCCTTAAATGGATGGAGGATCGCTTAAAACAAGGCCAAAGCCCAGAAGAAGTAGCTCTCGTCATAGCTCAGATTATAGCCGATACAAAAAGAAACATGCGCTATCAAACCTCAAGCAAAGGCACTGAAACAGTAGCAAAGCGCTTTATTGATCCAACTGGAAACCTCTCTGTTGAAGAGCAAACTGCACTTACAAAAGAGCTCTGGCTTGGTCCTCTTGATATCCACAAGGGAGGATCTTTTTCCCCTAAATAGTAAGTCCGCCATCAAGAATGAGCGTCTGACCTGTCATAAAGGTGGCATCTTTTGCGAGCCAGAGGATTGCAGAAGCTACTTCTTCTGGCAATCCTATCCTTCCTAGGGGAATGGAATCTAGTATCATTTCCTTAAAGAAAACTGGATTTTGCTCTCTAAAACGCTCCATCATTTCTGTGAGGACGGGCCCTGGGCATATGCTATTTACACGGATATTTGCTCGAGCACACTCCATCGCAGCAGATTTTGTAAGGCTAATTACCGCAGCTTTTGATGCTGCATAGGCAGATACATTTTGCAGCCCTTTTATAGCGGCAATTGAAGAGATGTTAATAATAGCCCCTCCTGACTTCATGACAGGAATTTGGGCCTTCATGCCAAGCCATACGCCGTTTATATTGGTATCTAGCACCTTCTGCCATGATTCAATATCAAGATCAACAATTGAGGCTTGCGGCTGCTCAAGGCCTGCGTTGTTTACTGCAACATCTAAGCTGCCATATTTAGAAACTATCTTCTCCATAAGGGCTACGTGTGCAGCATGGGATGTTACATCGCACTGAATAAACTCTTGCCCGATACGCTCTGCTGCCTGTTTGCCGGCTACGGATCTTGAGGAAATAATAACAGTTGCACCTTCTTGAGCAAAACTCGATGCCGCCGCAAAGCCAATACCAGTTCCTCCGCCTGTTACAAGGACTATTTTATCTTCAAATCGTTTCATAGAGTTATCCGTTTTGTTTGAGGGCATAGTTCTGTAAATGTACACCCAGTAGTTTCTCTGAGAATTTTTGTAGCTAGAAGTGCCTCATGATTGTGCTGTAAAGACATAAGCTTTTTTCTACATTCTTCAACTGGCTTTTCCATAAGCTGGTAATAAAGCACCCATGACCCCTCTTTTCCTCCCTGAATCCATTTGTGAATGGCTTTTATGCCAAAAGGCGCGCACGCCCTTTGTGCTTCAGCTTGATTTTGCATCCTTTGCCTGCAGTACTCTCTATGTCCTTCGACATCGAGTAAAGGAAGTGCATAGCAGTAGGCTTCAAGATTTTCTTGGGAGCCAAAATCAAAACTCAAAACTTTCTCCACAGTGCAGTCAGGAAAATGATAAAGCGCATCTTCACTCACTTCATGAATAAAAAGGGCATCCCTTTGCAGCCAGGTAGATACGCTGATTTTAGGACTACTTGCAAGCACAAGATAAGAAGGCAGAGTACGTATCATGCTCTACACTATACCCTACTACTATTTTGCTTGCATAAATTTTTTAGGATTGAATACAATAAAGCTTTATTCAATTCGATGAAGGTGTTATCCAATGGTAACCACTACTCACATACTTGTTCTAGGCTAAGCTAATCGTTGCATCATAGCTTCGATAGCTTAACACACTATTTTTCATTTTAAAAAGATTTTTTTATAAATTTCCCTGCATTTTTGCAAAGGATTTATTATGCATTATTATATTTGTATTTTTTTCGTCCTATTTGGACATTTTGTATCAGCAGAGCAGCATGACATTGTTTGGGGACAATATACACCCCCAGCTATCAGCAAAGAAGAGGTCGCATCAGCACTTAATACAGACGATGCTATCGAACTTAAGCCTCTTGGAGGAGGGTTCTCAGGAGGCCACATTTATAGCTTTCGTTTTAAGAATCGAGAGTACATTGCAAGACGTACTGGAGGGGTTTTTGGCCAAAAAGGAATTCGCCAAGAAGTTGCTCTTTTACATGAGGCAAACAAAGAGGGTCTTATCCCAAACATGCCCTATGCAAATCCCAGCACAGGCCTAATTATCATGGAAAAAATTGATAATCTCCTACCTTCCGAGTTTTGCCCAGGTCTTCTTTCATCAAATGACAGATTTTTGGAGCAGATTGCAGATGGCATCAGAAAGATTCAGGCCCTAAGGCCAGCTAATGACGAAGTTACTGATCGCTATGATCGATATCACGTGCAAAAAGCTCTAAGCCTTGTTGACATTTCGGCCTTGCCGGATGACATCCAAAAAATGCTCCGAGAGTGCATTTCGTGGCCTGTCGAAAAAGAGCAGGCTGTAAATCATAACGATTTGCACATGCGAAACCTCCTCTATGATGGAGAGAAAATCTATTTTATAGATTGGGAATGTGCAGGCTGGGGACCAAAAGATGCCGATGTTGCAAACTTTTGTAATTGCCAGGTTATGACACTAGACGATGGCCTTTCATTTTACGCAAGGTATCTAAAGAGGATGCCAACTCGTGAAGAAAAGCTCCATTTTAGCCGCCAGAGGGTGCTAAATGCCGCTGCAAATGGCATGCATGGATATTCTCACTGGAAACCCGGCAGAAAAAATCCACTTGAAAACCTTGCAAGTGAATCACCGCTGGAAACTGTGCGCAATTTATTTTTTTCACTCGATCGAGGAAAAATCGATCTTCGTGAAGAAGCTGCCTTAGCTGCATGCGGCCTTGCCTGGCTAAGCTATGCTGCCTATCTAAATCAATAACAACCCTATTCGTGCAACTTTTTAAGTTGCACGAATCTCAAGTTTGGACATTTAGCTTAAAACAGGTTTTCAGTGAGCGCAGCTCTCTGGAGTGCTGCGATTATTCGCAGCTTTTAATTTTGCACACACTTCCACCTAACTAACTTTTAGGATAATACACACTCACAAGGTGTGTGGAGAGGTTATTTGCTTGAAATGATTTTGAAGTTAGGTTTTGTGTAAAAATTAAGAGCGGTAAAAAATTACCGCACTCCAAAGATGCCTTCGGCATCACACGCAAATGTCCAAACTCGAGATTGCAACTTTTTAAGTTGCACGAATTTTAATTACTCTTTTTTTGATGTGATAAGCTGCTGAGCTCTGAGGATATTTTCCTTTAGCTCGTTAAAGCTATCGAGAACATGTTTTGTTTGATTGCTGAGGCTTTCAAAGCGCTCGGCATCTACTTTAAGATACTCAAGAAGGGCTTCTACCTGATCTACAGGCATCTCTTCGTGTATGCGCGAAAAAATGTCATTTACGCGGTCTTCGAGGGTCGAAAGATAGCTCATAGCAAGTGCAGATGCCTCTAGCTGATTTTTGATAAGCTCAGGAAAAGGCTCATCAAGAACCACCTCATGCTCATCTTCTTTTAGAGGGTGTGTCTTCATAGTTTCAGCCTCTGAACCTGTCATGGCATCTATGGTTAATAAACCAAGCTCAACAAGCGAATTTCTTCTCTCATCGACGTTTGCTTTCCAGACAAAAAAGGCATGAAGATCATCTGTGACTAGGCGAGACTCCCCCATTCCTGCAAGCTCAGATATTATCGGATAGAGGTAGCCATCGATCTTAAATTCGTAGTATTCCCTCTGCTCATCTGACAATTTTTTATTCTCGAGTGCATGCACCTTATACTTTGAAAGCACTTCAATATCCTTCTCGATCGACTGCTTGATAAGCCCTTGTGCAACTTGTACGATTCGCTTCTTCATCTTTTTTTCATCGCTAAACTGCGAATAGAGCTCAACGCTTTCTATTGCCTGGCTGAGAAGATTGTGAAGCCGTTTCTCTTCCCCTGAGGGGGGCTCTTTAAGAGCTTTTGTAAGGTATCTTGCATGCTCGACCATAGGGTCTATGCATTTTGAGATAAAGCTTGCAGATGAGGAGCCAAATTCCTGGGTAAGCTTTTGTTTAATGTCTTCTAAGTGCAGGCAGATTGTCTCAGCATTTTCTATGACTTCACTTGTACGCTGCTGCTGGAGGGTAATTTCCCTCATGATTTGCACAGGGGGGATCTGAGTCTTGCGTTCTGCTTCGACCCGGGCCTGCTCAGAAATGAGCTCTCCAAGCCATCCAAAAAAGTTTCCCACATGAAAAAAGACACTTCTTCTCTCGCCCTCCTTCTCGTTTGGGTCTTTATCTTCTGGAAGCATGGGCATCCTCACCGTAGAGTGCAGTTAAGAGACGTGGAGTCTTGCACAAGACTCTTACTATTATTATACCCTACGCCCTAATTTTGTAAACTATTATTTTTAAACTAATTTCGCTTGTCGTAAATTCGATAGAGGCTGTAGAATGCTATGCACTGTTAACGTCACTTGGACGTTTACGGGCGTATAGCTCAGTTGGTAGAGCACCTGTCTTACACACAGGCGGTCA
>CAYWZU010000072.1:0-1944 GCA_964462925.1 uncultured bacterium
TAGCTTGAGGGATATTATGAGTTATGTTGCGCGGTTGGCTGGGATGGATTGGGAAGCGAGTAGGATGCTTGTTGTGGCGGATGCGGAGGAGCCGATTGTGGCGAGGGATACTCGGCTTAATCTTGCATCTGAAGAGCTTGATGCATTGGTTCAGAAAGTGGCGGCTTTGGGAGAGGCTTCGCGGGAGGCGGAGATGGCTACTGTTGCGAAGAAATGCTGGCAGTATGTCAAGATGCAGGCAGCAGAAGATCCGATTCATATTTCATTTTTTTCTTATATTCCTCCATTAACTACTTGTAATAAGGTATATATTTCGCACCATCCTGCGAGGGAAAAGATGGTGGAAGTTGCGTGCGCAGATGGTAGTTTGAGCGTGTCTGGTGCAGTGTTTAAAGTGCTAAGACGAGAGTCTGAGTTATTTAAGCAAGGCAAGCTTGATATTGCAAAGATGGGGATACAGATAGCGACGCTTAAGATGGTACTTGATCATCTTTGCGGAGAAGAGATGCCCTTTGATATGTGGAAGTCTCTTGATCTAGGTCGTGCATTTGATCTTATGACAACAGCTTCTCTTTTGGGTATTAGACACCTTGCGCAAAAGTATACAGGATGCTTAAAGACTTTAGTTTATAGTACATGCAAAGCTAAGACTGCACGAAGTGAATTGGAACTCAGAATCAAAGAGCTTAAAGCAAAAGATGCAGCTGTTTTTGAAAATGAAGTGCTCCTAGAGTCATTTCAAACTATTATCATGTGCATTCTTGATAGAAGAAACATACATTACAAGTGGGGTTTTAACGAGGTAGACTATAGCTATTTTACAGACTGTCTCAAAGAGCTTCCTATAAAGTCGATGCGTATCGGACGGCAGTTTGATGAGCATAGCCGCCTATCTTTTGGTCCTGAAATGCCAAACTTAGCTGTTTGCCCTACCATACGCTCATTGCATATTGATGGATGGGAAGTGACTAAAGAAGGGTTAGAGTCTTTGCTATCTTTAGAAAAATTAGAAGAGCTCACACTACATTGCTGCAGCTTTACTCCTGATGCATTGGAAGTGCTGCCGCGATTTGAATCTCTAAAGTCTTTGGAGATAGATAATGTTTTAGAAAATAAAAGATCTGCAGTGGTCGATAGGGAATTTTTGAATGAAAAAAGTTTTGTACTGTTTGGCCAATGTAAAAATTTGACACATTTACGATTAAAAAGAGCAGGCGACGTAAAAGATGAATGGCTTACCCACCTTAGCGATCTTCCACTTGAGACATTTAAGCTAAATAGAATAAGTGCTTTTACAGGACAGGGTCTTGCACATTTAAATCCCGTAAGCCTACGTGATCTTGGTCTTAATATCTGTTGGGAGCTTACAAAAGATGGTGCGTCTCAAATTGGCAAGTTTCGCGACCTTACTGCCCTTAGGGTAAGTATTTTTACTGCAAATGATGATGATTTACGCCTTGATATTGACCCGGAAGTAGTGAATATATTACCAACGCTTACAGAGCTTAGGAAATTCAAGTTTAACCAACGGTTTCAATCTGTTTCACCAGAGAAGGTGTATACACATCTTCCTGAATCAGTTGAAGAATTAGAACACTGGGGCACTGGCTCTGGACCTAGTTGGATGCCACTTCCTCTAATCATTGATCGAGTGAGTCGCCTTAGAAAATGGATAACTTCCGTTCCTCCAATGACTCCCCTCACCCTAGAGGAAGAGTATGCAAATCTTAAAATGAGTGATCACCTTTGGACGGCTATTTATAGGCTAAAAAATCTACAGTTGTTTTGATTTGGATTTATTTAAGGGCCAGCCGCTACTTTAACATAAGCATTTTCAGAACTTCCTCGAAGTGGGCTTTTTTAAAGTTACCATGGGGATCTTGGTATATCCAATCTGTTGGGTTTGCCTTCCGATACACCTGAAGGATGTTCCCCTTGCTAGCC
>CAYWZU010000072.1:2044-9881 GCA_964462925.1 uncultured bacterium
AGCATAATGAAAGTGAGACGGCCGATAAATCGGCCTTTGGAAAGACACACTGAAGTGTGACACTCCAAAGATGGGTTAGAGAGTTTTGAGGAGTTTTGGGTAGGTGACTTCGATGAGGGTTTCGATTTCTTGGGGAGTGTATTCTCTTTGGAGAAGGCGGTCGATGGTGGGGCCGTCGATGCCGTTATTTATGTTGTTCATGATTTTGGAGGCGGTGATGTTGTACTTGTGGTTTTGCGATTTGGTTAGGCCAGTTTGGATGTAGGCAAATTCGGTGTCAAACTTTTTGGACAGCATAACTGTGAGGATACGCTCGAAGAATTCTGTCTCTTTTTGGGCTGTATAGGCGTTATCGGCAACGCTATCTTTGCGGGAAGACACAAATGTTTCATAGGCTTTAAGGAGTCTTGCAATAAGCGTCTGCATGTAGGCTGGTTTTTCTGCGGAAAGTTCAATGATTTTGAGGTAGAGATGCGTTATTTTTTGGCTTTGATGGCGCACTTTGCCTTCAAAAAAGTGGTTCTCGGAGTTAAGGGCTGCATTTTCATCTACAGGCTTTGCCAGAATCTCTGTAAGCTCTCTAATTTGCTTCTTTTGAAGGTGGCGGTCTTGCAGGGCACGCTCAATAGTAAGGCCTTTATCTGGATTTGCAAGCAGGGTGACTGATACAAGGGCTTCGAGATACTTTAATTTTTCTTGGGCTTTTGCTTTTGTTTTTGAATCTAATGATTCTCTTTTCCATTCTTCGGGAATGCTCCATGAATAAACAGCAAATGACATAGTAATACCTCAAATTAAATGGATATTATATATAAATTAGAGTGTTTGTGTCTAAATTATTTTACTTTAATTTTACGGGTCAGGTATTGAATAGATCGTATGAAACCATCACTTGTTTTAGTTTCCGGACTCCTTTCGAATGAGGCCTTATGGGAAAAGGTCAGGCTGGAGGATATTGCAGATATTAGGGTTATCTCCCCTACCGATGATAGCCCTGAAAAAATGGTCCAGTCTATACTTAAGGCGGCACCTCAAAAATTTTATCTTGCAGGACATTCTATGGGAGGATGGCTTGCACTTGAAGTCATGCGTCATGCGCCGTCGCGTGTAGAAAAGCTACTACTCCTCAACACTACGGCAAGGAGCGATTTACCCGAAAAGGCTTTTAGGCGCAGGGCCATGATTGAACAGGCCCAAAATGGCAACTTCAACCAGGTTATTGAATCGATACTTGAGGTGTTTGTCTATAATGAGGATGCAAAAGAAGCTGTCAAAAAGATGTTTTTAGCTGTTGGAAAAGAGGCATTTATTAATCAAGAAACTGCCATGCTTAAGCGGCTTGAAACCATGTCAATACTTCCAACAATTACCTGCAAAACAGCTGTCGCCTATGCCGAGCATGACAAGGTATTTTCTTTTGAAGAGCATCAAGAGCTTGCAAGGCTTATTCCAGGAGCGACACTTTGGCAAATAAAGGGATCTGGGCATATGAGTCCTATGGAACAGCCTGAAGCGGTATGTGAAATTTTTAAGCAGTGGATTATTTAAAGTCGATAAGGCATAAGAATAAGAGAACTATAGGAGAGGCTTTATGTCAGGAACAATCCATCTAGACGCAGGAAATTTCTTTAAATACTTTATGTTTGATCCAGGATCGGACCTGCTCACAAAGCAAGATCAAAACATCGCAAAGCTTGCCACCATCCTTCTTGGCATATGCACCCTTGGCATTACCCATATCATCTGCCGCTGCTTCTTTTATGATAAAGCTATTGTTCAGCTTCAGCCAAAGGATAACCCAAAGATCACACAAATTGCAGATAAAGTTCTTAAACCCTACCAAGATAGCCCCATAAAGGCACTCGACTGGCCCTGCAACTTTTCTGAGCGGATTGCAAAGTATCCCTATCACAGGAGAAAAGAAGAGTTTAGACGCCAGTTTGACACGCTCGGTGAAACCTACTACTTCCAGAGAGCGCGAGGCGGCGGCAACTGTTTTTATCTCTCCTACGCCTCTGGAGTACTGCACCACCTCTTTTTACACAAAGATGAGGGTGCATTTAGCAATGCCATCCGCTTTTTAGAGAGCAAAAAAAACATTAAAGAAAGAGATGCGGCCATTGAAGTTTTGCGGCAACTAGAGCAATCACCTTCTGTTCAAACACTCTACCAGATCCTTACAAGCGAAGAGAGTATCCAGCCCTTTATTGACTATTTACGCGCTTTTGCAATAGAGGGCGTACGAAACAATGTAGATCAAGAAAAGACACGGGTTTTAAAGCGCACAGTGCTTGAATGGAGCGGCGATGATTTAGCGCCTATTATGCTTGATAATGAAGATGTACAAAAGGCAATAGCGAAAGAAAAGCAAAAAGATCCGAACATCGATGATAAAGAAGCATACCTTCGCTATCAAGCACAGGATGGAACAGACATCCAGCGTCCAGAAATCGGAGTGATACATACCGGCCTTTGGCCGCTTGCCCTGTGCCTACAAATCGATGATCCTTTACTCAAGCAATCGCAAGTGAGTGCAGGAAATGGCTTTCTAGAAGACTACCCCCTCGCAACAAGCACTGTGCAGCTCTTTAGAACCGGCAACCACTTTGATGCCATGATCCCCAAAAATGTGTTTGGCTAAGCATTACTGGAAGAGGGCAAAACAGTTTGCACTTAGTTTGGTATAGAGTCTTTTTTTGCCAGATGACTCAAGGTAGGTAAATCGGGTTCCATTAGGAGCTTCTACAATTGGAAGAAACTCTTTGAGTCGCTGCAAGGCGCTTGCTGCTCGAAAGAGCATGAGCTTTGGATCTTGGCTGCTGTCTACAAGGACTTCTTTGTTACATAAACCCCAAGGCCATGCTTCAGACCATTTTCCATTTCACCTCTATACGTTTTTTCCCGGAATAAGGGACAAAAACAGGTTGCAAGTCTGTATTCATATAATTAAATAATTATTTAGCCGCTCTATTTTCTTAAACTTCGATCGTATTACAGTGTATTGAGCCGCCATCGTCGAGCATTTCTCCTGCGTTAGCAAGAGGAAGGTAGTAGATGCACTCTACACCCTGCTCTTTAAGGTAGTTATTAAAAATAGTTTGGAGCCTTGCCTCCCCTGGTGTGTTAAAGAAGGTTGTAACCACAAACGAGCGATTTTTATCACCAAAGCCGTGAAGCGAATTTATATAGTTAATCTTGGGGTAGCCATCAATGTAGTAGTTTGCAGCTACTGATATGGGGGTAAAGCCTGCTTGCTCAAGTTCCTCTTTTGTACGAATGAGCCGCTTTCGCTCGATATTGGCAAGCTCCTTTGCATCTTGTAGGTAGAGGCTAAACTCTTTTCGCTCCGCATCCGTAAGCTGAGTATTTTTGAGCTCTATCTCAAGAAGCTTTGCGCTTAGATCATGGTCTTGCACGAGGACTCTTCCTCCCATAAGGGGAAGGAGCGAAATATCGAGGTGGTAGGCAAGCTGCTCTTTTTTCTCAAGTCCAAGAAAATGCACCTGTTCTGGAAACACTTGCCGAAATGCTTTTGTGACAGCTTCTTCAGTTTGGCCAAGCTGAATGCTACTTGCAATCACATTGTATGCCCCCACAAGATGACACTTTGAGCCATCTTTTTGCTCTGCTTTGAGGATATTGCCACCTTGAAAATAAACTGTTGAAAACTCAATCTCCGGCTTTGCTTGAAAGGTAGAGTAGAGGTCATATTGCCCATATTCTGATCTACTGAGCTCAACACCTAGAAAATTGAGGTCCCATTTTTTGTCGGTAGTATCGGCGGGACAGATAGTTGTTGCTTTTAGCCTCATCATTTCCATTTCTCTTTCAGAAACAAGGCATGGCACAAGCCATTTATGCTCAGTAAGCGGATATGCACTATCTCTCAGCCAGTCGCAATGAACGGGCGGCGTAGCAAGCGAAAATCCCTCAATTTTTGCAATTTGCTCAAGGGCAAAGGGAATAGAGCCATCGCTTCTTCCCCCGCAATATACTTTGTTTATTTTCCAAAATGGCTTTTTTTCAAATGAAGGAGCCTCAGCATTTAAAATAACTGGCTGCAATTCTTCTCTTGTAAGTAAAAGTAATGGAGTCATAGAAGAGTAGTATACAAAATACTATCTTTTTTTTCAATTTAATTTACTTTGAGAGCGATTTATGCGATTTATTATAGCCCGGAGTAATCGCAGGCTATAATAAAATGACTTTATTGGTGAGGTGGCTGGGGATTTTGGTTTTGAGGCGGTGCATCTTCCGTCATGCGCGCGATGAAGGATCCTGCTGCGTTGATACCACTAGTTGCAGCAGCTTCAAATAGCGCACTTGCTACTCCGATTACTGCCGCTGTTGCAAGTATTGCTGGAGCAGCCGGCGGGATGACCAACGAAAGAACTACGCCCCCAAGAAGGGTTTTCGCGAGCACCTGACTTGGAGTAAATACAGGCTCAAAATTTGCCGCGCTCACTGCTATATTATGAACGCTTCTTTTAAGGTCGCCAAGCATTTTCATTGCGTCTATGTCTGAAAGCTCATTTGCCGGCTCATGCCGCTGTTCATCTCTTGGTCCCTGTACTGGTTGAATGCTCATAGCTCGCTCCTTATACTTTTGCTTGTTCTGCTTTTATCGACTGTAGTACCGCTCTATACTCTTGCTTTCCTGATGCATAGGCAAGGGCATGCTTTAAGGCGTCTTCAGCCTCTTTTTTCATGCCAAGCTGCTTGCAGCAACGAGCGGAATAGAGATACACTAATGGATTTTGCTCATCAATCTGAGATGCGATGCCAAAGGCAAAAAGACTCTCCTTATACTGGCGCTCAGCATGCAAAATAATACCGAGTGCTGTCCAGCATGTTGCATAGCCAGGATCGAGTGTTACAAGCAGTCCAAATACTTTGGAAGCATCTGCGTTATGCCCCTTCTCAAAGGCATCTCTTCCGATAAGATACATTTTATTCATAAGGTCAGCATCATAGCCAAAAAGGAGCGCTAGCGGCTCTTTTACCTCTTTTTGCTTGCTGCTATACCACTTTTGGATTTTGTCAATGCCTTGAATCAGCTGGCTAATTGCATGCTGGTCCCCTTTTACTGCGAGCTCATTGATGATTACTTCAAATGCTCCCTTCCAAGCAGCCAGATGTGCTTTTGCATCCTTTATGGCATCGAGGTTAACACGCTCTTTGTACATCTCAAAGGATTCTAGTGATTTATCCCGCGTGGATTCTTCTTTTTCGCATATGAGCGCCACAGCTTGGGAAATTAGAGTAAAGTACTCTTTCTGAATATCTTGCATACAAACACCCTCTCTTCTCTCTCTACTACATAACAAAAAATTAATAATTCATCAATTTAATTTTTTATTATATAACCAATAATGCCAGCTCCTATAATAAGAAAGGGATCTGGAATCTTTTGGATAAAGAAAAGAAAAAGGAGTGTGCCTATAAAGATAAAGGTAGTTGGGCCATCTATAAGCGCTCCCCGGCCAAGTACAATACAAGCCCCAAGCATAACGCCAGCTGCTGCACTTGTAATACCGCTCACAAAGCCGCGAACTGCGTGATTTTTGCGAAACTTTGTATAGATTGGAGCAAGTAAAAGGACGCAGAGATAGCAAGGCAAAAATACAGCAATAACCGATACTATAGCGCCTGTAAGTCCAGCAACAAGATAGCCAATAAATGCAGACGTAATAAGTGCAGGGCCCGGAGTAATGAGACCAACAGATACTGCATCTACAAACTGCGTTGTAGTAAGCCATTGATACTCATCTACTACAATAGGCTGCAAGATAGGAATGATAGCAAGTCCACTGCCAAAGACAAAGGCGCCTGCCCAGGCAAAAAGAAGTGCAAGTTTTGTAATAGTGCCAGATGCTGCCTCGCCATTAATGCCTGAATAGAAAAGAGGCAGTATGAAAAAGTGCGGAAATGGGGAATTTAATGACTTTGCACAAAGTGCGACAACACCTCCCATAAACAAAATAAGAAATATCTTGGATGTATAGAGCGGTGACAGAACAACAGCTGCTAAGAAAATAGCCCACAGTATGCGCTCTCTTTTGCAGGTAAGCAGTGCAAGTTTATAGGCACTTTTTAAAATGATCGCAATAACTGCAGCTCCTATGCCATAAAATGCTCCGACTACCCAGCCAACCCCTATGTTATGAATATAAAAAATGGCAAGAGCTGTAACGAGCACGAATGAAGGTAAAAGCAGGCAAAATGCTATAAGCGTTGCCCCAAATGCCCTCGCCTTCAGCCAGCCAAAGTAGATTGCAAGCTGGGTAGCGACAGGTCCTGGACACATCTGAGCAAGGGCTAGGCCGTGAAGGTAGTCCTCGTGAGAAAGCCAGCGCCTTTTTTCCACAAGATCTCGCTGCATATACCCAATAAGCGCCATAGGTCCGCCAAGACCAAAGGAGCCAAGCCAAAGAAAATATTTGGCTAGATCCCAGATTGTATACTCTTCTTGCTCAGTGCTCTGCATGTTTAGTTACTGTATCTAAAGATAAGTGCTTCAAGCTCGTCAAGGTGATTTACAAGATCATTTTGAATAGCTGCCGACTTTTGAATAATCTCTGGCATTTTTTGAAGCGTTTTTTGTCCAAGTTCTGTTTGATAAAATGCTGTAAGCTCTTTTAGCTCATCTGTCGTAAAAACTTCTTGATAGACCCTCGCCATTTCCGATTTGAAAAGTTCTGGGTTCATATAGTGTGCAGTGAAGTTTTTGAGCGCCTCCTCACCCTCTGGTGTTAGTGTAATTTGGCCTTGTATAATGATGTCTGTTGTTTTCACAAAGTTTTCTTCAAACTTCATTGCATCAAGCAGGTCGTAGGCAGCTTGTTCGTGTCTTGTGTAGCCAGTTGCAAAAGCTGTTATAGTAAGGAGAACTGCAGCTAAAAGCGTAAGTAATTTCATTTCCACTTCCCAAGTAGGTATGATGCACTACTCTATTGGTAAGCAACAAATACGTCAAGGGGCTCTTAAGCTGCCTAAAAGGCTAAAATAGAAAAAGCCTAGGACGCATGTCCTAGGCCCTCGAGTTTGGACATTTGGCTTAAAAAAGCCTTATCTAGTGAGCGAAGCTCTTTTTGAGTGCGGGGATTATTCACCGCTTTAAATTTGAAAAAAATTATACAATTTTGCGTATCTACGTGAAATAGACTAGCTTATATCAAATTTTAAGAAAACTAAAGCGGCGAATAATCGCCGCACTCAAAAGGCCTTCGGCCAAATGGAGGCCTAGGACGCATGTCCTAGGCGTTATGGCACGGGGAAGGAAGTTATGTCTTTTCTGTTTCTGCAGGAGCTCCAAAGATGTGTCCTGCAGCCACAAGGCCATCCACATAGCCAAGGTCAAAATTGGCAGAGATGAAGGCGCCATGGCCAATCATGTCAAGGTGGAATGGAATTGTCGTTTTAACACCGCCGATGTGAAACTCTTGCAAGGAGCGCCTTGCGCGAGCAAGGGCAGTTGTTCTGTCATCGCCTGTGACGATGAGCTTTGCAATCATAGAATCGTAATTTGGCGGAATAGAATAGCCAGAATAGCAGGCGCTATCTACTCGCACATGAGGTCCGCCAGGCGGCACGTAAAATTCAAGGCGGCCAGGTGATGGAGCAAAATTATGAGTTGGATCCTCGGCATTTATGCGAAACTGTATTGCGTGGCCGTTAAATTCGATATCCTTTTGATCAAAAGGAAGCTTCTCCCCTCTTGCAATGCGAATCTGCATATTGACAATGTCAATACCTGTCAGCATTTCTGTCACGGTATGTTCCACCTGAACGCGGGTATTTACTTCCATAAAATAGAAGTTATGATCGCGATCGAGCA
>CAYWZU010000073.1:0-9671 GCA_964462925.1 uncultured bacterium
AAAACGACATAAGGGACCAAAAGGACCTAAAGGACATACGTCTTCGTCCCTTAGGCCCTTTATGTCGTTTATGTCCTTTTAGTCCTTTATTTCACAATAGAGGTCAGGATCCGGATCAGATCGTGATAAGTTAGATAGATTAAGAACGAAATAAGGGCTACTGCAAATGGGATGACGATCTTTTCGATTGTCTTTGCTTTGAGCCTCTTGCCTGTAACGATCTCAAAGAGCGAAAGGCATATATAGCCCCCGTCAAGGACTGGAAGGGGCAATAGATTAAGAAGGCCAAGATTAAGGCTGATTGCGCCGAGCCAAAAGAGGGCTTCTTTGATGCCAACCATCCATTGTACATGGATTACCTGGACAATACCTATTGGGCCGCTGAGCCATTTTGGATTCATGTATCCGTGCGTGAGTGCGTGCAGCGTGCCTACAACCTCATCTACGATGTCTGAAAACATCTGTACGGGACTTGGGTTGTAATTTACCTGCATATCATGAATGGCAGGAAGTCCTAGTAAAAGCTGGTTTTGGCGCTCTTCTAAAAACTTAACAGCAAGCTGCCTTTTTTCTGGATCATCGATAGCCTGTATAAGCTTTTTCTCCTCTTCCTGCTCTTTTGCATAGAGAGCCTTATCTTGAGCCTGCATGAGTTCAAGGCGGGTTTTTGGCTCTATAGGCTTAAGCAAAGTAAGAGGTCCTTTTTGCGTAATTTCATGGCCTGTTCCAATAGTCGCTACAATCTGCTCAAGATTTTTGCCATGAAATTCTTTATCAAAGAACTGGTCAGGATTTTGCACTTTGCCTTTTGGCATTTTCTCAGTTATTACAAGCACTTTATGTGTCTGAATAGCTTTTAAAAATTCAAATCCAGTTCGGACTGGAGCTCCATCAACTGCAACAATTTGATCTCCTGCAAGGAGCTGATCTTGCTGCTTTTCTTTGTCGATAAAAGAAAGAGGCCCTTCTACAACACAATCTGGCGTGAGGTTATATGGAATAAAGAGAAGTTTTTGAAATTTACTTGAGCGAAGGCCTGCTTCATACTGCCAATCTGCAAGCTCCTCCTTAACCTGGTTTGGAAGCTTGATATCCTCAAGCTCTACACGTGGTATGCGAACAAGGAAAAATTTGCCATCTCTCTGAATAGTAAGGAGGCTTTTTTTCTCATTAAGGATCGTGCTAAGCTCAGATACTGAATAGATTGGCTGTCCATCTACCCAAATGATGCGATCACCCTGCTGAATACCACTTCCAATAAGCGGAGACCCTGCTGGAAGGGTAGCATTTTCAGGAAATATGACATAGCTTGCGCCGCTAAGTATGCCTGTCGTAAGAATGCCAGATTCTAAAGATTGGGGATGTTGATAGGGATGAATTGTAAGTGAAAATGGCACATATGTCCTTTTATCATCATTCCACCTCATGCCATCCACAACAACTTGGCCGCCACCGGTCATAGCTGCCTGAAAGTGCCCTTTAGAACCCCTTACAGGCTCATTATTGTAGCGCAGGATAATGTCGCCTGGGCGAATCCCTGCCTTATAGAGCTCAGACTGCTGATCTATGTAGCCAATTTTATTTGTCACATCAGCAAAGTTTTTTTCTCTTCCACCTGTCGCAGAAATAATGCAAAAAACCAAAAAGGCAAAAACAAGATTCACAAGCGGCCCCATGATCGCAACTTTAATGCGATCCCAAGAAGACTTGCCAAAGAATCCATCTGGAATATCTTCCGGCTCTTTGCCATCTTCCTTTTCCATCCCTGCAATCTTCACATAGCCGCCAAATGGCAGCCAGCAAATATTCCACTTTACCCCATTATGCATGAGGGTAAAGATAGGACGGCCAAATCCAATGCCAAATGACTCAACGCGCATTCCAACACGTCTTGCCATCCAGTAGTGGCCAAGTTCATGAATAAAAATTAAAAAGCCAAGGCCTAATATTGCAAAAAGTAGATAGAGAAGGCTCACGTCTATTCCTTATAAGTTATTAGAAAGTATTATGTCTGCTAGGCCACTTTTTGACGAGTACTTTCTCAGAGAGAAAAAAAAGTAAACTTGAGAGGCAGAGCAACCAGAGGAAGAAACATCAATTTATTTTTCTCTTTTTTCTGTGACCCTGCGTCTCTGTGGTGAAATTTTTTTGAAATTGATTAGACTTATGCCAAAAGAGAGCGCGAGCAAGGTGACGATAAGCCCTGTTGTGGAGAGAGGAGTTCCATAGACTGAGAGAATGTGTCTAGAGAGCGCAACGCCAATAATTGAGGCAACAATTCCTATAAGGCAGCTCAAAAAAACCATAGTAAGAAGGTTATTTGTTAGGCGGCGAGCGATGAGCGGCGGAGTTACTAAGAAAGCAAGAAAGAGCAAAACGCCGACAGCGCGAAAAGCACTAATTGCTGCAAGGGAGCCAAGCAGCATAACAAGGTAATTTACCTTTTCATTTGATATACCGCACATCTTAGCAAAAAGGGGATCAAATGAGCTAAGAGAGAGCGGCCTCCACGCAAGCACAATCACAAGCAAAGTAAAGATTGCTATCCAAAACGAAAGCTGGAGATCATCTGGATGAAGCGCATCGACATTACCCATTAAAAGCTCTGCTCCAATATGGGCGCTTTTTGTAAGAGCAGTTACCAGAATGATGCCAAGTGCAAAAAGAAGAGTAAAGACCATGCCGATGCCTGCATCTTCTTTTATGGGCAGTACCGAAACAACAAGCCGAATGAGAAAAAGCGTAAGAAGTCCAGAAAGAAAGGCCCCTAAAAGTAAAAAGGCATCTGATGGAAGCGCATGGGAAAAGTCAAAGTCTGCAAGGGGTGTTCTATAGTAGTGATAGGCAAGATAAGCTAAGACAACTCCAGGCAAAATAGTGTGCGAGAGCGCATTTGCAAGCATCGTCATTTTGCGAAGCACAAAAAAGCATCCAATGAGCGCACTTGTTATAGATAAAAGAATAAGCACGAGAAGCTGCAGCTCATCTGATGCAAGGGTAAGTGAGCCATTGCCAGAGAAGACAAGTAAAATTCTTGAGAGAAGAATCTCAAAAAACTGAAAAAAGGAACTACCCCAGTAAGGATTTTGCATCATGATTCCATCACCTTTTCAAGTTCTTTTTCAATTTCCGGGGTAATGATATGTTCCATCTCCTCAGCGCTTGGATGAGCGCGCTCTTTTCCAACCTTGCAATATTCAATAAGATAAACTTCCCAAAGCTTATGAAGCTTCCAGATTTTTCTTCCCTGAAGCATGCCAGACGGCGTAAGTGCTGCTTGTCCTTTTTTTAACCAGCCTCTTTTTTCAAGGGCCCTTCGACTGGATCGCCCAATAGGGGTCTTTGGGTCTTTCCAAAGCTGCTTTAAAAGATTCTCTAAGTGGCAGCGTCTTTTAAAGACAAATTGTCTATATATACGAAAGACAAGACCGCACTTTGGTGAAAAAAGGCTAGATACGATAAAAAGAAGAGCAGCAGAAGCTACAATCATAGGTCCCGTCGGAAAGGAAAAAGAAAAGCTCAGCTCATGGGCAAGGAAGACTCCAAAAAATCCAGAAAGCAGCCCAAAGCAAGATGCCCAAAAAAGGACAGCTCCAAGCTTTGAGGTCCAAAGCCTACTTGTAACAGAAGGAAAAATAAGCATGCTAGACATCAAGACTACGCCAAGTGAGCGAATTCCGATAACAATACTTACAACAGTAACTCCCCATATAAGGAGGTAGACAAGGCGTCTATTGATGCCAAGGGTTTTCGCATACTCCGGATCGAAAATAACAATTTTTATAGGCCTATAAAAAATAGTGCAGCCAATAAGCGCGATGGAAGTAATCACCAAATAGAGCACTACATGCACATTTGTCTGTGTTGCAGCTTGGCCAAAGAGATAGCTTTGCATCTCTCTATACAAACTCGGGTAGTCTGTTTGTACAGCAGAAAGAAGTAAAAGCGCAATTCCAAAAAAAGAGGCCAATATAAAGGTGAGCGCGCTATCTGGCTGAAGCTTGAACCTACTGACAAGCTTCTGTATAAAAAATATACCTATAAGACTAGAAAGTGCAGCTCCAATAAGAGGAAAAAGCAGGAAGTGCCAATCGCTTTGACTAGTCACAAAAATTTTTGTTAAAATAAGGCTCGCAAGCACACCAGGATAAGCTGCATGAGAGAGCGCCTCCCCCACTAAGGATCGACCGAGCAGCACCGAAAAAGTCCCAATAAATGCTGCAAGAAGACACATAAGCATACAGCCAATGGTCGGTGCAGCAAGTACAGGATCTGTAAAATAATCAATCATCTTATTTCAGCTACTGCCGTGGCGCTCTTTCGATGAGCGTTTAAAAGCCTCATCCAAAAGGTCAAAATTTCTTCTATATGTTTGTTCGATAAGTGATTTTGTAAAAACCTCCGAAATGGGACCAGAGGCAACAAGTCCTACATTTAGCAATAGAACGTAGGAAAAATATTCTCGAGCCTTGCCGAGGTCGTGATGCACCATCAAAACAGTCTTTTTTTCTTTTACAAGCTCTCTTAGGAGCTCCATAATAATTTCTTCTGTAGCATGATCAACACCCGCTAAGGGCTCATCAAGCAGATAGCAAGAGGCATCTTGCATTAAAGCCCTCGCTAAAAAGACTCTTTGCTGCTGACCCCCAGAGAGCTCGCTTATTTGTCTATCGCGATACTCTTCCATCCCAACTTTTTCAAGACAAGCTAGAGCTTTTGCTTTTTCTTCCTTTGATATGGGGAGTAAAAACGTAAGCCTTTGATAACTGCCCATCAAAACAAGCTGCTCTACCGTTATCGGAAAGTCCCAGTCAACAGCTTCTCTTTGAGGTACATAGGCTATTTTTTTGCGCATTTTTTCAAAGGAGCTGCCCATAAAGGTGCAGTTTCCAGATACACGAGGAACAAGGCCAAGAATTGCCTTTAAAAGCGTGCTTTTGCCTGCCCCATTTGGCCCAAGAATTCCCACAAGGGCGCCAGGTGGAATCGTAAAGTCAATATCCCATAGGACAGGAGAATCGTGGTAATGGACAGTAAGCCCGGATACTTCTAAAGCGTTCATAAATTTCCAGCTATTGTTTCTGCATCATAGTGCATCATGCCGATATAGTTTTCTCCTTTGGGACCCATGGAATCTACGTAGAGAGGCTCTTTTGCAATATGGACAACATATCCCATTTTTTGACATGCGTCTATAAGCTTTCTTAATGAATCCTTGCTCACATTAGATTCTGCAAAAACTGTTTTTACTTCGTAGCGGACAATATGATCTACAAGTCTTTGAATATCCTGCGTGCTAAGCTGGCTCTCTGGCGCTAAGCCTTCTGGCGCCATTGAACGTTTAGTCCAGCTGCCATCTTTTCTTTCATCTTGAGTCGCAAGATAAGCGCGGACAAAATAGTTAAATGCCTCATGTGCAGATACAAGATATCTCCGAGATTCAGGAATTGTTTGAAAACGCTCTACTATTGCCTTATGAGCAGCATCAAGCTTAAGCTTTAGGTTATCTGCATTTGTGGAGAAAAAACTCGCATACTCGGGCAGCTCTTTTTGCAACGATTGCACAATTGAGCCCGCTGCCTTTTGCCACAGTGAAATATCCATCCAGATATGTGGATCAACACTGCCATTATAAATAATAATTTCCTTTGGATCAAGTTTTGCAATAGCATCTCCTAAAGAAATTGCTTTAGGATTAACTCTCAGCCTTTCTGCTAAGCTAGGACCGTGCTCTAAGCCAAGTCCGCTATAAAAAATAAGGTCTGCTCGTTGAAGCTTTTCATCATCTCCTTTTACAAGCTGGTAAGAATGAGGATCACTTTCACCTTGAATCAATGTAAGGCAATCTATTTTGTCTTTGCCTATTTCTTTAACAAGTTCAGCTACCATTTCTGTAGTGCATAATACTTTTACCTTGCCATTTTGCGCCATCCACTCGTGAAGGGAAGAAGCGTGCTCACAGCTAGCTGTAAACAGAGAAACAAGACAAAAAAGCAGCCATCTTAGAATTTTCATTTACCACCAAAGTTATCTCGAGTATACCCTGTTTTGGCAATTTGGCTCTAATACAAAGAATTAGGATTGACAATTAACCATTAAATGATAATAAGTATGGCCAACATAAGCAAACTGCCTAACCGGCATGCTTGACTTAAACCTGAGTCTTTGTTTTTTTGACCACGGTTAAAAAAAACAAAACTCAGGTTAACCAATAAACAAGGATGAAAAATGGCATCAATACAAGAAAACAAGCAAGGCGAAATGCTAGGAATAGCAAGCCGCGAACTCGAAGATCTCATCGGTAAAGCAATTAAAAAAATCGGTGGCAAAAAAGAAAATGACCTCTGCCGCTATCTTCCTATGACATCAGGTGGCTATATGCACCATTTTACACTTCGTAAAATGAAGTCGCAGCTTCCTCAAAAGCTTTCAGAAATGATCCAAAAATTTATCACAAACGCAGAGCGTCCAACTACTGTTCCTCCGAAGCAGAGAGCAGCAAGAGGCTCACGCAAGAAAAAAGATCATATTGTTTTGACAAAGAGCGATCTCGATCATATTCTCCAAGTTGCAAGAGCACATGGCGATAAAGATCTCGTCCGCAAGCTCACTCCAAGAAGAGATCTTCGCACAGTAAAGCGTGAACTGATCTCCTCAATCCGCCACGGCAAAGTAGATCAAGAGCTTTGGACAAGCTACGTAGAAGCAACTCTCGCGTAAAAATTAGTCTATATGGCAGGCTCTTATAGCCTGCCTCTTTTTATTCTATGAAAAACGAAACAGCAGTTATACGAACAGGCCTTGGACAAAAGTCCCATCGCTTTTTGCCTCCAGAATCTACAAAACCGTGTGTGATTGCTGGTGTCATTTTTGACGATGTTCCAGGCTTTCAATCAAAATCAGATGGCGACGTTGTATATCATGCCCTCTGCAATGCAATCACTTCCATCACAGGTATATCAATTTTAAGTGATATTGCTGTTCAGCTCTGCTCAAGAGATGGCATCACTGATAGCGAAGTCTATCTAAGAGAAGCCTGCAAAACTCTAAAAAATATAAAGATTTCACATGTTGCTCTTGCAATTGAAGCAAAACGTCCCAGAATTCAAGAACATATTCCAGAGATGAAAAAGAAAGTAGCAAAAGCACTTTCAATCCAGCCAAATCAAATCGGCATCACCTGTACAACTGGAGCCGGACTCTCAGATGCCGGCTGCGGCGACGGCGTCATGTGCACAGCCATCATTACCACGATAGAATCCTCTCCGCCGACAACGCTTTTTTAATTATTTCACCATAGAGACCCTGAGAGCCGGGGAGAAGATAATTTCTTTTTTTCATCCCCCTGCCTCAATGTTTTTTATACGTAAGGTATACGACAAAAGATGTGGGTTTTGGTATACTCTTCTGCGACATTTTTGCTGCTTGCATTTTCTTGAGTAACTTCACAAGTACTTTTTAAAGCTGCCAATTTGCTTGTGACTTGACGTTCCAATGTCTCATAAAAACAGCCCTTCATAAGCCCCCCGACGTATTTTATCTCTAATCTATCAGGAGAGGTTTCACTAAAGTTTCGTTTTAAAAATGTTTGAACTTTAGTTGCAACTTCATCCGTAAAGCAGCGGAAAATAATTTCCCGTGCTACAAAGTCGCCATAGATATGCACAGCATCAAAAACTCCTTTTGCAAATTTCGCTATTTCGGCAACTTGAAATTTCTTAGGAATTTCAAGAATTGGAGTATCACCAAAATAGTTTGGGAGGAGATCTGCAAGTGCGGTTTTCTCAGCTTTTTCATACTTCATGCCTCTAACAGCTGCAAGACCTTCTAAGGCGATGTTATAGCCTGATGCAACTTCTTTACGATCCTCAGGTCCCCAGCCACCAAGTCTAAAAAAGTTATTATCTGCATCTTTTATTTCACCATTTACCTTGCCAAAGATAACATGCCCAGTTCCACAAATTGCAACTAGAGCATTCTTATTTTTTATTCCAGTAAGCCACATTTCTGCATCACCTTGCAGGGTTAAATTTTCGCGTTGTACACCCATCTGTTCGAAAATTTGCGCGACTTTTTCACGGGGATCTGGCCTTGCTGCTCCTGCCATTCCTGCAATAACTTTTACTTTGGGAAGCAACTCAGATAAAGCTACTCCTGTAGAGGCAATTTTTACTTGAGTAAAAAGCACATGCAGCTGGTCAGTGAGCTTTTTAGCACCTCCATCATAGTTTACGTTGGCACCTTCAACCCTCGCTGCACCTACAACAACATCCTGAATGAGACGAATTCTTTTGCCTGTTTCATCAAGAACTACACATTCAATCTTACTTCCGCCGCCATCAAGACATATATAATAATTTGCTGCTACTTGCATTTTCCTTTCCCCATTTTTAGTAGACTCAGGGAGTGTATGTAAGCTTGCAGTTGTATGTCAAATGTATTTGGCTAAGTTAGCTGTGCTAAATTAATAGACATCTCGTAGATAGCGCTTTTGCTTTCTGAGGTCTGCGAGGAAGTGACGGGCTGACTCATCTGAGAGAGAGAGCGCCTCTTTTATGATACTTTGCAGGCATTGATCTACATCTTTTGCCATTTTGCTTGCATCGCCGCAGACATAGATATTGGCACCATCTTGGATCCATTGCCAGACTTCTTTACGCGCCTCCCAAAGGCGATGCTGGACATAAATTTTTTCTTCTTGATCGCGGGAAAAGGCGCATGTAAGGCGAAGGCTTCCGCTATGCTCCTTCCAGAATGGCTCATAAAAAAAGTCGCATTCTGAGTGGCGCTCGCCGAAGAAGAGCCAATTTTTATCTGTAGGATTCGGCCTCTTCAGGCGCTCTTGCATAAATGAGCGAAATGGGGCAACCCCAGTTCCAGGGCCTATCATTATTATGGGCCTCTGGTTATCCTCTGGAAGCAAAAAATCTTTTGTTTGCTGGAGATATACGGGAACAGGGTCTGAATTTGGCTTTACCATATCGCACAAAAAGTGAGATGCGATGCCAAGCCGTTTTTTTCCGTGCATTTCGTATCGAACGCGAGATACCGTAAAGTGAACTTCTCTTGGGTGGGTAAGCTCTGAAGATGCAATAGAATAGAGCCTTGGCAAGAGAGGGCCAAGATTTTGGACAAGGTCTTGCGGGCTTAAGGCCGATTCTGGATGCTGCTCAAGAAGCTCTAGTACGTTAGTAGTATGGACACATTCCTGAAAGAGATCGTCATTTTCAAGCAGTTTGTCAAGGTGAGATGCTCCACGAAGCGAAAGCTCCTGGAGCAATTTTCTCGTTGGCACTGAAAGATTTGCCTTTTTTCGCAAAAATTCGAAAATAGAAAGCGTCTCTTTTGACCTTGGATCTTCTATTACCTCTTCTAAAGTGCAGCCTAAACGAGCAACTATAGCCCTGCACATTTCATGGTCATTTTCAGGACAAATACCCATGCTATCGCCTGGCCTATAGTGAATATCAGAGCCCTCAAGGCTCACCACAATATGCCAGGTTTCTTTGGTAGAGCCTGACTTGTTAAGGCGATGACGCTCTACAAGCTTAGCAAGAAAAGGACTCGTTCGGCTATACGAGGACATGAGCCTCTAAATCTTGCAAAATCTGTGGAGAAATAGCTCCAGAATCAAATGCCTTCTTTAGCTGATCGCTCTTTTTGGATGAGAT
>CAYWZU010000074.1:0-9545 GCA_964462925.1 uncultured bacterium
ACTCTAAAGGCCTTCGGCCAAATGTCCAAACTCGAGGGCAAACCGTAAGGTTTGCCTGCTTAATCTGATCGGTTTTAGTAATGATTGTATGGGAAAAAATAGGGATTGGAGGTCCCACCTCCAAATTGGTTTTTTTTAGATACCCTCCATACAAAAATAGGTCATCTTTTCATCATCGTTCGTTGGCAAACCGTAAGGTTTGCCTGCCTCGCGATAATGAAAATATGACCTATTTTATGTAAGGATGGTATTTTAAAAAAAACCAATTTGGAGGTGGAGAGAATCGAACTCTCGTCCTAGACAATTTCCAGATATTAGCGTCTACGTGCATAGTGTCTTGGATTTATAAAGAGATAGCTACTGCAAGACACCACATTTTACTATCCCTTAGCGGTTAGTGGTTCTCGACTGCCTATCCAAACCACCAAGTGATCTGCAGTCATACCAAGAAATTACACGGCAGGATTTGGTATCCTTGGTCCAATATCCAAACTGCCGAGTAGCTAACCTGTTAGGGTTATGCTACAGCCATGAGTTCTTCTTCAGCGTAGCTGAAATCAAACGCAATGACGTTGCTATTTTGTTTAGCATTTATTGTTTTGCCGGCTTTTTAAGGAGGCCAACCAGCACCCTCCGCACGCAACTAACATGGGCATTGCAAGTCGAAACCAGTACACCCCCATATCAATAATAGTATCAAATCTCTGATAAAAACACCAGTTGAAAAAAAGGGCCAAATCTTAGACACTACTTGCCATGAAAACAAAAAGCTTTTTATTTGGATTTGCCCTTCTAGCCTCTCATCTTATGGCAGAAGATTACCGCATCTTTACTCTCCTTCCTCCCTGTGATACTCCGCTTGCCGTGGAACCTGCTATTCCTTCAGATTTTGTTGCCATGAGTAAAAATGGCACGCTCGATCTAAATGACTGGGTCTATTGGGGGCCTAAAAAAGTACTAGAAGCCTATTTTAAAGATCCTGCATCACTTTCAAGATCGCTTCTTCGCGTACGAAAAAGTGAAACAGTAAAGCAAATTTCACCACAAAGCTTTAGCGCAGAAAACGAAGAGCTTTGCAAGCTTATGGCACCTCTTGGACTAAAGCGCCTTTTCGATGTTCATATGCAGTGGGGAAGATATCCTGTCTATGGAATTACCGCAGAGTTTGATAAAAAATGGCTCTATACTGCCTGGGTTGGTCTTTCTGATCCGCAAGGGTCTACACTTATGTTTGAGCTTGTCTATCCCGGTACTAAACCATCTGCTGAAGACTTTAAGCTGTGGGATCAGTTTCTCGATAGGACAGCATCACTTCCTGAATCTTTTATAAAAGAGCAATTTAACGTAGCCTATGAGCCGGGCAAAACAGAGATCGTGCTTCACGGCAAGAAATTTTCTGTACTAGGTGAGCAGCGCTTTTCCGATAATCTCGTCAAAATTTTTGTCGATATGCAAAAGTCTGGCCTTAAGGCAACACTTGATCAGGTTGTGTTAGCACATGTTGTCGATGGACCAGGCGCTAAAGTATATCTAGAGCTTTCTAACCAAAATAAACAGATGATTCCAGTTGTGATAAAGCCAGTTGCCGCTTTTTCACGGACAACTGGCGATCTTGTCTATGAGCAGGAACTTCCCTGCCCAATTAAAGACTACATTAAGTAATCTTAGTGCCTATTTACATAAACAAAGACCGAGTTTTGTCTGTTGCATTCATCTGTCTGAAGAGGAAATGCATCGCAAAATTCCGTATTCATATTAGCAGGAGGGCATGCGTCGTTTGTTGTTGCAAAAACACATACAAAGTCGTTGCCATTTGCTTCAATCTCTACATGTGTTGAGAGATAGTAGTCAAAGACGCAATCTGCATCATTGATGCCGTTATAACCACGAATTGCTTTGCGTGTGTTAAATGACTGCGGAGTGAGGCGAACTTCATATTCCACATGATCTAGCTCTTTATCAAAGAGTGTTAGCCATACATCCGTATTTAATTTTTCATCACCTGGAATATGCTTTCGCATGTCATGATACATCACGCCAACTGTGCCATCTTTTGCCACAGCAACTACAGGTAAGAAGGCTTGAGCATCTAATGAGTTTGGATTTACAGGCCGAGGATTTGACCAGGTGATTCCACCATCTTTTGATTTTCTGATAACGCATCCTGACATTCCAGATGGATTAAACTGAGGGCTTGTGTAGACAAGGTACAGATATCCATTGCAGGGGTTCATGGTAAGCTCAAGTTGATTAAAACTTGTAATCGGTAGGATAGGATCTTCGCTATCGGGATCTACAGCAAGGACATGAGGAATTGCGGCGTCAACCGTATAGCGCGTCCAGGTAGTCCCCCCGTCAAATGATTTCCAGACATAGAGCTGATCTGCTGGAGATGGCCCTACATCGTCTGGCTGGCTTTGGTTAGCTAGAGCAGCTATAAGAAGACTTTTTGTTTTATCTGCGAGTACTTCTATATGCGGAAGTACTAAATAGGGAGTGCATGTAGATAAGTCTGTAGGTGCAAAGGAATCAACGGTTGTAACTGGAGACCAGGAAAGGCCGCCATCTGCTGATTTTTGAAAGATAATGTTTATTGATGCATCATAATTTGGTGCTTGACATAGATCTTGTACAATACAGGTATTATCACTAGAAGCTATGTACACAAAGTTTTCTCTATATGGATCACAGTGAATGTGTGGAAAATCAAGATAATTGCATGTACCTTCATTTCGCAAGGCTGCACTAACTGATGTCCAGCTTCTGCCGCCATCTGTCGATTTTGCAAATATGTTTCCTTCATCTGTTTCGATATCAGGTTGTTCATTTGCTGCAAATAGATAATAAGAGCTTGAAAGTACATAACAATTTCCTTGGTTATCAAACGCTACACCAGGAAAATAGGCCGATATAAAGTTATCGTTTGCTTCAAATAACGTGCTTCCTTGGCAGCGACTCATTACAAGGTTTGAGGGATTCCAGGTTTTTCCGCCATCTAATGTATATAATACTAAAATGGAAAGAACTGCAGAGCCATTATAGTCTGCATCCGTCATAGTATCTTGCTGAGTTGCAATAACCATATTTTTAGGATTTGTTGGATTTACCGCTATCCTTGGATCAAATGAGACGTTGCGAAAGTAGGTATATCCTGTAAGTTCTGCCATATCATTAAGCTGTAGGCAATTAAGGTCTTCTGTGAGACGGGAAATATTGGTTACCTGTACAGGTGGCAGTGCTTTTGGTTTTTTCTTATAGACACTCGATGTGCAATTTGAGTCATGTGATTTTCCAAAGCAGGGCAGAACATAGGTGATGCTCACTGTTAATGAGAGTAAAATAAAATATTTTTTAAGCATTTCTTCTCCTTTTGACGCTTAGTTGTAAGGGCAGACTACTTCATGCAGTCATCATATAAATTTATTTCTAGACAGACTACAATCTTCACGATTAAAGTCATCAAAGGACAGACTGCACCTATCACGAGGGCAGTCATCGTTAAAGAGGTAAATGAGCTGCAGGGGAACCAGATACTTCCGAGTTTCCAAGCAAGCGATCATTTGTTATCTAAAATTGGTACAAAATAGTTCAGTTTTTACGTTTCCTTTTGTTAGGTTCTATTTATGTGTACATACACCACATCTTGGCGGTTGCAACCATCTCTTGAAAGGGGGAATGAATCGCATGGAAACTGCGCGATTCCGGTTACTGGGCAATTATCATTTGTAACTACAAAAGTCGCTTCAAAATTATTTCCATTTGGTTCTAGGCCTATGTTACTTGAGAGATAGTAGTCAAAAAGACAGTTAGCAGGATCTACACCATTGTAGCCTCGTATTGCAAGATTTGTATCAAAAGATTCTTTTGTCAGCCGTACTTCACCATAGTAGTGTGAAAGCTCTTTATCAAAAAATGACATCCACACATCCGTATTCCACTTAGGATCTGTTTGTAAGTTGTGACGAAAATCGTAAAACAGTATGGCAACCGTTCCATCATCTGCAACAGCGACAGAAGGCAAAAAGGTCTGAACATCTAGGGTTTTGGGATTGATAGGTTGCGGACGAGACCATGTTTTGCCTCCATCTTTTGAAAGGCGAACAACACATCCAGCCACACCGTTTGAGTTAAACCGCGGGTCTGCATATACGATATAGAGATGGCCATTAGATTTATTAACGGCAATATCTTTAATGATGAGTCCCGTCACTGGCAAAAATGGATCTGAAGAATCGGGATCCACGGCCATCACGTGCGGGATTTTTTCAGCGACTGTATAGCGCTTCCAGGTATTTCCGCCATCTTTTGATCGCCATAGATATATTGTATCTAGTGGTGTGGGCACGAGATCTCCGGGTACATGCGATTGAATTACAGTAGTCACTACGAGCGTATGGTCACAGTCTGGAAGTGTGATGATTTGGTTTAAAATGGGCCTTGGTGTGCACGTGTCTGGATTTTCCGGGGGAAAGGAGTCTATAAGGATAGGATCAGTCCAGGTGGTGCCTCCATCTGTCGTTTTTTGAAAGAAGATGTTTTGATTTCCAGTATAATTTGGATCTTGGCAACTATCACTTACTAAACAGGTATGATCTGATGAGACGATATAGACGGTATTTTTTCTGTATGGATCGCCGTAAATTTGGGGAAAATCCAAAAAGTGGCAGGAGCCGTCATCGCGAAAGGCAGCACTTACCTGATCCCAGCTTATTCCTCCATCGCATGATTTTGCAACAATATTGCCTTCAGATACATTGACATCGGGTTGGTGATCTGCAGAAAAGAGGTTGTAGGAGCTTGAAAGCACATAGCAGTTTCCTTCCTTATCAAATGTAACAGAAGGAAAGTAGGCTGACATAAAATTATCATTTGCTTTGTAATTTGTTGCACCCTGGCAGCGGCTCATCACAAGGTCTGACTGGTTCCAGGTTATGCCGCCATCTAAAGTATAAAAAGTCGCTACAGAAAGAGTAGCAGATCCATTATAGGCGGCATTTGTGAGCACATCTTGCTGCATCACAAGCACCATGTTTTTGGGATTTTTTGGATTTATCGCAAGCTGGGGGTCAAAAGTAACATTTTGGTAAAATTCATAGCCTGTTAACTCACTAGGGCAATTGAGTTTCAAGCAGCTGAGATCCGTAGGTAGGGCAGAGGTTTTGGCTACATGAAAGGGTTTTGTTGTTTTGGGCTTTTTTTTATGTGCATGAGTGCTTGCAGGACACGTTGCATAAAGAAGCAGTGAAACTGCTACTATTTTAAATATATTCATACTATTTTTCCTCTCTAATGACGTTTAATATGTACAAAAACTATATTTTGCCTATTGCACGTATCGATAGAGAGTGGGAAGGAATCGCATGGGAAGGTGCCGATGGTGGCAATATTGCAAGAATTTGTAGTCACAGTAAACGCAGCGACAAAGTCGTTATCTATGGCCTTAAGGCCCACATGATTAGAAAGGTAGTAGTCGAAATCGCAATTTTTAGGGTCTACGCCATTATAGCCTCTAATGCTTTGGCGAGAATCAAAGGAATCGGGTGTTAAGAGAATTTCACCAAGATGGTGTTCAAGGTTTTTATCAAAAAATGCCATCCAGACATCTGTGTTGAGAGTAGGGTCGCCTGTTTCAAAGCTGCGAAAGTCATAAAAGAGCACTCCGACAGTGCCATCTTTTGCAATCGCGACGGTCGGTAAAAAAGTTTGGACATCAAGTGAATGTGGATTTATAGGGCGAGGTTTTGTCCAGCTTTTTCCCCCATTTTTTGACATGCGGATAACAGCTCCGGCTTGTCCAGTAGGGTTAAACTGCGGATCTGAGTAGACAAGGTAGATGTAGCCGTTACATGGGTTTACGGCCATATCTTTCGTGGTAAAATCTGTAACAGATAGCATAGGATCAAAGCTATCGGGATCAACGACAAGTACATGAGGGACTTTTGTAAGAAGCTTTCTCTTCCATGTTTTTCCCTCATCTTTTGAGCGAAAAAGGTAGAGCTCATCAAAAGGGGTGGGATCAAGGACATCGGCTGGACTTCTCTGAATCATTGAAGAAAGAAAGAGCGTGTGGTGCTGATCTGGCAGCACAGCAAGCTGATGCCACTGGGGGATGGGTGTGCATTGATTAGGGTTGTCTTGTGCAAAGGAGGCAATTTTTGAAAGATGGGTCCAGGAAATGCCTGCGTCAATTGACTTTTGAAAAACAATGTGCTGATTTCCAGTAAACTCTGGATCGGTGCATGTTTCACGTACTAAACAAGTATCGTCGGAGGAGACTATATAAAGCGTATGCGATCTATAGGGATCGGTTGTGCCAAAGGGAAAATCTAGATAGTGACATATGCCAGGATCTCGAGTTGTTGCAAGAGGCCTTGTCCAGTTAATGCCTCCATCTGTTGATTTTGCAACAACATTTGCCTCTTCCATATTTATACCAGGCATATTATCTGCCTCAAAAAGATTATACGAAGATGAGAAGATATAGCAATTTCCATCCTGATCGAAGCTAGCCGACGGAAAGTAGGAAGTTATAAAGTTATTATGAGCCTTAAATGCTGTTTTATTTTGTGCGCGGCTTAGCACAAGATTTGACTGATTCCAAGTCTCTCCACCATTTAGGGTATAGAGAACGATAGTAGCGAGAGGGAATGAGCCGTTATATGTTGCATTTGCAACGGCATCTTGCTGGGCTACTACAATCATGTTTTTAGGGTTACGAGGATTTATGGCTATTTGTGGATCAAATGCAACATTTTGATAGTAGTTGTAGCCAGTAAGGTCATGCATATCGTTGAGTTTAAGACATGAAAGATCCGGTGGAAGGCGGGAAGCGTGTGTGATAAAAAGTGGCCGAGAAGCATGAGGTTCTGCAAAAAGTATAGAGGATAAGAGGGTGCATAAAAGAAATGCTTTTTTTACCATATTTTACCTCTTAATTTGAACATAGTGGATGTTTTGTCTGTTACAGGAGTCTGTTGTAAGTGGATATGAGTCGCAAGGAAATGTGCCAATAGTTGCTACAGGGCATTCATCATTAGTGCTTGTAAAAGTGGCGATAAACTTGTTACCAATACTCTTTAGACTTACATGGTTAGAAAGGTAGTAGTCGAAATAGCAATTTGCTGGGTCAACGCCATTGTAGCCTCTAATACTTTTTCGTGTGTCAAAAGATTCTTTTGTAAGTTTGACTTCGCCATAGTAGTGACGAAGCTCTTTGTCAAAAAAGGCTATCCAAATATCTGTGGAAAGCTTTTCATCCCCTGGAACAAAATTTCTCAAATCGTAAAAGAGAACTCCAACAGTGCCATCATCAGCAACGGCAACTGTGGGTAAAAAAGCTTGCGAGGAGAGCGATTTTCGATTAACTGAGCGAGGCTTTGACCAAGTTTTTCCACCATCCTTAGATTTTCGAAGTACAATTCCAGCCTGACCTGTTGGATTAAATTGCGGGTGAGAGTAGGCCATATAAAGATATTCATGAAAAGTGTCAGTTGCCATATCTTTTGTTGTAAAAGGAGTGATTGGCAGTATAGGAGATAGGCTATCCGGATCTACTACGAGAACATGTGGAATGCTGTCATCTACAAGATATTCTTCCCAGGTTGCTCCTGCATCTTCTGATCGCCAAAGATGAAGATGATCGTGTGGAGTGCTATCAAGTGCGTCGGGAGAGTGCTCTTGAAGGAGTGATGAGACGATAAGTGTATGTGTATCATCCTTTACTATCTCAAGTTGATTAAAGGTCGGAATGGGAGTGCAGGAATTAAGATCATCTGGCGGATATGAAGCAATAATAGAAACAGGGGACCAGGAAGAGCCTTCATCAGTTGACTTTTGAAAGGTTATATTTTGACTGCCCGTATAGCTGGGATCTTGGCAGCTATCATTCACAAAGCAAGTATTATCTGATGCAACGACATAGACTGTATGTTTTCTGAAGGCATCATTTTTAATCGCGGGGAAATCTAAAAAATGGCAACTACCATCGTCTCGAAATATGGGAGCTACTGCATTCCAGCTTACACCTCCATCCACTGATTTTGCGACAATATTACCCTCATCAATATTGATTTCTGGAACACTATCTACAGAAAAAAGGTTATAGGATGTTGAAAGGACAAAGCAATTGCCATCCATATCGAAAGTTACGGAAGGAAAGTATGAGGCTAAAAAGTTATCATTTCCTTTGTAATTTGTAGCTCCTTGACAGCGACTTAAAATAAGATCTGACTGGTTCCACGTAGTCCCGCCATCAAATGTGTAGAGTACAACTGTAGAAAGCGGAATCGCAGAATTATAGTGTGCATTTGCAAGAGTTCCCTGCTGGGAAACAATAACAATATTGTCTGGATTTTTAGGGTTGTAGGCTATTTGTGGATCGAATGCGACATGCTGGTAAAACCCATATCCAGATAATAGGGAGGGGTTATTGACATTAAGACATACAAGCTCAGAAGGGATTCGCGCAGTAGCAGTTACCTGCGTATGTGCTCGGACCTTTGGTTTTTGCTTCTTGTGCTCTGCAGGCTGTGCAAAGCAGCCTGCGGTCATGTAGCATGAAAGCCACGAGAGCTGAAGTAATTTTCTACCTAAAGTCATACTTTTCTCCTTGTGCGCTATGAGCTTGCATACTGAAATTCCATGCTTATTATTGAAAATGGGAACCCATACCAATTGGCAGGCGGAGATGTTGGATTAATTCTGACGAATGAAATAGTCACAAGATCACCAGGATTCATCTCACCCAGTGGAATCGGGAAGTCCATTTTGTAATGATTATAGGTCGAATTGGTCGCTGTCGACGTTACAGAAAGGTTGGAACTAGCCGTAACTTGAAAATTGGTTAAAGGATTTGCTGTATTAACAAGTTGACCTGTTGGTGTTACGCAACAGAAGATTTGTCCAAGTACATCGCCTGTTTTTAAGTCCCCCGATCCTTGTCTTAAGGTCACAAAGTGAAAGTTAACAGTAGGTGCAACCGCAGTATTAAAATTGAAAGGCACATGAAATGCTATTGTAGCATTTGTGCTAAATGTAGGACTAGGAGTGCTAACAGATATGCCTGGCATAGTGACGTTTGTTGAGCCTATCGCCCCAATTACGTTCGGGTTAGGGCTTACACTACCTGCTTGAGTCATCGACTGAGAGTTAAACATTAAAGACTGCAAAGCACTTCCGGTTGCACCAGTAGGTCCTGTTGCGCCTGTCGGTCCCGTTACTCCTATAGGACCTGTACGGCCAGTTGGACCAGTTGGACCTGTACGGCCATCTTCACCAGTAGGACCTGTACTGCCTGTTGGGCCCGTTGGACCTGTAACGCCAGTCGCGCCAGTAACACCTGTCGCACCAGTAGCGCCTGTTGCTCCAGTAGCACCTGTGGCACCTACATTACCAGTTGCACCAGTGGGACCTGTAGCACCTGTCGCGCCGGCATTACCAGTAGCACCGGTAGCGCCTGTCGCTCCATTAGCACCTGTGGCACCTACATTACCAGTTGCACCTGTGGAACCTGTAGCACCTGTCGCGCCGGCATTACCAGTAGCACC
>CAYWZU010000075.1:0-9379 GCA_964462925.1 uncultured bacterium
TTGCACCCGGGGCAAGTACCATGGTCATCATACGACCAAACATCTTTGCCGGGGCTTCGCAGGTGCCGATCTCTTCTAGGTCCTGGGCGATCTTTGAGAGTATGCGCTCCCCAAACTCCGGGTGCATCATCTCCCTCCCTCGAAATACACAACTAATTTTAACTTTGTCGCCCTCTTCCAAAAACTTTTTAGCTTGTTTGAATTTGACGTCTAGGTCGTGTTCAGAGATATTTGGGCTAAATTTAAGCTCTTTTACCTTAACCTGATGCTGCGACTTCTTACTTTCTTTTTCGCGCTTTGTCTGATCGTAGCGGAACTTGCCGTAATCAATAATTTTACATACGGGTGGAACTGCAGTCGGTACAATTTCCACTAAATCAAGCCCTTGCTGATCAGCCATTGCTAATGCTTCGTGCAGGGTTAATACCCCTAGCTGTTCCCCTGTCTGTGTAATTACACGTACTTTAGGAACTCGAATCTCGTGATTCACTCTCAAGTGTTAGTTCTTCCTTCGTTTTAACAGTTACCAGTCTCCCCTCTTTTTCGAGCATTAGAGCTACTGCCCTCTCATACGATAGTATGGGTACGCACTCAATAAGGGGTACTGTCTCATGCAGGAGGCAAAGTTTTGAAAGGGGCCATGATCTTCCTCTTTGATCTGTCAGATGAAGCTCTATCTGGGTGGCGTTTGAGCTGATTGTCTCAAAGGAATACCCGGCGGCGCCAATTGCTGAAACTAGGGCCTTTTCTTCTACCTTTCCACGCTGCAATAGGAGAAATTTGCTCTCCATTTCTAAAATGCTAGCTATTTTTTTCATGAAATGCAATGACGAAATCAACTCTTCATGCAAATTCAATGGCTGGCAATATGTATATTGTACACATGATGTTGCTTCTTGCACAAGAAAAAGACCATCTGCGTCATCATTTTTTCTAACTACATTTTGATAAAAGCGGTAAGGCAAAGCTTTATTTTTGGCTCTATAGCTACTCCAGAGGGCTTTTATCCCCTCTTTGACTTCAGTCGAATAGACTTCTTCAAAACCCTGTTTTGCAAGCGCATTTATTGCCTGCATAAACTGCACACCGCGTGGATGCCACACGCAAGTGCCATCAAAATAGGTAAGAATATCTGCTTTTTCAGCAAGCTCTATTGGATTGTTCTTTTTTGCTTTCTCAATCTGCTTTTGAAAGGATTTTATCTCTTTTTTATCAGTAAATGCCCGTCCGCGGATGCGGATAATGGAATCTTGCAAAAAATCCATTTCGTAGAGTAAGAATGCCGGAATTTCTCGACTTGTAGCAAGGAGTTGCCCCGGGCAGATATCATAAAAATCTTTTATTTTGCAGAGCGGCACAATGGTAGCCGGATAGTCTGCACAGACTGCAGCAAGCTTTGGATGTTTCTTTTGAAGAAAAGCCTTTGCGCTCATCGGCACCATTTCCATGCGCTCGAGCGGGATATCCTGCTGAATGAGCCTTCTCATTTCCTCAGTAATCAAGAGCAAAACGCCCTCTTCACAAGGAAATCTTGCAAAAAAGTCATATTCAAAGCCCCAATCAAAAGCCTGGCCTTTTATGGGTATAAGTGTGGGAAGTACAGAAGAGGCAGCGAGCGCTAAAAGCTTCTCTGCAGAAGCTTGAAGTGCTACATCATAATCGAGACTCATAATGGGATATAGCTGACTCGAACAGCTGACCTCCTCGATGTCAACGAGGCGCTCTAACCAACTGAGCTAATACCCCTAGGGTTAGATGCGAAAATAATACGGATACGGTAGATTAAGATCAAGATAGATTTAGCCAGTACCTGGTATGGCGAAGCTCGCCTGTTCTTGTGAGTGCACCAAGCGCAACAAGATCATGAAGATCACGTGTCGCTGTGGCACGCGAAGCTTTTGTTATAGCGATGTACTTTTCTGCGCTGAGACCGCCTATAAAGTTATTTGGACCTTCTGCAAACATTCGTCTTAGCGCTTTTTCCTGGCGATCATTGAGTTTGCCAGCAAGGGTCGCAAACATCTGTGATTTGCCAAGCAAAAACCTAAGATAGCGCATAGATTCTTCTTGTGCCTGCAGGATTAATTCAGCAAAAAAGTTGACCCATGGCTGTATTTCTAAGGTATTATTACATCCGGCAAGTTGCTTATAGTAGTCTTTCCTGCGATGTTCTATACACTTTGAGACCGCGATGAGTATAGGCCTGCCAACAGCCTCGGAGAGTGCTTTTTCAACAAGAAGGCGCCCAATTCTTCCATTGCCGTCTTCAAAAGGATGAATGCTTTCAAAATAAACATGGCAAACTGCAGCGCGCGCAAGTATCGATTGAACAGTTTTTGTATCATTATACCAATGGATAAATGCTTCCATTTCGCAAGGTACTTGGCTTGATGGCGGGGCTTCATAAAAAACTCTTCTTTCATCAAGTCTTCCTGCTACAATCTGCATAGGGTCGCTATGTGTGCGATACCGCCCCACATCTTCAAGCTGCGTAGAGCCGGCAAAGAGCATAGTATGCCAGTCAAAAAGCATTTCATGCGTAAGAGGTCGATCGAATGTTGTAAAAACATTATAGAGTGCATCTGCCATCCCAGCTTCTTTCCCCCCTTTTTTATGGGGCATATCATCTTGTAATCCAAAATGTTTTCTTATAGATGACTGAAGGCTTTCTCTTTCAAGAATTTCACCTTCGATTTTGGAGCTTTGCTGACCCTCTAGACTTAGTATTTCAACAGCAAATTGCCTCTGCTCTTGCTGACTTATTG
Organism: uncultured bacterium; assembly: GCA_964462925.1. GTDB lineage: Bacteria > Chlamydiota > Chlamydiia > Chlamydiales > FEN-1388 > SZAS-7. Next base: position 2,766 of record CAYWZU010000075.1, read on the forward strand.
TATTTAAAAAAGCAAAGTTAGACCCAGACCCAAGAAGAAATTTCCTTTCAAAGTGGGCGATTTCATCTGGATTATAGTGAAATTGAGGCCAGCTAGGTAGTTGCCAGTTCCAGGGCATGAGTTGTAGAACCTCCCTCTATAACTCATATTTATAGCATTTTATGAGTTATAGAGCAACTTTCTATAACTCATCTAAAGATGGCACAGGTTTTCAAGAAGAGTGTTGCCGCCGCTTGCGACGCAGATTGTGGGCTTATCGCTTTTTGGCTTGTAGCGGAGTGCGCCGGCAAGAGCCAAGGCGCCTGATGGCTCTACAAAGAGATGGGCGCGGTTTAGGGAAAGCTTTATTGCCTCAATAACTTCTGATTCTGTCACAGAGATCATCTCATCGACATATTTTTGCATGAGCGGGTAGGTAATTTGCCCAAGTTCCTGGATTTTAATGGCATCGCAGATGCTTTTGCTCACATGGGAAAGACGCACTTTGTGGCCCGCTGCAAAGGTTTGGCAGGCATCATTTTCAAGCTCTGGTTCAACACCAATTATTTTAACCTTTGGGTTTTGCTGCTTTATTGCCATTGCAATGCCGGCGATTAAGCCGCCGCCGCCCACAGGGACGAAGACATATCCAGGCTCCACATCTTGCATAATCTCAAGGCCGATCGTTCCCTGCCCTGCAATAATGTCAAGATTGTCATAAGACGGAATAAGGGTACGGCCCGTCTCCTCTACTAGCCTATAGGCAACCTTCATCCGGGCTTCAGACCCAGGCTCTGCAATGACAATTTCTGCTCCATAGCCTTTTGCTCTCTCTACCTTAAAGGCTGGAGCTTCTAAGGACATTACGATAGTAGCTGGAATTGAATACTGTTTTGCAACGAGCGCGACAGCTTGCGCGTGGTTTCCCGTCGAATAAGCTACTACACCCTGGGAGCGTTTTTTTGCAGGGATTCGGCCTATGCAGAAGGTAGCTCCCCGTATTTTAAAAGAGCCAGATGGCTGCAAAGACTCAGCTTTTAACAAAATATTTGCTCCCTCAAGAGGGATAAGGGGTGATCTAAGGACCTTACCTCTTAGTGCGAGCTCTGCCTCATGAAATGGTATATCATACATGCTGCTTTTGGACCTCTTGGGGCTTCTTTTTAGGAAGGGGTTCGTCTGCGATGCCGAGGTAGTAGAGGCAGTACCAGACTCCAATTACAATAAAAAAGAGAAGGAGCAAGCGAAAAATGAGCTTGAAGCTCAGCGCAATGAGTATCACTGCGAGAAGGACTACTACCGGAAAAAAATACACATGCTCATCCATATTCTTTTCTATGCCGGATTTTATATTTTTTGGCGATAGTGGGAAGAGATCAAATCAAAGACTTCTTCAGGGCAAAAAGATATTCCAAGCTCTATATCTGGCTTTATGAGGCCATGAAAATCTGATCCGCCAGTGACAAAAAACCCTTTTTCCTTAGCTCGTACTACCCACGCCTGATTCTGCTCATAAGAAAATCGGCTATAGTAGGCTTCTAAGCCGTCAAATTTCTTCGCAAGCAGGCGGCGGACAAGCGATTTAGAATCTATCAAATGGGGGTGGGCAAGTACCGCGAGGCCCTTTGCATTATGAATAGCATCAATTCCCTCTTCAACCGAGCAGCGCATCCCGGCAACATAACAGGGAGCCTTATCCCCAATATAGCGCTTAAAAGCATCAGCTGGGTTTGTGATGTAGCCTTTTTTAAGAAGGGCAAGGGCAACATGCACCCTTCCATAGCTTATCTTGGGATCATCGGTAAAAGCCACGTCTTGAACTGCTAATGGAGCGCCGTTCTGTGTAAGCAGGTGGCACATTTTCTCTAGCCTTTCTCGCCTATAGTCTCTTTGTTTCTGACAAAAGGCTGTAAATGCAGGATCATGCGGGTCAAACGCGTAGCCTAAAATATGAATGCTTTTACTTTCTGACTCGCAGGAGAGCTCTATTGCCGGAATGCAGGCAATATCTTCTTTTTGCAGGTCAAAAAAAGCATCGAAAGAGTCATGATCTGTTATTGCAAGGCCGCTAAGTCCAAGTGATTTTGCACGAGCTGCAAGCTCCTGCGGAGTAAGGCTTCCATCAGAATAAGTAGAGTGGCAGTGTAGATCATAGCGCTTCATCATCGGATATCCAGTAAACTTCTTGATGAAGGTCATAGCCTGTTTGCTCCTTCACAACTTTTTGAACATGCGCTATGAGAGCCTTAAAATCGCTCGACGTTGCCTTCTCAGCATTTACCAAAAAGTTTGCATGCACTTCTGAGACCTTAGCACCTCCAACCTGAAAGCCTTTCAGGCCGCATTTATCAATGAGATGTCCTGCCCCAATAGTAGCATGAGGATTTTTAAAGATACATCCTGCAGATTTATCTTGATAGGGCTGAGACTTGATGCGGACATCCAAAAGCTCTAGCTGCTTAGTCCTTGCATCGGGAAGTGAATTCAAAACAAAATATGCACCTACAATAGCGCCTGGCATTGATTGAAAAGAAGATACTCGATAGCCATAAGAGAGCTCATCTTTTGAAAATCGCTTTAGATCGCCTTGCGGAGTAACATAGTCAACATACTGAAGGGTTGTCCAAGTCTGCATCCCTTGCGCGCCGGCATTCATAAAGACTGCGCCACCAACGCTTGCCGGTATGCCAGAAGCAAACTCAAGTCCAGAGTAGCCTTTTCTTGCTGTTTGCACACCAAGGAGGGAAAAGCTGTAGCCTGCACCAACATAAAAGTGGCCGGGCTCATTTTCTTCGCAAAAATCAATTTTATTATGCACGCAAAGCCTTTGAATGCCTTTTGAGTCAAAAAGACAATTTGACCCTTTGCCAAGAATAAAGGTTTTTATACCAGATCCTGAAGCATAGGCAAGCACCTCTTGCATCTCTTGTATGGTTTTTACTTCAATATAATACTTTGCCGGACCGCCGATACCCAGCGTAGAGACATCAGATAAGTTTTTATTTTGAACAAATCGCGATTTCATCGCTTAGCTCAAGGTTTTAATTTTCACCACACTATCCAAAAGCGCCTGGCAAAATGAAGCGGCATCTGGTGTTGCAAACTTTTTTGCAATTCTCTTTGCTTCTGCTATAACAATAGGAGCAGCAAGTTTTTTCTCAAAGAGTAGTTCGTAACAAGAAAGGCGTAAAACTGCAAGTTCTACTTTTTGGATACGATGAAAATCATATGATGTTGAGACGGCTGCAATATCAGAGTCAATTTCTGGAAGCACCTTGGTAATCTCTGAAAGCTTCTCCCAGGCAGCTCGGACCTCATTTTTTCTTACCTTTAGCTCTTTTGTAACAGTGTCGATAAGCTCATCAGGATCACTTGAATGGAGCTCTTCGCTAAAGAGCAAAAGAAAAAGTATCTCCCTAAATTTTTGTGGAGGAAAAGAGGTCATGATGCACCTAATAATTTGGTGAAGAATTTTAATTCTCTATCTGTTAGAAAGCAATATAAATAAGGCAATATGATACAATCCAGACTTTCCGGAGCAACCATGCACGCAACTCGCACAAAAATTATCTGTACAATAGGACCAAGTGTCAACTCTGTGGAAAAAATCCTGCAGCTCATCGAAGCTGGCATGGACGTTGCAAGATTAAATTTTAGCCACGGCACCCACGATGAGCATCTAGAAAGCATTAAGATGATCAAAGAAGCACGCAAAAAGGCAAAAAAGCCTGTTGCTATTATGCTCGATACAAAAGGTCCCGAAATACGCCTCGGCAGAGTCCCTAAAGAAGGCATAGAAGTACATCCCGGCCAAAAACTTTGGCTTGTAAAAGAGCAAAAGGAAGGAACTAAAGAAAAAATACCAGTACTTCCTGCTTTTGTACTCGACAAGCTTGAAGTTGGAACGCAGCTTCTTATCGATAATGGCTATATTGAATCCAAAATTGTAGACACCTCCCCAGAAGGTGTGCAAATTGAATTTTTAAATAATGGACGCATCCTCTCTTCAAAAGGGGTAAATATTCCCAACGTAGAGCTCAATCTTCCCGCCCTTACCGAAAAAGATGAAGAAGACATCCGCTTTGGCTGCGAGCAAGATATCGATATGATTGCCGCAAGCTTTGTCAGATGCTCCCCTCACGTCATGGCGATTAAAGAGCTTGTTGTCAAACATAATAAGCCAGAAATATTGATCATTGCAAAAATTGAAAATAATGAAGGCATCCACAACTTTGACAGCATTCTTGGAACTGCAGATGGCATCATGATTGCACGGGGCGATCTTGGCGTAGAAGTCCCTTTAAGCCAGGTTCCAAGCCTGCAAAAGATGATGATCAGAAAATGCTACCTTGCAGGAAAGCCGTCAGTAACTGCAACCCAGATGCTTGAATCTATGATCACCAACCCAAGGCCAACTAGAGCTGAGGCCTCGGATGTTGCAAATGCAATCTATGATGGTACAACTGCTGTAATGCTTTCAGGTGAAACTGCAGTCGGCAAATATCCTGTAGAGACAGTAAAGATCATGAAAAGCATTGTCAAAGAGGCAGAAGCTGACTTTGACTACCACGATTTCTTCGAAGAACATACCAAAATGCAATATAAGGATATTCCATCCGCTGTTACGCTTGCGAGCGTGAAGACTGCATACACACTCGATGCTAAAGCAATTTTTGCCTTCACACGCGGCGGATCTACTGCACGGCTTGTTTCAAGACTTCGTCCGCAAATGCCAATTATAGCACTTACTCCCGTTGAAAAAACCTATCAGCAGCTTGCCCTTAACTGGGGAGTAACGCCTGTACTTTGCAAAGAATGTCGAGATGTAGAAGAGGCCTTCAAAGAGGTTACCTCTTACGCCCTTGCCCATCACAATATCTGCTATGGCGATCTCGTCGTAATGACAAGTGGGTCCCCATTCTGGGTAAGCGGCACAACAAACACACTTAGAGTAGAAGTGATACGATAATGCCAGAAAATCGCTATTTTATTCCCAGGTCGCTCCAACATGGCGACACTATTTCTCTAAAAAATGAGGAATTTCACTACCTGAAGAGCGTCATGAGAAAGCGCATTGGCGATAGCGTAGAGGTAATAAATGGCGCTGGCACTTTAGCTACTGCAACAGTGTCGAAGCTTTTAGATAAAGAAGCCCACCTTACTGTTAATGAAGCAGAGCAGCAAGAAAAGGAAAAGATTCACCTCAACCTTCTTTTAGCAATTCTTAAGCCAGCTCACCTTGAATATGCAATTGAAAAAGGCTGCGAAGTAGGCGTCTCCTCTTTTACGCTCTTTGTAGCAAAACATTCCGAAAAAAAAGCTGTTTCTGAGCAGTATTTGAAGCGCCTTGACACCATTATCCTTTCAAGCACAAGGCAATGCGGCAGGCTCTACATGCCCACCCTAAAAGTTGTCGATAAAATGGAAAAGGGATTAGAAGGGCTAATCCTATTTGGAGATCTTGAAAGCTCGCAGCCTATTCAAAATGTAGCAATAGACTCCCCTGTCACCCTCGTAATAGGTCCAGAAGCTGGCTTCACAAAAGAAGAGCGAGAATTGTTGCTTGCTAAGGGTGCAAAGGGTGTACGCTTTTGTAAAAACACACTTCGCGCTGAAACCGCAGCAGTCTGCGGCTCCATGCTCATCCTGTCACAAGAATCAGAAAGGACACAAAGGACCAAAACGACCTAAGGGACATAAAGGACGTTTGCAGTTGTCCTTTTGGTCTTCTTTGTCCCTTTGGTCCTTTATGTCTTTTATTTTTTGCTTTTTGCAAAAAGCTCGATTGCTGCTTTGTTGAAGGCAGGGATGTCGTCAGGCTTTCGGCTTGTGACAAGATTGTCATCTACCACCACTTCCTGATCGACCCAATTTGCTCCTGCATTTATAAGATCAGTTTTTATTGAAGGCCATGAGGTCATTTTTTTGTCTTTTACCATTTCGGCATTGATAAGTGTCCAGGGGCCGTGACAAATAGCGGCGATTGGCTTTTTTGCCGAGACAAAACTTTTAACAAAGGCAACAGCCTCATCATTCATGCGAAGTGTATCTGGATTCATCACACCGCCTGGCAGAAGAAGAGCATCATACTCATCTGCTTTTGCTTCGCTTAGAGGCTCATCCACAGAAAATTCATCTCCCCAGTTTTTCATCTTCCATCCCTTCACTCTGCCTTTTACTGGAGAAATAATAGAGGTTTTTGCACCAGCTTTATCCAGTGCTTTTTTAGGTTCAACCATTTCGGACTGTTCAAATCCATCAGCAACAAGAATAGCAATACGAAGGCCATTTAAATTTTGGTCCATATAACACTCCTTGCAAGTTTTTGCTTTTTTATTGACAACGAGCCACTTCCTCGATATAGCACAAGTAACCCTAAACATAGGAGAAAAAAGGATGCTTTATACAATTTTGCTTGTTATCTTGATTCTTTTGCTCATCGGCGCATTGCCAGCTTGGCCCTATAGTCTTGGTTGGGGATATGGTCCTAGCGGAATCTTAGGGATCATCCTCATCATTATTTTAATCCTTATGCTCACAGGAAGAGGATAAAGTAACTTTCGGGGGATTTATCCCCCACCTCGAGTTTGGACATTTAGCTTAAAACAGGTTTTCAGTGAGCGCAGCTCTCTGGA
>CAYWZU010000076.1:0-9099 GCA_964462925.1 uncultured bacterium
CAAAGCTTCTTAACGTTCCTGCACAAAAGATCTACTACGCAACTCGCGCTGGCTATCTTAAAGCTATCCGCAAAGGTGCAGCTTGGGTCGTTCGTATCGATGATGTTAAAGCTTACCAAGACAACTACTTGGCTTCAAAAGCTAACAAAAAGCAGCAGCAAGCTGGTTAATTACTTCTTGCGAAGTATACGACTGTTTCTAGATGTGAAGTCTGAGCAAACATGTCGTATACCTCTGCTTTTTTGATTGAATAACCGCTCGCTTGTAGAGTCTTATAGTCTCTTGCAAGCGTAGCTGGATTACAGGAAATATAGATAAGCTTTTCTGGCTTATGCCTCGAGACAAGGTCTAAAACCTTCCCTGAAAGCCCCACGCGGGGTGGATTCACAATCCATTGATTATATCCACTACACTCTCTATCTGTAAGCTTTTCTGAGGCTTTTGCTTTAAAGACTACATTCTTTATGCCATTTGCTGCTTGGCTCTTTTTAGCAAGCTCTATTGATTCAGCATTTAGCTCAACGCCTAGGAGCTTTTCTACTTTCTTTGAAGCAAGTAGCGATAAAATACCTATCCCGCAGTAAAGCTCAAGAGTTGGCATGGGTGCAAGCTCTGCTATAACATCTTTATATATATGAAGTGCCTGCTCGGGATTATTTTGTGTAAAAACAGCTGAAGTATAATAGATCTGAAGACCCTCTACAACTTTTTCTTGCACCCCTTTTGTTACTTCGAAGGTGTCGTTATCATCGCGAATTACAGTAACTCTATCAGAATGTGCATGCGCTCGTATCTCTTGAAAGCCTTTTTCAGAAAAAATAAGGCAGCGCTCGATTGGAAGTATCGTCTCATTATCTCGTGCATAAAAGCCGCACTCTTTTCCGTGAAGAATAACCTTTCTTCTATAAAACCACTCTTTCTCTGATGGATGTACTTTTACATCAATTGAAGAGGGAAGCCTTAGCGCATCGATGAGCCATTCTCTTTTTACTCGAAGCTGCTCGCTATAAGCCATATGCTGCAGCTGGCAGCCGCCGCAAATGCCAAAATAGGGGCATGGAGGCTCTACACGTAGCTCTGAGGGATTTATTACCTTAAGAAGCCTTGCTTCAAAGTAGGATTTTTTCTTAGCGAGAAGTTCAACTTCAACAACCTCACCTGCTATAACATCAGCTACAAAAATTACCCATCCTTCATGGCGGATAAGACCTTTTCCCCCATAGACAAGTTTCTCTACTTTTGCAACAATGTGATCACCTATTTGCATTAAAATGTATATCCTACGCTGCAGCGAATCTCATGAGAAGTAAGATGCGCTTTGTTTAGCGGAACTTTGCCGTCTTTAATATGCATATGGCCATCTTTTGCATAAAATTTCATAAATTCATACTGAAAAATAAGCTTCCAAGTTCTAAAGAAGTTCCAGGATGAGGAGAAGTTTACTATATTGCCATACGATTTTATTGCCCTACTTTTAAGATCAAAATGGCGAGCCTCTTTTTCCCGAAGATTCCAGTGGCCCTTTGCATGATAACAAAGAGGATAAAGAAGTCGATAGTCAATAATGAAATCAACCGTAGTAGATAGACTTTTTGCATACCCAATTCCCCACTCCGGGCCAAACCATTTTGCACAAAATGTAGAGTTGAGTTTGCTAAAGTCTTTGCAACCTGCCCAGTCATGACCTCCCTTAAAGCGAAGTTTTTGATAATAGCTTGCATACCCTGTACTAAATCGTAAAAGCCTGCTCTGATAGCCGAGTCTAAGGCCATAATCTGCAGTATAGTCTCCTGTAATATGATGACTCGAATGGGAGTACTTTCCTCGCCTATGTGAGAAGCGGTAATCATTATCAACGACTTTTCCAGAAAAAATAGAGCCATATGAGCCAAATCCTTCTAGAAAGTATCTCCCTTTACGCACTTTCCCATCTAAGCGTGTTGCATATACAGTAATATGCTTAAATATCAGCTCAGAAAGCACATCAGGGGTGCCATGAGGGCCAGAAATAGTAAAATCGAGTCTCTCCCGCCTATATGCCTCTGAAAGCGCAAAATCGACCTGAGGAGGCTCAGCTACAAGTAGTCCATGCAGGGCACAAAAGATTACTAAAACAATAGAAATCATAAAAGAGAGCTAGTAAATCGAAAGAGTCGATTAGTGTAAAGAAAAACGACATTCAACTTGGCAAAACTTGACTGATGCGAAATGTCCGATTGTCCGGCCTGATCCCAATTTATAAGGGTTGGAAATCTCTGATGAGAAGCTGAATGCTAGATCCTGTTACCTGCGGGGTAAAGGCAATGCGAAGGTGTGATTTTTTCTGCAGTTCTGGCAGCCTAAAGGCTGCATTTATAGCTATGCCCTCAAGCATTCTATCTTGCTGCTCGAGATAGAGTTTTAAGTGCTGCTTTCCGATGATTTTAGGTTCTTGAATCTGTTTGCAGTCTGCATACAGAAGAGGCGCCATATTTCCATGCCCATAGGGCTCAAGAAGCTTTATAGACTCCATCAAATCAAAAGTAAGATCATCAAAGCGAACTTCTGCATCCAGTGCCAGCTTTGGCGTGATATGCTGCTCCTGAAGTGTTGTATTTGCGATTTCAAGAAAGCGCTTTGTAAATTCATCAATTGAACTTTCTCGAAGAGAAAGTCCAGCTGCAGAGTCATGTCCACCAAAGCTGAGCAGGAGGTCTGAAAGCTGCTTTAAAATGCCAAGTACTGGAAATTCCGGAATAGATCGGAGAGATCCCTTACCAACCTGTCCATCGAGAGCAATAATGACGGTAGGCCTATTGTACTGCTTAGAAAATCTCATTGCTAGAATTGCAATAATTCCAGGATGCCACTTTCTTGATGTGAGAATTAGCGCTTTATGACTTAAAAGCGATGGATCTTGCTCAAGCATGCGCTCTACATCTTTTACCATCTGTCTTTCGATCTTTTGGCGCTCAATATTATAGAGGTTAAGTTCAATGGCAAGCTTTTCGGCAGCAAGTGCCTGCTTTGCTAAAAGGAGTTTCACGCCATATTCAGGCTCTGCAATGCGTCCGAGACTATTTAATCGAGGAGCAATCTTTGATGCGATGATAGAGGTAGTGGTATCTAAAGGATCGGTTTCGCAAATAGAGAGCAGTTTAGCAAGGCCTATACGCTTTGTTTTTCGAAGCTGCTCAAGCCCATAGGATACCAAAATCCTATTTTCTCCAAGCAAAAGGCCCATGTCACTCACGGTCCCTATTGCAACGAGATCGAGATAGCGCTTTAGATCCACTTTTTTAGTAGGTAAAATCCCCTCGTCTATCAAATGTTCTGTAAGAGCGCAGGCCAGTTTAAAGGCAACGCCAACCCCTGTTAACTCTCGATTTGGATATTCTGAGCTTACAAGCTTAGGGTTAAGAGTTGCAACGCAAAGTGGGATTTTATTTGTAGGCTCATGGTGGTCTGTGATTATAACATCAATTTTATGTTTAACCACTTCCTCAATCTGCTCAGCTGCCGTAATCCCGCAGTCTACCGTTATTAGTAGCGTGCAGTGCGTCTTTAATGCATACTCTAATGCATCAAGGATCATACTTTGGCGAAGAAGCGTCGTTCTATTGGAGATATAATGGAAAACCTTTGCGCCAACAAAGTTAAGCATTTCTGAGAGAAGTGCCGTTCCAGTCATACCGTCGACGTCATTATCACCGTATACTAATATGTTTTCTTCGTTTTCAATTGCCTGCGTAATTCTTTTTACTGCTTGAGGCATCTCAGCAAAAAGAAACGGATCATGAAGATCCGGAAGTTTTGAATAGAGGTAGTGATGGATGTCTTGAAATGAGGTTATCCCTCGGGAGATTAAAATCTGGGCAAGCACTGGGTGCAGGTGGAATTCCTGCACGATTTTTTCAAGTAAAGCGGGGTCTTTCCTTGGATATACCCAAAGCAGTTGCCCCGCATCTTTTCCCTTTTGCTTTCCTTCATTCACTAGCTTCTACTTGGTTGCAGTTTCTTGTTCTCGCCGCGAGTTTCAAGGAACAACAGTATAGGTGCTGCGATGAAGAGTGATGAGAGTGTTCCAAGGAACACACCAACTGCCATCACGAATGAGAAGGCAAACATCGATTTTCCACCCAAGAAGACGAGTGTAAGGAGCACAAGTAGTGTAATGCCAGATGTCATCAACGTTCTTGAAAGCGTTGTATTCAACGCATGGTTGATGATCTCAGCAAAGCTCTTCTTGCGCATGAGTCTCATATCTTCGCGGACGCGGTCAAAGACAATAATGGTATCATTCAATGAGTAGCCAATAATTGTCATTAGCGCTCCGATCACTTCTAGGTCAATCTGTACAGGAAGGCCCATCTTGTTGGCAATTGCAGCCACGCAGACAGTAAGCACAACATCGTGTACAAGACCAAGAACAGCAGCCACCGCAAACTTCCACTCAAAGCGGAAGGCGAGGTAGACTAAAACTGCAATAAGGGCAAGGCTAAGCGCCCAGATAGCGTTATTGCGCATTGCATCTGAGAACTGTCCACTCATTGTAGTCCAGCCAGAGTTTAAAGTCTGATACTGGGACTGCTTTACCTTAAGACCACTAGATTCTATTGCTTTTACAAGCCATACAATACGTGGATTCTTCTGGTATTCATAAGCAAACTGATCCTTATCAGAAGTAAGCTCCTGAGCCATGCCATAGAATGGCTTGCCCTGAAGATCGACGCTCACGCCAAGCTGTATGCGAAGAAGGTTTGGACGTCCAAGTTCACGAATCTGAAACTCTTTACTTGAAAGCCCTTTCTTTAGTAGTGCATTTGAGAGACGCTCGCGATAATCTACTGCTTTGCCATTAGCAAGCTTTGCTTCCTGCAAGTCGACAACAAGTGAGTATCCACCAGTAAAGTCCATGCCAAAGATAGACTTATACTGAGTTGCGATAGTGGCGATACCAAGTGCAAGCACAATACCTGTAATGATGAATGCAGGCTTGGTGTACTTAAGGAAATCAAAATTTGATGCCTTGATAAACTCAGCCATCTTCAACTCTTTGTGTTCTGGATTTTGAACCCAGCCAGCAAAGAAGTAGCGAGTCATGAAGAGCACTGTAAACATCGATGCTACGATACCGATAACAAGTGTCATAGCAAAGCCGCGGACAGGACCTGCATCAAACTGCAAGAGTATGACTGCTGCAATGATTGTTGTAAGGTTCGAGTCTAGAATTGCAGTAAAGGCTTTTTTATAGCCAAGATGAATTGCGGAAGCAATTCTTCCTGAATGCTTAAACTCTTCGCGAATACGTTCAAATACTAACACGTTTGCATCAACTGCCATAGCAACAGTAAGCAGCATACCGGCGATACCAGGCAAGGTAAGTGCCATTTCGATGTTTTGCATAACAGCCCAAATGATGAGCATGTTAAAGAACACGGCAACACTTGCCACAACACCAGCAAATCTGTAGTAGCTGATCATGCAGCCAAATACTAAGCAGATCGCGACAATTGCAGCCATGATGCCTGAGCTTCTTTCTTGCTTACCAAGCTCTGGGCTTACGTTTTGCTCTGACAAAATCTTTGGTGTGAAGGTAAGTGATCCCGCACGAAGGTCAGTAGCAAGTTTTGTCACTTCACGCTGTGTAAAGTTTCCGCTAATCATGGCGTGGTCGCGAAGACTTGCGTTAAGGGTCGGAGCTGAGATAATCTGGCCGTTAAGAATTACCGCCATTCTCCAGCCTTGGCCCTTTGAAATCTCTTCTTTTGGCGTGCCAATGATAGCTTCTTCGCTAAACTGTGATGTCCAGTTATAGAAGTCATCACGAGGACTTGCTGATGGATGCACCCTTGGGCCTGGAGCATAGGAGCTTTTTACACTAAACTGTAATATATTACCTTTTGAAGTGTCATAGCTTGTCTGAATTCCCTCAAGGCTAGAACCATCGAGTGCATAGTTAGCAAATGCAATAATCAATGGATGGCCTCTGAAATTCCATTCAGCTGGATCATCGCCGCGAAGTCTTGTGATCATGCAAATTGAATCATCAAAGGAACCAGTCGGCTCAAACTCTAAAGGATTTGCCAAGCGAAGGCCTGCATCATAGAGCATCTGTGCACTATCTTTAATTCCCGTTGAAGAACTAGTAGTGCGCGCTGCAGCTGTCTGAAGCTTATTATAGGCAATATGATTGAGCTGCTCTGAATCTTTTTGGTTTGTGACAACGGCTTCATTCCAGACGTCTTGGAGGAATTCATTGACATCCTTTGCGAGTGTGGCATTAAGCGGGCCAAACTTCTCATTAACAATGTGGAAGTACATCGCAGATGCTTTAATAAGCTCTGCAGCTGAAAGTCCTTGTGCACCTGGGAAGTCAATTACTATAGTCGAATTTTCAATACGGATCGTACGCTCAGATACGCCCATCTTGTTAATACGCTGATAGAGTTCATTGACAGCTTGGTGAAGCTGGGCAGGATCTGTCACAGGTTTATTTGCATGATCAAGTAGTGCGATGCGAACACTTTTTCCGCCTGAAAGGTCAAGACCCCAGCGGATAATTTTGCTATCATCGCCTCTAAAATAGGCAGATGCTGCTCTTTTCAAGTTAGAGAAGTAGGCATTTTCTACTGGAGGAGGCACAGAGAAACGAGCTGTTTGATCAAGGCTTACCTGTGCAGCTTGATATGCTTCTTTTGAACGAAGGATATCCTCTTGAATTCTATCGTCAATTCTATTTTGGACGATAATGCGCTGCTCAACATCTGAGAGTTCAAGTGTTGCAAACTCGCGGCTACCAAGGACAGTAAAATCTTCCCTTGTTGCCTTTAGGAGTGTTGAGTAGAAGTCATCTAATTCATAGATAAGATCTCGGCTAAATTCAGAATTTGCACCAAGCGCTCCACCTGAATAGCTAATAAAGCCGCGCTTTTGCATAAGGCTATTGAGCTTGCCAATTTCCTTGCTAAAAAGTTCAGCTTCAGGATTGCCCGGGAAGCGGTTGTATTGATCCATCATATTTTGCATGCCGCGTACGATAACGTATATCGAACTATGGCGAAGGCCTGTAAAGGCTGCATCTTTAGTTGGAGCCACTACAACTAAGCAAAGTCTTTTTTGATTTGAATCTGCTGCCAAGTAGCCTTGCATGTCAAATACAGGAAGTTTATCAGCAGTAAGATCAATGTGCGTTGGCTTCCACTCGCGCTTAATTTCTGCAAGTGTTTCATTAGATATAGTATTTGCAATCTGGCGAAGATCCAGTGCTAAAACGCTTTCAGCACCAGCAAGGTTGCTAAGGTTAATTTTAAAATCAGCAAAACCTTGAGCAACTGTTTCATCTGTTGCTTGCTGAAGACGTGCAAGCTCATTCATCAAGAGTCGATTAATTTCTTCTTGCTGAATTTTTTGAAATTCCGTGCCTTTTTGGATCTGTCTTAGTTCAGCAATATCTTGATGCAGGCGCAAAGTAATTGTATCGCTTGCCCAGTCAAGCACTGCTTCTTTAATATAGGGATTCTTTTCGCCAATTGCTAGGGTGTATACAGCAGATTGTGCGCTATTTTTTGCTCGCTCAGATTTTAGCCACTCTTTAATTTGCTTGTTCGTATAAGGTGTGACTGGATGAGCTTCTACACTAGAGTTTGCTTGAAGCGCTCCAATTGCTTTATCTAAAGCTGTAATTTGGCTTGTAAGAATCTCTTGACGCTCGAGCTGCTTTTGGTCAATGAGCTCGCCCTTTTGCTCTTTAGTTTTGCGAACTTCAGAAATAGCCTGTTTTTCGCGGTCAAGAACTTGCTTACTTTCTTTCATTTTAGCAAGAAGTTTTGTGATAAGGCCGCGTCCTTCTGGAAGATCGGATTGTGTAAAGGATGCGAAGTAGCGCTTTGCAAAGTCAGTACCTGCAAAATTTTCTGAAACTTTTGCAATTTTTCTAGCAAGAAACAAAAGACCATCGTTTGAATTTTTTTCTTCAAGAACAGCCATTGTTTCAAGAGCTTGCGGAGATGTACCGCCAAGAAGATCAGTAGCTGCAGTAAAACGATCGGCAGTTAGATCAAAATAAAAATCTGTAATTTTTCCGCCTTGTTGCTTTGCTGCATAGCGAAAAAGTGTGCTATTTTTTCCATCGGCTAGATGTACACCTACGTTTCGGAGAACCTGTACGCTATTTGGGTTATCTCCAGGGAGATACGTAAGCTGTGCTGGCACAAATGGAATAAGAGATCCTGCTCTTGGCAGCATGCGGGCGAAGGTAGCCGCTTCCTTCTCATTTGGAAAGTTGACATTGATAACTGATCTGTCATCCTTATTCAAAGAAACTTCTGTTGGATGGACATTTAAAAGATTTGCTAAAGAGTTAACCCACTCTATAGATTCCTTTTCAAGACCATTTACCCTGTCTGAAATCTGCTCTGCGATCTGCATAGCATATTTTTCATCAACTGGGGATTTGAGAGGTTTCGAATAGAAAATGATTGTCGGTAGAATATTATAGAGGGTGAGAACGAGAACTGCGACGATAACCAAGAACTGCCAACGTTTTTGCTTTTCCATAGTGTCAAATCTAGGGTTTTAAGTTAATCCGACAAAGGCTACCAGATATAGCGAGCATTTGTCCATAAAAATGTTTGCCTCCTATCGCGACCGAGACCGTGACCGTGACCGAGCCCGATTGATGTTGCCAAAAAGTATTTTTAGCAAACCAGTCGGTCTCGGTCTCGGACACGGTCTCGGAAAGAAGCTATATATACCCACTCAAGTTCAAGAATTGGTATAAATGAAGAAGCGGCAACTACGAGCACGCTTTCGTACTTGTAATTGCCGCTTGCTTAGCTTACGCCCCAGCAGGTTGTGCTGTAAGCTTTTCCTTTGCAGGAGCAGCTTCTTTTTGTGAAGTAAGCTCTGTAAAGCGCTTATTCAATGCACGTACTGCAACGATCCAAGCTGCGATAACCGCAAAGAGGATAACTGCGATATATGGCGTAATTGCTGCCATAGAACCGCAAGCAACGAGCAGAATTTGCTGAACAAGTGATCCACCAGATTTACCAAGGCGAGCACCGACGACGTCGATAGCAGCCTTACCCTTAACTTTTGACTCTTGGTCAAGTGGGA
>CAYWZU010000077.1:0-8786 GCA_964462925.1 uncultured bacterium
AAGCCTCTATCGGCATAAAGCATATCGATAATGTATCCTCTAAATGACTGAGGGCTCTGTCTGTACTGGAAATTTTGAAAGACCTGCTTGAAGCGAGGCCTAAAATCTTGAGGCACGCTTTGCAGGAGCGCACGGATTATATCTTCTGCCATAACAGGCTCTATTGATAATAAATCTGCATTTACTGAAACAGGCTCAACGAGCTTTTGTTTGATCCAGGTATAGGTGTAGGTATCATTTGTCCATGCTTCTTTAAAGAGGCCAGGCTTTAGCAAAAATGCATGAGTCGGAGAATGCATCAGCATTGATTTATTTGGCTCTTTTAAGTAACGCTCCTGAATATCTTGTGGAAGCTGCTTTACTGTATCTATAAAAAATGCAAGAAGCTCTGTTTCATTTTCAACCCATCTTGACACTTCTGTCGGCCTTTCATCTCTTCTAAAGTAGGCAGAAACTAATGTGCTCATGGAGCCGCCAGAGGTATATACCCACGGCTTTTTTTCGATCTTATCAAGATTTTCTAGCGGATGAGCAATAGGCATCACATTATGAGCCCTTGCCATGCGATAGAAAGCCGATTCCATAAATACATCGCTTCTTATGTGGTTGATAAGCTGCGTGGTAATCAAGCTAAATTCAGTCTCGATGCCTTTGATTTCAGGAGATGTGCGAAGTTCCGATTCCGTAATGCTAAAAAAGGAGACAAGCGACTCGATAAAGTCTTGTAGAGACCCAATTCGTGTCCAAAGCGAGGGATTTGCCCTGCCATGTTTAAAAAGGAGCCTAAAGCCTGCGGGACAATCATCATATGGGCCTGCGGCTACATCATGAAGGTCTGCGTCGTATACCTCTTGGAAGAAATCGAAAAAGAGCCTGTCATATTCATTCATAAGAAATTCGTGAAGGCGTGAAATG
The DNA here is from genome assembly GCA_964462925.1 of uncultured bacterium. Classification (GTDB taxonomy): domain Bacteria; phylum Chlamydiota; class Chlamydiia; order Chlamydiales; family FEN-1388; genus SZAS-7. Next base: position 916 of record CAYWZU010000077.1, read on the forward strand.
CGAAGAGCCCGCTCATGGGCCATCTGACGCATTTTATCTATGTGATAGAGCTCTGTTTGCCTGGACTGATACTCCATCTTAAGCCAGGTGATCTCTTTTTCGGTGCTTGCGACTTGCGCCCTTCCTTGAAGGTATTGAAGCTGGGCAAAAACCTGCTCATATTCTATCTGATGCTGATTTAAGGTCTGATTCGCCTCTTCAATCTTATGAGATAAAATTCGGTAAAGACATTCCCCAATACCACCTGGATCATCATAATTGACACCAAGGCTTGCATAGAGATTCCATCTTGTGAAATTGAGGTTTATTTCAGAAAATGAGGCTAAGGTAAATTCCCACGCCTTTAAAAGGGCGTTGTCTGCAAGTGTCCTAAAAGCGCGTTTTGCAACCTCAATGTTTTTTAAATAGAGGAGTAGAAGGTCATCTTTTGCCCTTGTAGCACTTGTTCCTACGGGCATATGCATCATGACGGCGCTTTGCATCATGCTTTTGGGACGATTCAAGTACTCGCGCACCTTTTCTCGTGTGAGTTGGTAGTGGCTCAAGAGGAGCAGTTCTAATAATTCCTCGGCATTAGTAAGTATGATATGGCCTGGAGCATTTATTTCTTTTACAACCTTTTGCAGCTTTATATGAAGATCATGAATCTTTTGCTTTTGGCTAAAGCCTTCCGGAAAGAAATCTATTGCATCTAGAGCTGCAAGAAGGCCCGGAGACATCCAGACCTTATTTTCGTTATAATTAAGATCCCGCTCCAATGTAAGCGGTTTTTTGAGATCGCCGTTTCCCCATGTTGCACTCATTGGCACGCTGTGCTCTTTACCCGCATAGGTCCTACGCATATAGCCTGTATTCATCATAGAATCAAGATCCCGCAGAAAGACCTCCGGCTGTTCCTGGTGAACAAGAATAGCTGGTGCTGTAGCAAAGCAAGATCCTAGGCTTTGTCTAAGTGTTGTAAGCCAGGCCGAAAGAACAGCCCGCCTAACGTGTGTGTCTGTAATTGGGATATTTGCAGGTATAAGGAGCGTATCTCGTATAATTTCTTCTGCAAGCCTGTTGGAAACGGGGCGTGTAATCAGGCGAATGAGTCTTGCAAGTTCTTTATTGGAGAGAAGAAGCTCTAAAACGCGGAGAATATGAGTATCTCGCACAGCATCTGGCTCTCTTCCCGGGGCTATGGAATAGAGTTTTTTCTTAAGAATCCCAGCATACTTTTCTATTAGATCAAACTTTAGTTCCCCATCTTCACCGACAATATGAGTCGCAATTGCCCGGGCTTTCAATACATTCCTAACAGATGTAGCCTCTTGAATGCCCGTTCGTTCAAGCCTTCGTGATAAATCATCAAATTCCTCTTCGACAATGGTTTTTTCCTTGCCATTAGTTCTCAAAAGAAATGTGCATACGCGGGGATAAAAAAAAGGATGCTCCGGGGGTACTGATGCATGTTCAATGATATCCTCAAACCCAGCCAAAGCCATCACCCTTAGTTTTTAGATGAATATTTTCTAGCAAAACCATGTAAAAGCAACCGATCGGACCATCTTGACCCTGAATACCAAAGGTTTTTTATAAGGCTTTGCTTTTAATTAATAAGTTTTCTATCACTTAAGGCCGTGACCGTGACCGAATTTTTCACGACTCAGAAGTTACGCATAGCAGCAACTTAACTTCACAATAAGGAAAAATGCAAAAAAAAGCCACGATTTGAGATACTCCTTCCCAAAATAGGAATTACAGGTATTTCCATGCAACTACGACACGGCGCTGAAGTGCTCGATGTTCCTCCGGGAACAAAGGCACAAGATCTAGCAGAAAAGCTTAACCTCAAAGCTCCCCACCAAGCGGTTTCTGTACGTATAAACAATAAACTCTCGGATCTCGACACCATTTTGAATGAAGGAGATAGCGTTCAGTTTTTCTCTTTCGATGATCCGGAAGGAAAAGAGGTTTTTTGGCATACATCAGCTCACGTACTTGCTCAGGCAATTCTCAGGCTCTATCCTAACGCAAAACCTACAATTGGCCCCCCAATTGAAAATGGCTTTTACTATGATTTTGCTGATCTTACGATTTCCGATGCCGATTTTGAAAAAATAGAGAAGGAAATGCAAGCAATCTGCGAAGAAAATTATAAGAGCGAGCGCTCTGTATTTGACTCGAAAAATGAAGCCGTTTCCCGCTTTGCAAATAATCGCTATAAACAAGAGCTTATTCAAGGTGTTCCCGATGGAGACACACTCTCAGGATACACTCAGGGAGAGTTTTTTGACTTCTGCCGCGGCCCTCACCTTCCGCGCCTCGGAAAGATTAAAGCGATTAAGATCCTAAAAACTTCTGGTGCATACTGGCGTGGCGACTCAAAAAATGAGATGCTTACACGAATTTATGCAATATCCTTCCCAGATAGAAAGCTTCTAAAGGAATATCTTCATAAGCTTGAAGAAGCAAAAAAGAGAGACCATAAAATTATCGGGCCAAAGCTTGATCTCTTCTCGCTGAAAGAAGAAGCTCCTGGCATGCCTTTTATCCATCCTAAAGGGATGATCATCTGGAATAGGCTGCTTGAATACTGGAGAGAATGCCACAAGAGAGCAAACTATGTTGAAATCAAAACTCCAAGCATTATGATCCGAGAGCTTTGGGAGCGATCTGGCCACTGGCAAAACTACCGCGAACATATGTATACCTGCTCTGTAGAGGACCGCGACTTTGCTGTAAAGCCGATGAACTGCCCAGGAGCTATGCTCTTTTATAAAAGCAAAAAACATAGCTATAGGGAGCTTCCCTGGAGAGTTGCTGAAATTGGCCATGTGCATCGTTTTGAGCCTTCTGGTTCACTATCTGGTCTATTTAGAGTGCGCTGCTTCCACCAAGATGATGCGCATATCTTTATGCAGCCGGAAGATATACAAAGTGAAATATTTAACATTCTCAAGCTCGTCGACGAGATGTACTCTACATTTGGCCTTACCTACGAGATAGCACTCTCCACAAGGCCAGAAAAGAATACAATCGGATCTGATGAAGCATGGGAAATGACAACGAGTGCCCTTCGCTCTGCACTTGATGCCTTTGGGCGTCCTTATCTTATCCAAGAGGGAGACGGCGCCTTCTATGGTCCAAAGATCGACCTTCGCGTCCTAGATGCACTTGGCAGAAGCTGGCAGTGCGGTACAATTCAGCTTGACATGTCTCTTCCTGAGCGATTTGAGCTTGAATACACTGCAGCTGATGGCTCGCATGCAAGGCCTATCATGCTTCACCGCGTAATCTACGGCTCAATTGAGCGCTTTTTTGGCTCCCTCATCGAGTTTTACGCTGGAAGATTCCCGCTTTGGCTAAGCCCATCACAGGTTGCTTTAATCACAGTAGCTGACCGCCATGTAGACTACGCTAAAGAACTTGCAAAGAGCTTCAGCAACGAAGGCTTTGAAGTACATGTTGATGATACAAGTGAATCAATTTCTAAAAAGGTGCGAGAAGCACAGCTTGCGCAGTATAACTACATACTCACTGTTGGCGATAAGGAACTTGAAAATAAAACCATAAATGTCCGTACGCGCGACAATGAGATCCATGGAGAGATGAAGCTAGACACCCTTATAGAACTTATGAAAAATGAGCGCGAAACAAAATCTCTCAAAAGCCCACTTTCTAAAGGAGCAGGTGCATGAAGAAACAAATACTTGCAGTATCGAGCTTTAAAGGCGGAACTGCAAAGACATCAACAAGCCTACACCTCGGCGCTGCACTTGCAAAATACCATAAAAAGAAAGTGCTTTTAGTTGATTTTGATGCCCAGGCTAATTTGACAATGGGCCTGGGACTAGATCCTGACGATGTAGACAGCATGGCTCCTGTTCTTCTTGGAACAAAAGAAATAAAGGAAGTAATCCAAAAAACCTGCATTCCTAATCTTGATCTTGTTCCAGCAGATACGTGGCTAGAGCGTGTAGAAGTAACAGGTGCACTTGCCGCTGATCGATACTCTCATGAGCGCTTAAAAAACATATTAAGCGAGGTAAATTATGACTATATTCTCATCGACACGCCGCCATCGCTTTGCTGGCTGACAGAATCTGCTCTTATTGCAGCAAACCATGCTATTGTCTGTGCAACATGTGAGTTTTACAGCGTAAAAGGCCTTGAACGGCTTTCAGACTTCATGCAGACAATTGCTGAGCGCCACCCTATGGAAATTTTAGGAGTGGTTATCTCATTTTGGAATCCACGTGCCAAAAACAATAGCGGCTTTTTAAAAATCATCGACAAAAGCTTTCCAGGCTCATGCTTTAACACGAAAGTCCGCCGCGATGTGAGTGTAAGCTCAGCTACAGTCTTTGGAAAACCTATCTTCGAAATTTCAAAGCTTGAAAAAGTAAGCCGTGCAGGCCAAGACTATGTTGATCTCACTAAAGAAATTATCCAGAGGTTGAAATAATGGACAAGCTGGAAGCACTACTAGAAGGCCGTTTTGCAGGTTCTGGATCGCAAAAGGTAAAGGCGCTTGCTAAGCAATCAAATGACGGAAGGCTTACAGGTTTTTCTGGCCTTTTTAAAACAGTGGAGCTTGCCGATCTTGAAAAGGCGCGCATTGTCGAGATTCTCAATAAACACTGCCCAGATGATGCCCTGAACAATATTGAAGCTGATAGAGAAATGCTCTGCAGCATCACTTCAGAAATCAAGGCAATTACGAATCAAGCAGCAATGCTTCACGGAGAGCGTATTCTGAAAGCGCAAAAGATCTTGAAAGCATATAAGGAAGGGGCTTTTAGCGCCTGGCTTGTTGCAACCTATGGCAACCGCCAAACTCCCTATAACTTTCTTATGTACTACGAGCTTTTAGAGCTTTTGCCAGGAGAGCTTAAAACCAAGGCGGAGACCCTTCCAAGGCAGGTAATGTATACGCTGGCAAGCCGAGAGATGCCTCTTGATGAAAAGAAAACCATTATCATTTCCTACAAAGGCGAAACCAAACAGGAAATGCTCGAAAGAATCCGTCTTGAATTTCCTCTTCAAGCAAAAGATAAGCGCAAGGTGCAGGCAGGACAAAATGTCCTTACAAACTTAGAGAAGGTCCTTGCCTACTTTAAAAGGCATGAAAAATCAATCGACAAAGAATCTAGAAAAGATATTTTGCAAACGCTTAAGAAATTTCAGTTCTTTGTAGAGCACAGCCTGTAGAAGAATATATAGCCATTTGTAGCCATAATTTCGCGGCCATTTTCTTTATCTTCAAGAAAATGGCCCTTAAGATCATCTGAGCGGACGAGTCTCTTTTCTTCGCCGTCTACCTCATGAAAAAACATACTGTAGTAGTGTCCAGAATGAATGCTTTTTCCCTCATGTATACAGGCACCTAGAAGCTCATACTGTACTGGAGGCTCATCTTGGAGCATTGAAGCAAATTGCAATGTATCATCCGGCCACACAAGATCAAAGCGCTTATCTTCCCCTTGAGTAAATCGAAGAAGACGTACGCAGAGAAAATCAGGTGCAAGCGCTTCTGATTTTACCATGTACTGCTCTGAATAGTCTGCTTTCAAATAGCAGTAATTTTGAGAGCCATCTCTTCTTTGAATCTGTCTTTCGATGACTTGGGATCTTGAAGCTGAAACAAGCGAAGCAAGTGAAAGCCCCTCCTTTGGAGCTTCGCCAAAGGGGATATCAAGAAGAGATGACTCTTGAGGTAGATATCTCGTTTGAAAAGGAGTGTCATAGTCAAATTCCTCAGAATTTCGAGGAGAAGAAGGCTCAAGGTCTATAAATGAATGGGCATGCACAAGTTTTTTATCGGATGCTTTCAGGTTGAGTACAGCATCAAGTATTGGTGACAAAAACTCTCCTGCATCTTCTTGTGCGCGCTCATTTGGGTTCATAAATTTGTAGGGAAAGGAAGTCTGCATGAGCAATCTAAGCGTCTGAACGAGCTCTGGCTGAACTTCATCTCTCGTAGCTAACCCATCAAATAGATGAAAAAGGGTTTTTTGCAAGGGTGTTTGATTTTCAAATGTTTGAAGTCTGTTTTTTATAAGCAAAAATAGCGGGATAAGAGTGGAATCAATATAGCAGCTATTTACAGCATTTCCTATAAAGGGAATATTAGGAAGCTTTGGAAATTTAGGAGGGCCCTTTTCAATGTACTCAACAAGACTTCCTACAAAGCTCTTCACCTCCTGGTCTGTATTTGCTGTTTCAGCATCCGATTTCAGCATTTTTAAAAACTCACCCGATTCAGAAAACTCAACAAGGATTGAAGCAAAAAATGCCCAGCCTCTTTGAGAGCTTTGTGTGAGAGAAGCAATCTGCGACACCATGACATCGTCTGGAACGCGGTCAAAGACTAGCCTGAGTGTCCACGTTGTCTGTGTTGGAGAACTATTTTCATCAAAGCACTCTTTAGCTACCTTAAGAAACTCTCGATAAGCTGGAGACTGCGCACGGCCATCTTCGGTAAATATTTTATAGACAGAATCAATAAGAAAGCCCTCTTTTGGTGAAAGAAGCTCGAGCCAATTATCAATTTTAAGCTCTCTTTTTATTTCAGCTGGATCTTCTTTGCTATAAAGGGTATGCCCGAAGACGAGAAGATAGTGCCATTCTAGTATGAGAATTACTTGACTTATCTCACGATTTGTAAATCTTTGCTGAAGGGACTGGAGGTCAATTGTTCCAGAAGGTGTTTCAAAAAAAGACCTAAGATCGCTTTCAGAGAATTGGGAATTGTTAAGAATCTCTAGACAAATTTCATAATCCGCGGAGGGTATATGCCCGGCGTCAGGCAAAGCACATACATCTGCTAAACCATCTAAAGTAAGAGAATTCATAAAACCACCCTATAAAAGCAAAATAGGATAGCAAAAATGCCCTTTAAATCATACGGGCATATTCTAAGGCGCCGTAGGTAAGAATCCCATCACAGCCTGCTCTCTTAAAAGAGACTAAAACCTCGCCAAAAGCACGCCCAAAGTCCATAAACCCTGCTTGATGCATAAGTTTGAGGCATCCATATTCACCACTTACATGAAAGGCAAATGTTGGCACTTGAAAGGTCTCTTTTACGGCAGCGATTACGTCTAGATAGGGAAGGCCAGGCTTGATCATAACCATGTCTGCGCCCTCTAAAAGATCTTGAGAGACTTCTCTGAGAGCTTCATCCTTGTTCGCTGGATTTAAATAAAAGGTTTTTTTATCGCCTTTGCCTAAATTTTTAAGCGAGCCAACACCGCCCCTATAAGGTCCATAGAAGCTTGAAGCGTATTTTGCTGAATAAGACATCAGGCTTATATCTTGAAAACCTGCTTCATCGAGAGCTTTTCTAAGCACCTTTATGCGGCCATCCATCATTTCAGAAGGGGCTATCACGTCGGCCCCAGCCCGGGCCTGCAAAAGCACACTTTTTGCTAAGAGCTCTAGTGTTGAATCATTATCAATCTGATCTCCCTTCATGAGGCCATCAAAGCCGTGGCTTGTAAAGGGATCTAGTGCAACATCTGAAATCACGCCAATATCAGGACAGTGCGTCTTCAAAGCCTCAATTGCACGTATTGTAAGTGAGCGCGGATTTAAAGCTTCTGACGCTTTTTCATCTTTTAGCTCCTGAGAAACGTGCGGAAAAAACGCAATGGCAGGAATGCCAAGGTCTTTAGCCTCTTTTGCAGATTCTACAAGCTCAGCGATAGAAAGCCTAGGAGATCCCGGCATGCCAGGTATTTCTGGGTCCACGTCATCTTCACGTATAATTACTGTCCAGATGAGGTCGTGCGCTGTTACGTAGTTTTCTTGCACCATATTGCGAAGCCACGGATGGCGCCTAAGTCTTCTTGGTCGAATAACAGGAAATTCAGTCTTAGTAAAAAATT
>CAYWZU010000078.1:0-8631 GCA_964462925.1 uncultured bacterium
TTCCGCAAATGCTTAACTTGGTTGTCGCTATCTACTTGATCATTATCGGCATTCTCGGTCTTGTCGGCAAATCAAGAGTTGAATAATCTCGAGTTTGGGCTTTTCACTTAATTAGACAATTAATGAGCGAAGCTTTTTGGAGTGACTCGCTTCAGCGAGTTTATTGCTAGGCCGATTCATCGGCCTATATAAAATTATCATTAATCGTGACGAGATCGGTTTTAAATGAGAAAACTGTATGAGTATTTTAATCCAAGATTTATGGGGACATCCTACCTTAAGCTCTATAAGAGGGCCGATAAATCGGCCTGGCAAAAAACTCGCTAAAGCGAGTCACTCCAAATTACTTCGGCCAAATGTCCAACCTCGAGGGCTGCATAGCTAGCTATGCAGCCTTCATAAATTACTTTTTAGATTTTGTGCGTCTTGCCTTTGGCCTTGCGGCCTTCACTCTAGCAGTACTTCGCTTTTTGGGCTTTTCTTCTTCATTTGCCTGCTCGTTTACGCCTGTGCTGAGGAGTCCCCCTTCTGCAATAGTCGTTAAGAGCTTATCAGCATCGCCTTCTTCATTTAAGGTATCCTTCAGAAGATCAGCAACATCATCTTCATCCAATTCTTTTGCATAGGAATGTACGGTTCCATATGCTGCCATTTCATAATGCTCGATTCTTTGCGCTTTTGAGATAAGCGCAGCATCTCTCAGGGCTGATTTTGTTTTAAAATCTTGGAGGACTTCCTTCCCCTCATCGATAAGCCCTTTCATTGCTTTGCAAAGTTTTGCACGCGATTTTACCTTTAAAAGCGTAAATGCTTTTTTCAGGCGCTGCACCTGCCCACGTGTTTCTTTTAGGTGGGTTTGGAAGGCTTCTTTTAATTTGGGCGACTGAGCTGCTCGGGCCATTGCTGGTAGAGCCCGGATAATCTGCTCTTCAGCGCTTAAAAGATCATGAAGTTCATCAATAAGTAACTGTTTAAGTCCCTTTTCCACGAAAGCCTCCATTTTTTGGTTTTTGGCTCACCATGTGGTTTTAGGCTATATTAGTCAATGCTAATCTGGACCATTATTGTAAATAGCTGTCCAGAATAGAACCCTCTCCTGGACACTTGCAGGATAGACAAGCCTTTGGAAATCTGCTTTAGTCAGCTCGCAAAAGCTCAGATTGATGTGCACAAGCTTTTGTGCTCGATTAAGAATGTCCTGAAGGTGCTTTGCTTGAATAGAGGTGCATTCCAATTCAAGTTTTCTAAGCTGAGAGGCTACTTTAGAAGTAGCTACAGCAAGTCCTGTAATTTTGCTGCAGTGATTCAGCGAGAGCGTTTGAAGGTTTGGGGCGTTTTCAAGAATCGGCAAAAGCTCTCTATCTGTAATGCTCTTTGAAAAAATGCTAAGCGATTTCAGATTCGGAAATGGAAGCTCACGAACCCCCTCACATTGATGTAAATGAATAGCAGCAAGATGGGGGTGACTGTTTCCTATAGCCTTTACTCCCTCGATGCTGCATGCAACAAAGGAGCAATTTGTAGCAGTTTGAAAGGGAAAATTCTTGGCTTTTTCATCGCTTTGAATTGAAATCGTCCTTCCTTTCTCAAGAACTAAATGAAAAGCGGCTCGAAAATTTTTGCAAACCCCTCCAAACGCAATCAAGTCTTTAAATTCTAACTTAGATGCAATTGGAACAAGTGGATCGAAATTAAGCGCTTTTATATGACATTTTTTTGAAAGAAGAATGGGCTGTCTGGGAACTATATGAACAAAATACCTCTGTTTCAGCCTAGAAGCGAGAGCATCGAGAAGATCAAAATCTTGCTCCTTTTCTGCAAGCAAATAGTTAAAAAGAGAAGTAAGAGATGATTTGGGATTTCCCATTATTCTTTCAATATGCTCAACTAAAGTATCGGGACGTATCGTATCATTACTTCTATAGATATCAAGCATCGAGCGAACAGATTTTGTAAGCGGAAACATAATTACTCAAAATTAAATACCACATAAATTATATCCACAACACACAAAAGAAGGCTACAATAACTTTATCGAATACTTTACATTTTTGTTCACGATGGCCACAATCTACAATAAATGGTATAAAAATGTCTCTCTATGCAGGAAGCTACATCTACATAGCTACAAAACATAAAAAATCAATTGCCTGCGGGCCGCCATTTACACATGCACTTGGCGCTACAGTACTTGACTATGAGCTTGATACAGATACTCTCGGGACATTTTCAGGCGAAATTGAGCGGATACACACCCCTCTTGAGTGCGCAAAACTCAAATGTGAGTGGGCTTTAAGGGATGCTGACTCTATTGACTATGTACTTGCAAGTGAGGGAAGTTTTGGACCAGATCCCTTTATCCCTTTTCTTACCTGTAACCATGAATTGCTCTATTTTATAGACCGCAAACGATCATTTCACCTTCACATTTCGAAGATCAGCCATAAAACAAATTTTAGAGCAAAAACAGTCTCCTCATTTGCAGAACTGGAAAGCTTTGCTGCTAGTGCTGGATTTCCTTCACATGGCCTAATTGTACGTCCCAATAGAGCAACGCCTCTTCAGACTATGTTCAAGGGAATCACCTCACTACGTGATTTAGAAAATGCCTTTTTAAAATGTGTCCAAATGTCCAAAGACCAAAAAGTTTTTGTGCAAACAGATATGCGAGCGCACTATAACCCAACACGCATGGATACTATAAGAGAGCTTGCATGCGAGCTTGCAGAGCGCCTTAAAACAGCATGCCCCGCATGCTCACTTCCCGGCTGGGGAATTAAAAGAGCACAAAAAGGCCTTCCTTGCATATCCTGCAGAGAAAAAACTGAACTTATACTCTCGCATATATATGGCTGCACGAGCTGCTCTTATGAAGAAGAGGTAAAGCCAAAAGATCGCTCAGAGTATGCAGATCCAGGCTCATGCCCTTACTGCAACCCGTAAAAGCTACAAAGATACAGCCTAGACCTTCTTAATACGCACACCTGTAGGGCTATCTTCTAACACATAGCCTTTTTGAAGTATAAGGGCACGCAGCTCATCTGATCGCGCCCATTCTTTTTGTTTACGTGCCTTTTGCCGCTCTTCAGCAAGGACTTTGATTTCCTCAGGGACCTCTTCTTCGTTTTTCTGCAGAATACCGAGGACAGAATCAATTTTTGCAAGGGCTTCTTGAACTTTCGCATGATCTTTTGGACCCAGTTGCTTTGTATCCATTGCACTATTTACCTCTCGAACAAATTCAAAGAGAAAGCTTAATGCTTCTGAGATATTAACATCTTGGCTAAGGGCATTTGAGAATCCGGCAATAAGGTTCTCAATTGCAGTGTCAACATGTTGCCATGACCCAGTCGGCTGAAAATTTGAAAGCCTTGCCATAAAATCATGAAGGCGGCCTACTGTTACTTTTGCGGCATCTAAGCCTTGGAAAGTAAAGTTCAGCTGCGTACGGTAGTGTGATGAGAGGAGCATAAAGCGAAGTGTTTGTCCATCGTAGCCTTTTTGCAAGATATCTCGGAGGGTATAGAAATTCCCAAGGCTTTTGGACATTTTTTTGCCATCAACAAGAAGGTGCTCAGCATGCACCCAGTAGCGCGAAAAAGGCTTTCCTGAACAGCATTCAGATTGAGCAATTTCATTTTCGTGATGCGGGAAGATGAGGTCTACTCCACCTGCATGGAGATCTATTGTATCCCCAAGTATGCTTTGGGCCATCACGGAGCACTCAAGGTGCCAGCCAGGGCGCCCTTTTCCAAATGGACTCTCCCAGTAAATGCCTCCATCTCGCTCTTCATCATAAGCCTTCCAGAGCACAAAATCTGAAGCACTTTCCTTGGCGTACTCATCAACATTTGCTCTTTCTGATGCACCAAGCTTGAGATCTTCAAGTTTAAGATGGCTTAGCTTCCCATAGTCTTTAAAGCGAGAGATGGCAAAGTAGACGCTTTTGTCTTGTCCAAGGTAGGCTACATTTTTTGCAATGAGCTCCTCACACATTTTTATCATCTGGGGAATATAGTCTGTAGCTTGCGGATAGTGCTCTACCCGTTGGACATTCAGAGTGCCAAGGTCTTCAAAAAATGCATCTTTATAGACCTTTGTATAGTCATTGAGGGCTATTTTTTTTGCACATGCCCCTCTAATAGTCTTGTCATCTACATCGGTGAGGTTCATCACTTGGTCAACTTTGTAGCCAAAAAAGAGAAGCGTACGCCTCAGCAAATCCTCAAAGACAAAGGTACGAAAGTTGCCTATATGAGCATAGTCATAGACTGTGGGACCGCAGGTATAGAAGCGCACTCTATTTGCATCGATTGGCGTAAATTCTTCAAGTGTGCGAGATTCTGTATTAAATATTTTCATAATTCTAGTTTGGTTGGAGAAGTTTTTCGAGCTGGCGGAAGGCTACTTTACCAGTTCCCGTAAGGGGTATTGCATCAAGATGCATCACTTTTTCTATCTTTACAAGATTGCTCGATCCGCCTTTACGAAGGAGCTGGTTTACTGATTGTACGGTCATATCTTTGGTGGTAAAAAGTACAAGCTGCACCTTTCCAAGAAGGTCCCCTTCAGTAACGACTACAAAGCTATTAGGCTCAGCATCGGTTTGGTTGCAAAGGGTCTCTTCGATAGCTGTAAGGCTTATCATTTCGCCGCCAATTTTGATAAAGCGCTTTAAGCGGCCAGACAAAATGAGATTGCCCTCGAGATCAAAAGCCCCAAGATCCCCAGTCTGATACCATTTTTTACCATCGAGTTCGATAAATGGATCGCTAAGGCCCTTGTTAAGGTAGCCAGAGAACACATTCGGCCCAGAGGCTAAGATGAGCCCCACAGCTCCTTGCGGCCTTTCTACAGAAAGATTTTCAGGATCTACTATTTTGACCTCTATGCCTTGAAGCGGCTTGCCTACCCCATTTTTTCTATCGCCAGAAACATTGGCAGAAAGCACTGGAGAGCATTCAGTAATACCATAACCTTCTACAAAAAGTGCACTTGGTGCCGATTTGCTAAGAAGTGAAAAAAGCTCATCTGGAGCTTTTTCTGCACCAGCTATCACCATGCGAATAGAGGAAGTATCGACATCCTTTGTAAAAGAAAGGATGTTCTTTAAAAATGTCGGCGCGCTGCAAAGAACGGTGATTTTCCAATGCCCAATTGCTTTTGCGAGCCGCTTAGAATCAGTAGGATTAGGATAAAAAACGCTTTTCAACCCTGCGATAAAGGGCAAAAGTCCAGTAACGGAGAAGCCAAATGAGTGAAAAGGCGGCAGCATTGCCAGCAGCGCATCATCTTTAAAGAGCTCTACAGTATCAAGTGCTCCTCTAAGATCTGAAATAATATTATCGTGAGAGAGAGGAACTCCCTTTGGCATTCCTTCTGTACCGCTTGTAAAAAGGATTACTGCTGTTTCGTCTCGTTCAATATCAGCTACCGTAGTCACCGCATACGCCTTCATAGAAGCCTTGATAAGATCGAGAGGGGTAAATGTAGCTTTAAGCTCTTCTAAGAAAACAAGCAATGGCTCAATGCTAGAAAGATCTACAGCATCGAGTGCATCAAGAAAGGCCCATGAGCTGAGTATCGTCTCAAGTTTTGAGACCTCAACGACAGTTTCAAGATGTTTTCCGCCAACAGTCCAGTTGATCATGACGGGAGTTTTATGGGCAAGCTGGCATGCGAGAACAAGGAGATAGCTCGTTGTAGATGCAGGAAGAAGAATTCCAATGTTTTCTCCCGGCATATTGGCAATGGCTTCAGCGAGAAGAAACACCGTCTTTTTGCATCTAAAAAAGGTTACTGGACCAAGAAGAGGATCTGCAGAGGCTATCTCAAAGAGATTTGCATCAGCCGTTTTGAAGAAAAGTTCAGGAAGTGATGATCCTTCAGGAAGCGAAAGTTTGCTGCGGCCCCTTTTCTTCTCCCAGCCTTTCATATTAAATTTCGCTTCTTCCTTTTCCCGTTTGGATAGGGCTCCAGCTGCAAACAAAAAGACGCTAGCTACTGTGGTAAGCTGCTCCGGAGCCACACCGGCCACGTCAAATTCTGTCTCTAAATAGGCAACGAGCTCTGCATGATCTAATGAATCTAGGCCAAGATTCTCTACAAGCTTAAGATCTGGCAAAACTTCCTTTTCGTCAACTTTTGCAAGGGATGCAATTTTAGCCCGAACTTGCTTTTTTACCTCTTCAGAAACTTTTGAAAGGTCATAGCTTATTTCTTCTTTTTCCTCAAAGTCAAGCAACTGCTCTTTCCAAAAGGCGTAAGAAACTAGTGAAATAGGCTCACCTTCCGGCCCAAAAGGTTTGTTATACCAGTTTTCTAAGTATCGATTGAACTCCTGCTTTGAAGCTTGCCTTGGCAAGGAGCTATCTGCAACTTCAAACTCTACAACTACCTGTCTTTTGGGAACAAAAAGAAAGAGGTTTTTTACAACTGTCCAAAGGCCATTTTTGAGCGCTTTGTTTGTATGGGGCGATCCTCCGTGAGTGGGCGCGCGAGAAAAACTTGATCCCCAAAGTCCTGTGATTCTCACTAGAACGATCGGAATTTGGGGATTTTCCTGCACAAGTTGGTGAACGCCAAAGGCCCCGCCAACTACCTCTTTAGCCTGCAATTTTGTCGTTCCAGATGGGTATACGAGAAAACGATCCCCATCCTTTAAGCCATCTGATATCGTTTTGAGAGATCGCTCTGCGCGCTTTAGCTTTAATGGACTAAAGCTTGTGCCAAAGTTTGGCATAGGAAGTGCGTTAATGAGTTTTGCCACTAAGTGCGCAGCAGGATGATAAAACATATAGTCGATAATGAGCGGGCGTATGCCAAACTCTCGAATGGTTGGAACAGAGACGATAAGCGGATCGACAATAACAGCAGGATGGTTAGGGAGAAAAAGAGCACCAGTATTAGTTTTATCTAAAAGCGCTTTTACCTGATCAAGCCCCTTATAGGTAATACGGTAGCGAAATCGAAGCAAAAGCGCTCCAAAACTAAGTAATATGCGCAAAAATAGCTCTTTCATGTAATTCAATCCAAAAAGAGCTATTTTATGTCTTGGCTATTACTCTTTACAAGGTAAAACCTCGTCAAGATTACTCTTTTTTACAGCTCGAGCATCCTGTAAAGTAGCCTGCCAAAAGGACAAGGCCGGATATTCCCACAACACTATAAATAATGTGTGACAGGATCGAACCTGCTCCAAAGATATAATCTACTAAATTAAAACTGAAAAATCCTACTAAGCCCCAGTTAATGGCGCCAATAATTACAAGCGCACTAACTATTTTGTAAAGTAGGCATGCATGGTTTCCCATAGTAACCCCCAAAATATGAGAGGAATATCCCCTCAAATCAATACTACACATTTTTTGACCAATTTGTCAATTTATTTTTTGTAAATTCAGGTTGTAGTAAGAAAGGCAGCTATGCTGTAAACTTTACTCTATGCACATCTACTCAAAGAAGCTTGTACAGTTTATTGGCATCCTCAAAAAGCATGTCAAAGAAATTATCTCAAAGGAAGTAGGTCTTCGCGTATTTGGCGATCGCTTTTATGATAAAAGGCAGCGAGTCTCCTACCCCATCAAGATTGTTATCTACAACAACAAAAGCATGCTTGGCTACTTTGCAGCAGATTTTTATGAGCTTGGATTTCATGAAAAGCTGATGCATATTGCAAAGGAAGAGCTTCTCGACATCATTCGCCACGAGATCGCACACTACCTCACCTTTATAGAACATCCAGAGGCGCTAGCTCATGGGGTGGAATTTAGAGATACGTGCAGACGCTACGGCTGGAATGAAGCTGTTATGAGGGCTACTACCTGCTTAGATGTTGACGAAGAGGTCGCAAACGATGTAGAAAACAGCATTCTTCGTAAAGTGCAAAAGCTTATGGCACTCTCTTCAAGCCAAAACCAGCATGAAGCAGAGCTTGCCATGATAAAGTCTCAAGAGCTACTGCTCAAACATAATATAGAATCGTTTTCTTGTGAGTCTGATGAAGACAGAGTCTTTCTCATTCGCATTCTAAAGCAAAAAAAGGAAAGTGCCAAAATGCGGGCGATCTCGCAAATACTTGCTACTTTCTTTGTCTCATGCGTCTTTTCGAGGTGTTCAGGATTTGTCTATCTTGAACTTGTTGGTACTAAAACCAATTTAGAAATCGCTCAATATGTCGCAGATTTCCTTAACAAAGAGCTGGAAAGGCTTTGGGTAGAATCTAAAGCCCAAGGCATGCTGCAAGGCACCATTGCAAAAAACTCATTTTTTCTAGGCATTGCAAAGGGCTACTGCAATAAAATTTCTGCCCTCAAGCGAAGCTATGAAGCAACTATCACACAAGCACTCATCACTCTTGAGAATAAGCTTATAGAAGTCCAAAAGATGTGCTATCCCCGCCTTCGCTATACAAAAAGCTCAGCCTCTATTTGCAAAAAATCATCCCTTCTCGGTGAAAGCGTTGGAAACAAGCTAACGATTAAGCCTGCTGTTACTTCGACCTTAAGCTTAATTAAAAATTTAGTTCATCTCTCGTAACGCGCTTATTATCAGTGCCTTAAAGAAAAGCATTCAAATGAATTAAATTTATTATTATACTAAAAGTAGAGACTGGAGGTGTGCTATGTCAAC
>CAYWZU010000079.1:0-8232 GCA_964462925.1 uncultured bacterium
CGGCATCCAAACCCCCACCGGCCTCCGCGAACCCAAAAGCGGCGAAGCCCATGACTTTAAAGTTCAAGTAGGCAAATCAACCCTCCCAGGACAACAAGCAGTACAAGCCACAAACAAAGAACACGCCGCAATTACCCAGATTGCCAACAAAGCTCTCCCACAACAGGATCAACAAAATCCTACCCCACTCATAGAAAATCACAACCTATCTCAACTCCCAAGTACCGAATCTCTGGACGAATTAATTAAAAACCTCGGCACAACTCAAGACATTCCATTTGATCTTTCTGCACTTTCTTCAATGGAATCCGCAGACGTCCAAGTTCAAGACAATATGAATTTTGGCGCTGTTGATCTTTCCGCTATCCTAGCCGGCACCTTCGAGCTCGATGAAGCATCCAAAGCTTCACCTCCTCCCGTAGTCCAACAAAGTTTTGATGGAATTCAAGCAAATGTGGTTGATGGCAGAGGCAAAGGCAAACCCGTTGCTGACACATTTCATAATGACCCCCATAACGCAGTATTTTCATTAGATAGAGATGGCATTAAGTATGACATTGCGTACTCACCTAAAGCAGGTGGGTTTATTATAAATCAACCCATACCGAATCACATACTTCCTGATATAATTTCTCTTGCGCAGCAACATCACGATGCAAACGGACTACCCCCGCCTAAAGCCTTAACTATGATTATCGTAGATAATGAAACATGGAGTTCATTCCAGCAATCGCTAAAAGAATTAAATACTCAAAAACCACAAGTAGACGAAAATAAAGTTAAAAAAGATGAAACGAGAAAATCAGAAAACGCCATGCCAATTCAAACATTTCATCGATCGACCAAAAAGGATAAATCTGAAGAAAAAAGAATAACCGATGAAGATAGAGCAGCACAAAAACAGAAAGATTCCATCAAATCTAGTATAAGAACTACAGAACAAATCGCCGATGAAAAAGCTGCAGATACTCGTCATAAGTTACAGGAAAAGTACCATAAAGATGTCAAAGAACAGAGACGAGAAAAAAGTGAAGAAATCAATGCTGCCCAAAAAAAATGGGAAGAAGGCAAAAGTTCATGATTCAACTTGTGCAGCTTCCTCCCTGGCTTTCAATAATTATTTAACAGCACCCTTTAAAACTACAATTTTATGATCTTGCGGCATCTTTGATACACAAACGTACACTTGAGTTTTAAAAATTTGAGATTCACTTACATCGCCCTGACCGAGCACACCTTTATTTAATGTTCCATTTGAGTCAGCTTGGATAAATCTAAGAAAACCAGTATACGGCTGATCGAGAAGTTCTTCCGTTCGCTTTAATAAACTATTTAAAATATATCGATTTGCAGCATCAAGCTTTTCGATTCTCGCGTTAATGCCAGCATCTGAATAATTCGCATGGACTCGTTCACTACGAAACTTAGTTGTAAAAACCTTCGCATCAGGAGTTTTAATCGTTGCTATACCTATCCCTTTATTAGTACCCTCTTTTTCACATTCAGCATTTTCATTTCTGAACATTGCGTGAATGCCCTGGACGATTACCTTTGCATACTGAGTTACCACTGCATCGGCAATCTGCTTCAATTTTTCTGGTGTTAATTGTTGTGCAGGTGCTGGAGGTTGCGGATAGCCCGCGCCAGCTCCTGGCATTCTTTGTACTGTAGTTGGTGCTGACATAATCTCTCTCCCTTTTAAGTGGCTATGCCACTTGGTTTTTTAATAAAACCTGCAAGATGCAGGGGGGTGTAAAAAATTGAAAAACAATTTTAACACAATTGGCAAATTTTTGTCAATAAGGGATATCTTAGTGCTGAGATGAGACTGTTGAAGTATTCTGTCCATTCGATCCCTCATTTTTAGCGAGTTTCACGAATTCGTTTGCACTAACCATAGCACATAGCTAAATATTCGCAATGAAAAAAATCATTCCTCTAAGCATAACCTTTCCTATCCTTTTCATTTGCAAAAATCTGACGCATCAAGGTATCTATGATACTCTTACAACGATATCGATTTCACCAGAAGCACCTCCCACAATACATAATATTCACTCATGAGGCCTATCATGTATCATATGCTTTTTGTCTGCCTATTTTTATTCTCTTATGTGCATGCAAACCAGAATCATCGTGACCTTTCAAAGCAACCTGTTTCTGTTGTTGGTGAAGTTGCACCTTGCTCATTTGTTAACGAGTCTGTGAACGTTGTGGATGGCTCACTAAATTTACAATTTCACCAAATGACCGTACCAGGACATGTGCCACTGGATGTAGTGCTCTATTATAATAACAAGAGCCGCTATACCAATTGGTTTGGAATCGGAATGTGCTTAAATTACAGCTTTTCTGCATGGACCGGAAGTCCAGGCCACAAGAAAAAGGATAAACATAAAGAATACAATGAAACTCTCGCAGAAAGTGCCGGAGGCTCGATAATCCGCTGCCTAGGAAAATTTAAAGAAGACAAAAAGGCTAATTACTTTCTTGACCCTGAAGTTGTAAAAGATGGTTTTACAAACTGCAATTCAGGACAGATTAGTGCCAGGACCAATCTCAAAAACATCAAATTTACGCAATTTACAGACAATGATGGATATTCAGACTGGGTGTGCTACCTCCCAGACGGTACAGAGCGTAAATACCATCCTGTCTATCATGATCCTCATACACATGTGTATTTAGAAAGCAGATTGAATGGAACTAAACTTCTTTATGACTACCATGAGTATGTTGAAAAGGCTGAGGGCATACCAAGGAAGAAAGTTGATTCGATAAAAGGGATCAAAGCCAAAGGAAAAAACACCTTGAATTGGCTTTCGTTTTCTGACCATGACTATACTGCTAAAATCACCTCTTCAAGCGGAAAAACTGTCAGATTAAAAGCATTTGATAATGATTACATAAGCTCTATAGAATCCTCAGAAAATCCTACTTTAAACTTCTCCTACAAAGATGTTGGAGACCATACATGCATAAGTAAACTCTCGTGGCCTCATGGTCGCTTTTTAGAAATCGAATATGACAAAAAAGCTCGAGTCACCGCTCAGAAGGCACCTGTTGGTAAAGACAAAACTCCCCACACCATATACTCTTTTGAATATTCATCAGATAAAACGATCGTAACCGATGCAAATAAGCACAAAAAGCGCTTCACACATAAAAATGATCGCATCATTTCTATCGAAGATCTTGAAGACTCTTCTTCATACCGGGCAACACGCTATTTTTGGGGAACGACGCATGGGCATTCTTGGAAGAAACCTCCTACAGGAGATAAAGGTAACTTACTAGGCTATGCCACTTTAAATCATGAAGGCTGCGGTGTGCAGTTATGCACGTATACCTATGATAACTTTGGCAATATCATCACAGAATCACTCTCTGGTAATCTCTCAGGTAAATACCCATGGGCTTTCTGGATAGATGATGACGCGAGGCCAAAAGATCCCAATATTGAACAGTACAATAAATACTACTCCTATTCTGATAAGCATCTCATGCTTAGCCAGAAAGAAGATCATGGGCCAAGCTATGAATTTCGATATAAGAGTAACACAGACCTAATTTGGGCAAAATTTACCAAGGATAATGAAAAAATCATCCTTAGGGAATTTTATGAGTATGATGACAATGGTATTTTAATAGAAAAAATCGTAGATGATGGTAACACTGATAACAAATCATGCCTCTCAGGTGTTACTGAAAGACATATTACTAAGATTAAACCCACTCTAGACGATAAAGGGAAAGGCCACGGTTTGCCACGAGAAGTTACTGAATACTACTACGACTTTGATGCAAATGATCTTAAACAACTAAAGCGAACCTACTACAATTATAATAATGCAAGTCAAGTGACTGAAGAGGCAGTGTTTGATGCTGATGATGCATACCGCTTCTCAACTTGGTATGAATATAACCACAAGGATCTTCTATATAAGGAAACTAACCCTGCAGGGCAGACAAAAGTTTACACCTACGATGAAAACAACAACAAAACGCAAGAGACGCAAGAAAACGTAGATTTTTCTACAAACTACGAATATGACTATGCCAACCGCTGCACTGCTGTGGTTGAGCATCATAAGCAAGCAGACATTCGCTCCTCTTTCGAATATGACTTTATGGGGAATAAAACTGCCTCTATAGATAGATATGGGCAAAAAACTTGCTATGAATACGATAGCTGTAATCGTGTAAACAAAATAACTTTCCCCGATGGAACGACCATCCTCAAAGAATATGACATCTTTGATAATGTCATCAGAGAAACAAATCAAAATGGATCCGTTACTACATTTGCATACACAATACGCAATGCTCCAAGCCATATTGTACATCCTGATGGCAGTGAAGAGCGCTTTGAATACAACAAAAATGGCACTCTAGCACATAAATGGGACCAATCGGGAACTAAGACATCTTATGAATATGATATCTTAGGTCGCATTACCGAAACTTCCATGTTTGACGCTGCAGGCAATATACTTTCTTCTACAAGCAATAGCTATAACAGCTTTCATCTTCTCTCTACTACAGATGCTATGGGCTATACAACCCATTACAAGTACGACCAAGCAGGAAGAAAAATTGAAGAGCACAAAGAAGATGAATCAAATTACAGTAAAACGACATTTGAATATGATGCACTCGGGCGCATGTGTTGCACTAAAAAGCACTTCGATGATGCTAATTTTATCGCTACATATATTGAGTATGACAACCTCAATAGAATAACTTTAGAATCAACTAAAGATATAAATGGACGTTGCACCAGCTGGAACTATTATGCATATGACCTTCAAGGCAACTGCACACTTAAGAGGACAGGACACCTCGAAGAAAAAAATGATGCTGATATTAACTATACATACAACACAAAATGCGAGCTTATTGCCCTCACCGATGAATGTGGAAGCAAAACTGAGTATACCTACAATCATGGCTTTATAAACAAAAATGGTCAAAACATCCTCCAAAAGATCACGACCGATGCTCTAGAAAACAGCACAGAAGAATATTACGACATATCAGGACGTCTTGTTTCCATACTCAAAAAGAACCCTCAAGGGGACCTGACTGCCATAACAGATCTTTACTACAATGGCACCGGTAAAAAGACAAAGCAGATCGAAAAAGTCATTATCGATGGCAAAATCGATCATGACTATACAATCTCATGGAACTATGACTCAGTAGACCGTGTGAAAGAACTTATCAAGCAGCCAGATACAGATGATCGCAAAGTCACAAGCTATACATATGATCCTTGCGGCAGAGTTCAAACCATTACCAAACCTGATGGGACTATCATTTATCACACCTATGATGCATTAGGTAGACTCACAGAGCTAAATTCTTCAGACAAAACTGTATCCTACAGCTATACCTATGACCTGCATAACAATCCCCTTCAAGTCAAAGATAACATATCCGGCCTAATCACAAAACGCACCTACGATGCCTGGGACCGCCTTATCGAAGATGGCATAGTTGATATTCACGCTATTTCTTATAGCTATGATGCCTTGGGAAGACCCCTAACACTCTCCATATCAGATAACTCTTCGATACATTATACGTACGACAACGCCTATCTCAATACCATCCAACGCTTTGCAAGTGACGGATCTTTTCTTTATGAACACGCATACCTCAGTTTCGACAAAAAAGGACGCGTCCTTGAAAGTGCTCTCATAAATAACTTAGGCAATGCGTCTTTTACCTACGACAAAAAAGGACGAAACACCACTGCAACAACAAACTACCACTCTCATTCAATCCCAGAAGACGGTTTTGATGCTGTCGGCAACCTCAAAAAGTACAAATGTAGCGATCCGGTAGGAAGCCTCTCTCTTACCTACTCTTATGATGACCTCTACCAACTCACACAGGAATCCGGCCTGCAAGAGCACACCTACACTCATGACTCGATCCACAATAGACTATCAAAAAACAACGCATCCCTTTCTATCGATCCATTAAACAAAATCTCAAGCGATGGCATACAACCATTCACATACGATAAAAATGGCAACCTCATAAGCGATGGACAACTCACCTACCGCTACGATGCTCTCGATAGACTCATAGAAGCAAACGGAACTCACTATGTCTATGATAGCTTCAACCGTCGCATCAAAAAGAACGACACCTATTACCTCCACCAAAACCTCCGAGAAATAGGCTCACTTCAAAACGGAAAAATACAAGAATTTAGAGTCCTAGGACTAGGCAAAGGCGCAGAACTTGGCGCAAGCATAGCCATTGAGCTTGAAAACAACGTCTATTGCCCCATCCACGACTTCCGAGGCAACATTGTTACCCTCATCGACACAAAAACCCAAAAGCCCGCAGAAACCTATCGTTACACCGCCTTCGGCGAATGTGAAGTAGTAAACCACCACTCCCTCCCCCACAACCCATGGCGCTTTGCAAGCAAACGCTATGACCCCGAAACCGGATTCACCTACTTCCTCCGCCGCTACTACAACCCAAACCTCGGCCGCTGGATCACCCCAGACCCCATCGGCTTCGCCGATGGCCCAAACATCTATGCCTACGTCCACAATAATCCTATGACGATGTTCGATTTGTACGGTCTGTTCACCTATGAAGATGGCGAAACACTAGAAGCTGCTGGTTTATTTGGAATGCTTGAAGTCTCTGGTAGGACAATTTTGGACATGACTTCGTTCGCAGCACAAGTATTCCGAATAAATACTCTCTATGAAAAATCACAAGAATGGCATACTCGCTTAGATGAATTTCGAAATAGTTATGTAAAAACTGTTGCAGATCATTCTAATGGCAGGGTAACTG
Organism: uncultured bacterium; assembly: GCA_964462925.1. Classification (GTDB taxonomy): domain Bacteria; phylum Chlamydiota; class Chlamydiia; order Chlamydiales; family FEN-1388; genus SZAS-7. The sequence goes on from CAYWZU010000079.1 coordinate 6,829, forward strand.
AACGCGATCTTCATCAAGCGATCGATACAGGGTCTGCAGCACGGGAAATGTTTGACTTTTCTCGCATGGCAATCAATGGGGTGAAGCTTGCTTTAAAAGGCGGAGGCACATTACGTGCATTACAAAAAGAAGGGCGCGTACTGGAGAAAGGCAGTGGCATCAAAGCGAGTCAGGGATATCAAGGCACCTCTGCTGGCAATAAACTCCCAAAAGATCACATGTGGACAAAATCCAGTCCATTCAAGGATAAGAATGCAGATGAATTACATGCAATGTTCATAAAAAAGAAATTCGACCCCATAGGTCCGGATCCAAAAAATGGTATAGGCAATTACATAAACCCTAAAAATGGACGAAAATACCATATAGACCCAGAGAATGTAGGTCGATATCGTGAACCTAATCATATTGACGTTTCAAGACTCGATGGATACACAGGATCTTTAGAAAAAAAGAGGTTTAAATACAAAGATGATTAATGCAACGTCTCAGATTTTAAAATTTAGAAATTTCTTAATTCACGCTTGGCAAGATCTTGACCTTTTGATGGAAAATCATGATTGGGATGATGATGGAAGATTTACACAGGAATGGATTCAGGTTAATTGGGAATTTCTTGTAGAGAGAGAACTCCTTCGGAAAGGAGAATTTCTGACTGGATATTCTAATTTAAATTTCCGTGTAACCTATCCAAACGCAGTTCCAACTTATGAAGTTATTTGCAAACCAAAACCAAATCACTCAATAGTTGATAATGATACAGGTGAAGTCGTTCCAGCTAATATTAAACTTATATTTAGTGGGCTTGTCAAAAAATTGAATCCTGGTTATGGATGGTATCCGCCATTTGACTACGTAACCGCATTTACTCAAGATAAAAAGCAAATGTACAGACTACATTTTAAAGATATTGATTTCTTTTTATGCGCCATTCTAGATGAATAATGTCATTTAATTATTAATCCTAAAACACTCAAGGCCTAAAGGAAAAAGATCCTCAGACCATTTACCAACAACGAATAAAATGAAAAAAATAAATTCGCATGCAGATCTTAATTTCTTAAAAGTAGCAGATCTAACTGATGCATTTATCAGAGAATGTTATTTAGTCAATCCCAGTTACATTTCAGATGAGTTTCATACTATTATCGCGCCTAACAGTTTACCAACAATAAAAATATTAATCTGTACACCAGACGCAAATTTTGCCGGATTGAGCTGATTTTTACAGAGGTTGAAAATATAAATTTATCACTCACTAATAATTTGGAATTAAACGGTACGGTCCATCGTGATTATATTATTTTCTCATTAACAAAGAGTAATATAGAGCCAATTAGATGTAAAGAAATTGACCTGATCCCCGAAAATTAGTCCACCCTAAATGAGAAGTTCCATGGTATT
>CAYWZU010000080.1:0-6016 GCA_964462925.1 uncultured bacterium
TTGTAACTTGTTGTGATAAAGTGTTTAAGGTTTACGATGATAACAATAAATCATTCGAAACTCTAGGCCTTATAAGGGTCGTGGCACACAGGTGGCACAGTAAGACCCTATACACCACAACACAACTCAGCACTCAACATCAATATGATGCAGTCACTGCTCACGCTAACCACCCAATTGGAGCATGAGCTAATGGCAACCATTCAGAAAAGACAAAATAAAAATAAAACTTTTAGTTACCGGGTAATGATTCGTCAAAGTGACGGCTATCCTGCAAGCTACAAAACCTTTCCCACAAAGCAAGAAGCAAAAGACTGGGCAAAACAGGAAGAGACACAAAGACGACAAGGAGCTTATTTTCCAGAGCAAACACGTGCTAAACACACACTAAATGAATTAATTGACCAATATATCAAAATAATTCTACCGACTAAGCCTAAAAATGCTGCGGATACGAAAAGGCACTTAAATTGGTGGAGTTCAAAAATTGGCAAATTTGCCGTCCAAAATATCACCTCAGAAGTTATTGCAAACCTCAAAATCGAACTTTCTGAAGGCTTAACGCCAAAAGGAAATAAGCGCTCCAATGGCACTGTGAACAGATATCTTGCAGCACTATCGGCCGTTTTAACATATGCCGTTAAAGAATGTGGCTGGATTCTAACTAACCCCTGTCACCGAGTCAGCAAACTTAAAGAATCGACAGGCCGAGACAGAATCGCCTCAGAAGCAGAATGCCTTCAACTGTTAGAAGAATGCAAAAAGAGCCGTAACGAACATTTATATCTAATCACACTACTTGCAATGACAACCGGGATGAGACAAGGCGAAATTACTGGCATAACATGGGATTGTGTAGATTTAAAAAATAAAACTATTTTCCTCAAAAATACCAAGAACGGCAAGCCTCGTACAATTCCAATTGTGGGAAACGCATCAAAACTTTTAGCTGAAAAATATCTAACACATCCACAGCATACCCCATATGTATTTCCTGCCAAGAAACGCTTTGGCCATATCTGCATTAGAAAAGCATGGGACGAAGTACGTAAACGTGTCGGGATAGAAGATTTTCGCTTCCACGACCTACGACACACCTTTGCAACGTATGCTGCCGAAGACGGAGCCTCTACATTAGAACTTGGCTCCGCTATGGGTCACAGAACCCCTCAAATGACCGTACGCTACACCCACATGAATGCCAATTCTACACGCCGCTTTTCAGATGCTGTAGAAAATCGCCTTCTAAACCATGCTGCAGGCCTAGAAAACGAATTTAATCCAGCATCTGTTGCATAAGGATCAAGCAAATGAAGCGAAAATTTAATGTTGGAAACGTTGAGGCGGTAAATCGAGCCTTAACTCACATTCAAGAAGCATATGAGTTTGTACGTAAAACAAGCATTAGCAAACTACCTGAGTATCAAAACCCAGGCCACCTTTCAGAGTTCCTTCTAGAACTAGATACAACATCTTCTGAATTAGCTTTGGAAATTGCTTTTACTGTTCTTCTTGCGCCAGGTCTTGATTATTTATACCCCAAACGATCTAATAGCGAAGAATTTCTCCCACAATGGAATGCTTTTTTCAACACCCCTATAGGAGATGATTATCATAAATTTATTCATAAACAGCAAGCACGGCTAAAAATAAATGCTGAATCCATTTTAAAAGCTGATTTTAGTCCAAACAGCTCTACAACTTATGGTGAAGCCTATCAATTAGCTTTTTTTGCCCTTCAAACGGGCAACCACCGAAAACTCAATAAACTATTTAATTTTTGGCTAGACCACATAGAACGCCATCTAATAGTCACAATCAAAGTACCCCTAATCTATATTGACGAAATACGTATAGCCTTAACAACAGAGCTTAAAAATGAAATACATGACAGAGGCAAAACAAAACTTGGACGGCATAAATCAGCCTTCGCAATAGACCAAATAACCGCTGCAAGAATTCTCCTACACTTTGCAGAAAAAATGCGGACACTCCCTTACAACAACCATTATGTCAAGGCTCTCATATGTCTCTGGATTGTTTTAAGAATAAATCACCTTAGACCTTCAAATACAGTGGGAATCACAGAAATACAATCCCAAATCTCCTCACTGCCAAGTGATATTGGCCCAGAATACCATGAACTAGCTGCACTTTTGATGAGATCAGATTATCAAAATCACATGATGCCTAGCCTAACCAAAGACATCATCAACTACAATTTTAAAATTTCCCTGCATGAACGGGAGTTATGCCAACTCGGAGACATTACAGGCGATGCTTTCAAGTCATTTCCGCATACTTCTAGGTTTCTACGCATCCCTCAACCAGTTATACGGCAAATGCGCACGAGTAACCTATACCCAAAAACTTGCGAGCTCTCAGGAAGACAACTGCTCTCAAGTCTAGAAATGCCCTGCATGGCCACAGCAAGGGTCGAAGCAGTTCACAAAATCCTTAATCCCATTTCCAATCCGTCTTAAAGCTCCATAAATTATGGATTAAAGCCCTACAAGACACTTTGAACATACAATTCCTAATCAGCTTCTTAAGTGTGATTAAGCCCCCTCATCCACTTTATTTATCGATAAATCCCCACGACTAAAGATGGTAAATATTCTTAATTTCCGAATTAGAAATCGTACATATCACACTAAATACATGGAACTTATACAATTTTTCCTCCTCACGATTTTTCAACACATTAACATATGAACTTATGAACTGTGTAGTCTTGTAGACGAATACAGTGAACTGACAACAGCTCACGCAACATGAGGAAAACAGATGAATGACGAAAAACTTTACAGAACAGTAAAAGAATTAGCCAATGACCCCCAGCTGTGCTTTACAGTACCTATGCTTAGATTTTACATCCTACACGCAGAAAAAAATGGCCTTGCACCAGCAATTAGAAGAATCGGCCGAAAAATTGTAATCCGACATGATCTCTTTATCGCATGGATTGAAAAGTATGGCAAACGTATGACCAGAGGTGCGGCATGAACCATTCCTATCACTCGTACCGCCGAGTTGATACTACAAGACTAAAAGACAGTATTGATTCAATAGATTTTTATACCCATGAAGGTCAAGAAATTAACACTCGGGGCAAAACAGATTGGAAATTAGGCGGCCTATGCCCTTTTCATGCTGATCGTAATGCCGGAAGTTTCTACATCAACTCTAAGTGCGGGGCTTTCCGATGTTTTTCTTGCGGTACTAGCGGCGGGGATGTCATCGCTTTTGTACAAAAAAAGTATGAAATGAGATTCAACGACGCTGTCAAAAAACTTGTAAACGAATGGAGAATCATATGATAGATCTTCCAGATATTGTTTCTCGTCAAAATTTAGAATTCTATTGGACGTACAAGGATGAGGAAGGAAAGGTAAATGCTTTGGTTGCAAGGTACCGCGAATCCAAGAGCAATGCTAAAAAGTGGTTTCATCAATACGGGCTCAGTAAAGATGGTCAGTGGGTAGAAGGAGCGCCAACTCCTCTACCCCTCTATGGAATAGAAACATTACCTAAGAATCATTATGAAGGAAAAGTCTATATATTTGAAGGCGAAAAATGCACCACCGCTGCACATTCTTTAGGGCTACCAGCCTTAACTTCTATGATGGGTTCTAACCAAGCACAAGATGCTGACTGGGCGATACTTGCAAGATACCGTCATATTAAGGAATTTGTTCTTATTCCAGATTATGACAAACCTGGCCGCAAATACATCGAAACAGTTTTTAGAGAAATTCAAAAAGCATGTCCACTTACAAGGATATCAGTCTGTCAACTTCCTACCAAAAATAAAGCGGATGATCTAGTTGAATGGATTCAATCAAACGCTTCATGTACTCTGCAATGGAATGGCTTTGGGCCTATCGAGAAAACTAATGTTGAGCACTTACAAAATACTTTTTTAGAATATGTATACTCAAATTTGATAGATGCAGCTACGTATTTTGAAGAAATATCCGATGAAGGAGTGATTTTTGAAAATGAACCGACCCCTATTCAAGAAGCGCTAAGTGATGTGTTACCATGCCCAATAAATACACTTCCTATTGAAATAATTAATTGGATTGTTGGGTATGCAGAGCAGATGCAAGTCTCAGTAGACTATTTAGTAGCGCCGTTCTTAGTTTATACAGGGAGTTTGATTGGCCGTAAACGAGGCTTGCAAGTAAGACCAGGAACAAACTGGATTGAACACCCCAATTTATGGGGCATGCTTGTAGGTCGACCTGCCATGATGAAAAGCCCCGCCATGAATGCTGTGATTGGTCCGCTTACTACTCTCGCTGATCGGGCAATAAAGAAATATGAGCTAGAATTCAAACAGCATACAAAGAACTTAGACGCTTGGAAAATTAGAAGAAAAGCATACGAAGAAGTTTATAAAAAAGACCTTAAGGAATCTATACGTAATTCGAATGCTAACAATCCTCCAACACAAGTCGTGCTAAAAGAAGAAGAAATGCCTGAAGAACCTCAGAAAAAACGTTATAAAGCTCAAGATGCCACCATAGAAAAGCTGGCAGAAATTTTGATGCATAATCCACAAGGATTGCTCATTTTTCGCGATGAGCTTTCAGGCTGGCTCAATAGCTTTAAAAAACCTGGTCGAGAAAGTGATCGGCAATTTTACCTAGAAGGGTGGACAGGTCGGGAAAGTTCAGACATTGATCGAATTGGGCGAGGATCAAAACACATTCCAGCTAATTGCTTATCAATATTCGGAAGTATACAGCCTGGCCCATTATCTCATTATGTGCGCGCGGCGGTTCAAGATGGTGTAAGTGATGATGGGTTTTTACAAAGATTCCAAGTGGTAGTTTGGCCTGATCATAAAGATGCATGGGAACTAGTTTCCGACATTTCAATTGCTGATCTAGAAATTCCTGTGTATAATATTTTTTATTTCTTGGATTCTTTAAAATTTGACGAAAAGGGAGCTCCAATAATTCTCCCATTTGAGAAAGATGCTCAAGAACTGTTTGACCAATGGCAGAGTGTTTTAGAAAAAAGAATTCGCTCGGGCATATTACCTTCTCATTTAGAGGCCCATCTAGCAAAGTACAAAAAATTACTCGCTGGCCTATGTTTAATTTTTGAACACCTTAAGCAGGCGATTGAAGGCACCTACCCCCAAGCAATTGCAATTCATACTGTGGAAGTGAGTTTGCAATGGGTCGAATATTTCGAGAGCCACACAGTACGCATGTATGGTAACGGGGCAAATGCAGTTCTTAAAGCTGCTAAAGACCTAATTAAGCATCTGCAGCAAGGAGACATTCTAGAACCATTTACTGCTAGAGATGTATACTGTGGCAAACATTGGGCAGGATTGGCCACTGTCCATCAAGTAGAAGAGGTTCTTGAATTTCTTATTGAAAAGCACTATTTGGCTTGTCGACTAATAAGAACAGGAGGTCGTTCAACAAATAAATACTGGGTAAACCCCAAGATTTTTAAAGAAAGCACATAAGTGTTAAGGTTCAAAAGGTCCGAAAGGATCTTCTGGACCTTTTGAACCTTTGTATATAGAAGATGTATCTTTTTCAGCAAGAAGGTCGCAATCTATTATAAATTGAGACTTATTCAAGAATACATAAGTTTAACAAAAAAACAGAATGAAACGAAGGAGCTGACAAAACTTGACGAAACATGACGAATTATCGGCTAAGCAAATAAAGGCACTACCAGTTTTTTGCACAGAATTAAATGTTGAAAAAGCATGTGCTGACGCCGGCATCAGCAAGCAAACTTTTTATGAATGGATGAAAAAACCTGTTTTTAAAAGAAAACTTCAGAAGATGCGTTATGCAATTGGTAGCCAAGCGATTGAATTACTTAAAATTCAGTCCAAACGGGCTGTAGATACATTGGTTGAGCTTTTAGGAGAACCCAACCCGCCAGCTGTACGCCGAGCAGCCGCGAATGATATTGTGAATTATGTTTTAAAATTCCGTGAGACTGACGAATTAACAATATATTACAGGGGTTCGGAAGA
>CAYWZU010000080.1:6116-7531 GCA_964462925.1 uncultured bacterium
AGAATTAGGAGTACAATTCACCACTTATGCTCAGAAACAAAAAGCGCTTGGATGCATTTCAATTCACCTGAAACAATATGAGCTCGCAATGAAAGGAAATGTCTCGATGCTGATTTGGTGGGGAAAGCAATATCTCGGTCAATCAGAAAAGCCAAAGGCTCTGGAAACCCAACACGTATGCCAAAGAGTTATTCTTGTATCTCCCCCGGATGGCAATTGATTTATAGCTATATCATAACCCTTTAGCTATCTCGGGAAGAATAATTTAAAGCTTAAATTATCTACTAGCCACTTCCTACAAAATTGCGCTCTATAGGAAGTGTTTATTGATTGGCTTATTAGTTTTAATATCACATATTAAAATGAAAGTTAGCGGCATTTTATTTAAAATTTTTATGCCAGTATGAGAGTGAAAATCAACATGTTTGATACCACCCATTCAACGATTTTTCTACCAATATTTTATTGTGGCCTGTCCATTACCGCATCATAACTTCTTAATAAATTGATTAAAGATTGACGATAATAAATTTGTTGAACAGTAGATGCTTTCTTAGACAAGTTTAGAGCATACATGACTGGCGAATCCTTAAAGGCTTCGTTAAGAGCTTTTCTATTAGCGAAAGCATCAGAAATCCAAAAATTAGGATCTGCTCCATTTTGCAATAGATAATAGACTATATCAAGGGCAGGCGTTTCACAATCTGGCTTAAAAGAAATATCATCAATTTCAACACAAGTATAATTCATAGCAAGCTTCACTGCGTCAAAGCTATTAATATCACATCCATAGTCAAGCGCCATTCGAACCAATTCAATCTTTTGACCCGAAATAGAATCGGACAACATATTGATTAATTTAACATCTGCGCCACGAAGTAAAAGATTATTAACAAGTTGAACATTTCCTGTACAAAGAGCTAAACTTAATGATCTACCGTTTGCTTTATTGACATCCACTCCCATGTCCAATAAACGATTCACTAATTCAATTTCTCCAAAATAAGATAAATAAACAATCGGACACGACATTCCTATCTCTGACGTAAAATCAAATTCAATCCCACTGTTTAATAATTTATCTATCAATTGAACTTGCTCTGCTTCAAGCTTTTTTTGTCTATTACTAAAATGAGCGATGTGTAAAATGCGCTCTAACGCATTTGCCTTATAAATAGAATAAGGATTTGTTGCGAAAAGTCCATCCATTTGATTTATATCTATCAAAAAATCGCAAAGAATATTTGCTGATTGATAATCTCTCTTTTCTATCGCATAATTTAACGCTGACCAACCTAACCGATTATTTTGATAAGAAAATGCTTTCGTTACTTTTTCGAAATCAATTTCCTTACATGCTTTCAACTTACACACATCAAAAACATTTACTTTATCTGCATATGCGTTTTGCGAAC
>CAYWZU010000081.1:0-7497 GCA_964462925.1 uncultured bacterium
CCAACGAGCTAACCCCTGCTCCACCCCGCGATAAGTACACCTACATTATAGCCCGATCTGATTTATTATTGCAACTGAAGAATTGGGGAATGAGGTTGTAAATTTGATCTCTTGTGCGATTTGTGGCTCCCTGCATAGCTGTGACCATAGTAAGGGCATTTTGCCCAAGCTTTTGGCGCTCTTCCGGCTGATTTAAAAGACGCTCAACAGCGCCCTGAATTTCGCCGCTTTCTAGCTGCAGGATAGCATTATAGAATCTTGCGCTTTCGATAAGCTGAGGCTGGGAAAACATGTAAGGGCCGCTAATAACCGCAATACCAAAGGCTTGCGGCTCCATGATATTGTGCCCGCCCACTTTATTTGTAAAGCTCCCTGCGACAATGGCAATATCTGCAAGCTGGTAGCACTTTCTGAGGATACCCATGGCATCAATAAGATAGGCTGAGGGCTTTTGGCCTGTAGTATCCTGGGACCATCTCCCAAAGCTAATGTTATGCTTACTCAAAACCTCTGCAACAGCGTCAAAGCGCTCTGGGTGACGAGGTGCAATAATTACTTTTAATTTAGGAAATTTTGCAAGGAGCGGAACAAGTTCAGCGAGGAGCATCTCCTCTTCTGGATCATGCGTAGAGCCAATAACAATCACTTTATCATCATCTTGCAGCTGCATTTTTTTCTTAAGCTCTACAATTTCCGCCTCAGTGACTGGTTTTGGCAAAGAATCGCACTTAAGATTGCCTGTAACTGCAATTTTTGCTGCAGCTATCCCCATATGTAAAAAACGTTCTTTATAAAGATCGCTCTGCACGGCAAGAAAATCGATTTGCGAGAAAAGTTTTTTTGTAAAAAATGGCAGGCGGCAAAAGTTCTTTTCTGACCCGCTTGACACCTTTCCATTTACTACTACAGTTACAGCACCTTGTTTTTTAGCCTCATGTAAAAAGCGATACCAAAAGTCCCCTTCGCAGAGAATCACAAGATCTGGCTGCGCCTCTCGCACCGCATGGCGAGCTGTAAAGTAAAAGTCAAAAGGTAAATAGACATGATAGTCAGCAAGAGTAATCGTTTTTTTAGCCTCTTGGTGGCCAGTTTCAGAAACAGATGAGACGACAATAGTTGAATCTGGCATCTCTTCTTTAAGTCTTTTAATTAAAGGATTTGCTGCATGACACTCACCCACAGAGACAGCATGCACCCAAATTACCGGCCCTTTCCCCTTTTTTTCTACGCGAGGAAAGCCAAACCCAAGTCTTTTCAAGAAATTTGTTTTATGTTTGCCATAGCGGACAGCTCCATAGAGCGCTTTCGGAAGCGCAAGGACAAACAAAAAAAACATTGAAATCTCATAAAAGAGAGAAAAGAGCATAAATCGTGTGGTAACCCAGTTTTAAAGGTAAAGTATAACAAAATCGAGCTTCTTTTGAAAGGACCAAAACGACCAAAGAGACATAAGGGGCATCTGCTATTTTTTCTTTATGTTTCTTTGGTCGCTTTAGAGGTTTTTGCTGAGGAATGTTCTTGCACAGGCTCCCGATTCATCTACTACGATAAGGTCCGCATCGTAGCCTTCAAGGAGCTGGCCCTTTGTTGTAAGGCCAAGGATTTCAGCTGGCTTGCTAGAGGCGCATTTGATTGCTTCATGGAAGCTGCAGGAAGTTTGGCTATGCAGGAGGTTTACTGCATCTAGCAGGACACAGGAGGAGCCTGCGATAACATCTGTTCCTGAAAGGACTTTTCTTCCGCCCTTTTCCTCTATAATATGACTTCCAAGAGTTCTTGCGCTTGAATCACTTACAAGGACAAGGCCATCAGGATGTGCATTATATGCCATAGCGACAGTGTCTGGATGCAGGTGCACGCCGTCGACTATAAGCGAATACTTGAGCTTCTTCTGCCCAAGGACATAGCCAATGACTCCAGGATCTCGCTGGTGAAAGGGATGCATAGCATTAAAGAGGTGCGTCGCCATAGAAAGGCCGTGAAGTTTTGCCTGGTGCACCTGCTCCGTCGTTGCCTCAGTATGTCCGCAGGATACAACTACACCGCGCCCTGTCAAAAGCTCTATAAGTTCATCGCTTCTCTTGCATTCTGGAGCAAGCGTTACAAGTTTTACAACGTTTGGATCTGCAATATCCTTCCAAAAGTCAATCATGCACTCTTCTTTTATCGAGCCAAGAGGATGTGCTCCTCGCCTTTTTGGGTTTATGTGCGGGCCTTCAAGATGAAGGCCTAAGCAGTTTGAATTTTTGGCAGTAAAGTGTTTGATAAGATCTCTATAGCGGCTTATTGGCTGGGTAACGACTGTAGCTAAAAAACTTGTGGTCCCTGCTTTTGCAAGAAGCTCTGATGCCTCCTCTAATGAATCAAGAGAAGTGGTAAAGTCAGCTCCATGAATGCCATTTACTTGAAGGTCTATAAGTCCCGGACAAAGGAACATCCCTTGACAGTCGTAGACCTTATCTGCAGGCTCTGGAGGCACTATTTTGCCATTTTTTACATAGAGCTCTCCAGGAAAAAATCCAGTAGGCTGATAAATTTGTGCATTTATAAAACAGCTGATCATATAATACGTTCATAGCAAAAAACCAATTATCTGGACATATGATTGATACCATTCCAAAACCTCTTCAGCAAATTGCAGAAAAAGTCCTTGAGGGCCGTAGACTATCGCGAGAAGATGGCATCACCCTTCTCAACACTGAGCATCTAGAAGCTGTGCAAAAGCTTGCAGACTATGTCCGAGAGCAAAAAGTTGGCCCTACCGTATACTATGCTTCAACGCTCTATCTCTACCCCACAAATCTATGCGAGCTTAATTGCCCCCTTTGCTCTTTTTACGCAAAACCCGGCTGGAAAAAGGCTTGGTTTACAACACCAGAGGAAATGGAAGCAAAAATCAGAAAAAAGCTCGCTAGCGATCTTACAGAAATTCACATCGTAGGCGGCCTCTGGAGGGATTGCGACCTTGATTACTATAAAGACGTATTTACCCGCATCAAGTCCATAGATCCAAAACTGCACATCAAAGCGCTCACTCCTGTAGAATATGACTTTCTTGCTCGCCTCCACAATATCTCTGTTGAAGAGGTCTTTGAGCGCATGATCTCTTGGGGTCTGGGCTCTCTTCCTGGAGGAGGCGCAGAGATACTTGTCGAAGATATACGTAAAAAAATCGCTCCTGGAAAAATATCCTCCGAGCGTTTTCTCGAAATACATAAAATCGCCCACAATATGGGGCTTCACTCCAATATCACCATGCTCTTTGGCCACATAGAAGAGCCAGAGGACATTATTACCCACTTAGAGAAGGTACGCAACCTGCAAGATGAGACTAATGGCTTTCAGACATTTGTGCCGTTAAAGTTTCATGTGGAAAACAATGCCCTTGGCAAAAGGACAGATCAGCTAAAACCCAAAAATATTTGCCGCATCTATGCCGTATCTAGGCTTATGCTCGATAACATTCGAAACCTTAAAGTGCTCTGGAACTATGTAGGCCTCGACGATGCCAAGGAAATTTTAAACTGGGGCGCAAATGACATAGCCGCAACAGCTTTAGAAGAAAAAGTTATTGTTATGGCTGGAGGCATTCAAGTTGAAATGACAAACAAAGTTCTTGAAGATCTTATTTCTAGCGCCTCTCGTATACCAAAAAAAATTCATTCCGGGTATGATTATTCCCTGGATGATGCATTGACTTTGAGCTGACGGGAAAAAATGATAAAAATTGGTGCGCTCTCTTTCATAAACGCCCTGCCCTTTTTCAATCCGTTTATTGAAAAGCGTATACCTCTTTCCGGTGAACTATCCTTTGGCTCCCCTACTGAAATTAATAAGCGCCTGCAATCTTCTGAGCTTGAAATCGGACTTATCTCAAGCTACGCCTTTATTCAAGATAGAGACCGCTATGTTCTTCTAACGAATCTGGGCATTAGCGCCTCTAAATCTATGAAAAGCGTCTGTCTTTTTAGCAACCTTTCCATCGCAAACCTAGATGGCAAACAGATCGCGATTCCTGATGCAAGCAGCACATCTGTTGAGCTTTTAAAGGTTCTTTGCAAATACTACTGGAACATCTCGCCGGCCTTTATTGAGGTAAAAGAAAAAACACTTCTTGAAAACCTCCTTGCAAAATATGATGCCGCCCTCCTTATTGGCGATGACTGTTTACTTGCGCTCAATAACAAAGCACACCGCATTGTCGATCTGACCGAAGAGTGGTACTACTTTACTAATAAACCTTTTGTTTTTGCCCTTTTTGCAACAAGAATTGATGCCTGGATCGAGTGGCCTGATGAAGTGCGAGACTTTCACCAAAAGCTTGTTCTTGCCTACGACTACTCTACTCAGAACTTTTCTGACACTCTCTCGATAGCTGAAAAAAAGACAGGTCTTTCAAAAGAACATCTCGGAGAATACTACCGCGGCCTAGACTACTACCTTGACTCGAGCCACTTTGCAGGCTTAGAGCAGTTTGCTGCACTTAATTCTAGTCGAACGTCATGAACGAATACTCTAAAGATGATCCCCAGACCATTGAGAAGCTTTTTGATAGCATAGCAAGCCGCTATGACCTCGGAAACAGCCTAAACTCTTTCTGCCTTCATAAACTGTGGAATAGACGCCTAATCAAAACCGCCCTCAAGAATGATCCAAAAACGCTCTTAGACCTCTGTGCTGGAACTGGTGAGATAGCAAAAGGGTGTCTACAATGCAGCCAAGATCTTCACATCGTGCTTGTAGATTTTTCAGGCGAGATGCTCGCCGTTGCAAAAAAGAGGATTAAGAATAGAGCCGACTTTTTGCAGGCAAATGCAGAACATCTTCCCCTTCAAAATGAAAGCTTCGATGCAGCAACATGTGCATACGGCATACGAAACATCCAAAATCGAAAAGCTGCCTTTAGCGAGCTTTATCGCGTGCTAAAACCTAACGGAACCTTAGCCATTTGCGAGCTTACAAGGCCAGATAATAGCCTCCTCAAAGGCCTGCATAACGCCTACCTTGCTACTATGGTACCCCTTATTGGCAGACTGCTTACAAAAAATCATAACGCCTATACCTACCTCTCAAAAAGCATCAATTCTTTTATCTCAAAGGAAACTGTTGCAAAAGAGCTGCAAGATGCAGGCTTTTGCAATGTGCAAATTGCACCTCAATCCTTTGGAATAGCAACACTATTTTTTGCAAATAAACCATGAAAGAACTAATTCTTGGATCACATTCGCCTCGTAGAAAAGAAATCTTAAGCTACTTTTCGCTCCCTTTTCGCCAGCTTGCTTCAAACTTTGATGAAGAGAGCATTCCTTATGCGGGAGATCCACATCGCTTAGCCCAACAAATTGCGCTTGGAAAGCTAAAGTCCCTAGCAAAAGAGTATCCAGATGACATCATCATTACTGCAGACACTGTGGTTGCAATTGATGGCATGTCTCTTGGCAAGCCGCTAAGTGAAAAAGAATCTCGCGAGATGCTCGAGCGCTTATGCGGAAGGTGGCACTCAGTGATTACAGCAGTTGCTGGATACACTGATGGCCGCTTTTTTTGCGAAGATGAGGAGACAAAAGTATTATGCAACACACTGACACCAGATGAAATCCATCGCTACATGCGCGTCCACCACCTCTATGACAAAGCTGGAAGCTACGCTATGCAAAAAAGCGGATCCATACTCGTAAACCGCATTGAAGGCTGCTACTATAACGTTATAGGACTTCCTATAAACACCTTAAGGCGCATTTTACAAAAGCTTGGGATCAACCTCTTTGACTACATTAAGGAGCTTGAATAGGTGCGTAGACTTTATTTAGCATCACTTCTACTTACAGCATCTTGCGCAAATACCCAAAAGCAGTATGTAGAATCTGACCTTCCCATCATCCCAAAGGCAAAGCAGAGTCAAGCAGGAAACTTTCGCTATATGGCTATGAGAGGCAAAGTTGAAGATGCCATCGATTCCCTTCTCATCGCAAAAAATGATGACCCCTATGTCTTTCACCAGGGCACTCTCCAGCAGCTAGGCCTAGAACTCTTAGAGCAGGGCACAAAGAGTCGCACGCCAGAGGATGTATTGACAAGCCTCTACGGAATCGGGATAAGCCACGACGAAAAAGCCGTACGGCTCATCTCGCACGTTATGAGTTATGGCGAGCCAAACCTTCAGCTTGTAGCAGTTCATGTCCTCGGATCCTTTGATACTGAAGAAGCAACTCAAATTTTGGAAGAGGCAATGCGCTCAGACTACCTTCTTGTACGGCTAGAAGCTGCCTATATTCTCGCTCAAAAGCAGACGCCAAATGCTCATGGACAGCTCATATCGCTCATGTCAAAGGTAGAGCCAGAATTTTATGAGCTTTTTCCAAAACTCTTTGCGATTGAAGGTTCAAGAGAGTCGCTTCTTGAACTTAAAAGGCTCCTCTATGATCAAAGTGAGGCAGTCCGTAGAGAAGCCATTTTAGCAGTGCTTGCAGCAAGACGAGATGAATGTCTTGCAGACATTCGCATCCTTGCAAAAGAGCCCTCTATAGTGCAGCAAGAAGCCTGTGCTTTTGTCCTTGGCGCTTTAGGCGATGAAGATTCAAGACCTATCCTTGAAAAGCTCTCTCATTCTTTTACACCCTCTGTACGGATTGCAGCACTGAGCGCTCTTCATAACTTAGGCTCGGTCGAAGCAAGAGAGCATCTTATAGAACTTGCCAAGGGCGGCAACCTTTTTGCTATCACAGAGCTTGCAGATATTGACGGATCAGAAGAGCTACTGCAAGTACTTGTAAAATCTCCCGATAGCGACATACGCCTCAACGCTGCACTCTCACTTGTAAAGCGAAAATCACCTCTTGCCGTCGAAGAGGTCTATGAGCTATTAATTGATAACGTCTCAGATATTAGCTACCAGCCTATTGTTTCGCATGGAGGCTCGCTCACTGCATATAAGCGTGCAGCAAACTCAATAGAGCTCTTCAAAAATCATCCGCAATTTTTTGAATTGTCGCTTCGCTTTAAAGAGCAGCTTCTTGCCTCATGCATGGAGCTGCCTGAAGATGACTTTCTTTCAGTTTGCGAAGCTATTTTTGACACGCACCAGCTAGATCTTGTCCCCCTCACTGTACATCTTCTGGAAAATATACGCTCTGAAAAGGCTATCGGCCTCTTAAAACGTGAAGTGCAGCGCCTCGGCGCCCCCTACATTCGCGCCTGGTGCTCTCTTGGCCTTGTGCGCCTTAGAGAAGAGGGACCTTATCTTGAGTCGATACGCAAGATGGTCGAAAAGCATGAAGATAAAGAGCTCTTTAAAGCCCGCCCCGTACTTCCATGGAGAATGAGGCAGGAAGATACTCGCCATGAGCTTACACTAGATGATTCCTGCGCACTCGTAATTGAATCCTTTGCCGCCCTTGCTGAAATGCAGGATGAAAAGGGTATAGAGTCTCTTCTCAAAGCAATCAAAAATGGCAACCCTCATAATCGGTATACCCTTGCGGGCCTTCTGATGCGATC
>CAYWZU010000082.1:0-7060 GCA_964462925.1 uncultured bacterium
GTGCTCCTTTCAAATCTTGCAATCACAGATTTTTTTGGAACAACAGCAAATGGGTTGGGATATCATTCAATTGATACTGATGCCTATCTAATCGATGGATATCGCGATGAGTCAGGTAAGCGTTTATCTGTCATCGGATGGTCACGCGGTGTTGGAATAAGCTCTATGGGTATGCTCCGATATGGAAGTGTCTTCGTAAGCGGCACAAATAGCGGCGGTTCTGGTGTGAGCATTGGAGGATCAGTTGGCCTTGATAACTTCCAGAGCTTTGGAACAGAAAATTTATTCCAGCCAGGAGCACTTGCAGCCTTATCGCTTGGTGGAGGCGGTGATTATAATGGAACTAATTTCGAAGTAAGTAAGCTCCTGCAGATCACAGATGTCTTTGGTAGAGCGATTGCCATGGAGCAGAGCCAAATGAATGTTGGTAACCCAAGTGTGCGAATAGAGAGAATCTATCGCCCAGCAAATGGAACCATCGATGGAGATTTTGGCGCAGTTGCTGTAGGATGCGGCTCGCTTCTTTCTATCCATAATGGAGACTTTCTTGCTGATGGACAGCCGCTAACCCAGCCAACGTTCACATCAGTATTTACTGACTGCTTCGATGTTTTTCCAGGCTTTACTGATCCACAAGTTGCCATTTTTGTGAATGCTGGAGGTCGGTTTGTTACTTTAGGTGAGTTGTATTTTGATAATAACGACCTAAATTACCAGACTGTCCAGGAGGCTGAGTTTACAGCTCCCTTTGATCCTGCAAGTCCAAATGATGTATTTTTAGTTACTTCCTCTGGCGATACCAATGCTGTATTTCTAAAGCAGAATATCGTCAATTCAGGAGTATCTATGGCACTTGACCCTGCTGCAGAATTTGGTCTTGATAACTTGTATGCAGGTAAGACCTACCTCATCAGAAATAGTGGTGCAGGTGGTGCAACACTCACATTGCCAGGTAACTTCTTTAAGCAATTCGGTGTGGCAGATGCCTTTAAAGCAACCTTTACAGGACCAAATGCCTTTATCGAGTTCTTAGTAGAAAGCGATACATCAGTAGTTGTCCTTGACTCTGCCGGTGTAAGTTTTACAAGCATTTAAAATAAGAGGGGGTGAGCCGAATGGGCTCATCCCTATAGTTTGGCCGGAGGCCTTTTGAGTGCGGCGATTATTCGCCGCTCTTTTTTGGGCGCTCAAATTCATTCTGAGCAGTAAATTCCTTTGCAAGTAGATGTCATGCCAAGGCGGACCGCCTGCCTGATTCCATCATCAGATACTGTAATGCAGGCGAGGCCTTTTGGATTTTGCTTTTTGATGTCATCCACAAAGCGTTTCATTAAAGGTTGTGTTAGCTCTTTTACCTTTATGTAGGGTGCTACACTAAAGTTAAAAAGATAGAGGTAGGAGTCATTTGGACTTGGAACTACACATCTATTTTGGATTTTTTCTGGGCTATTTTGAAAAAGCTCAAAGCTACTCTCAGACATTGGATACCATCCTGTATAGCCTATTGGGCGCCATGGTTCATCGCCATCTTGCATAAACCAGACTCTAAAGCCTTGAGGGAAATGGTGCATCACAAAGAGAAGCCTCTCAAATGAGACTTGGTCATCAGGTTCTCTATAGGAGACAAGGTCTGCTGCAAAGACCGAGAGGACAAATTTTCGCCATGAGGGGTTTTGGTAGTAGCCAAAGTAGCCATCTTTTGAGATCCCTTTCCAATCAAGTGATGCTATTTTTATGTTTTCAAGACCCGGCCAAGCAAAATCTATTTGCTCATCGAGCCAATTACGTGCCTCTTCCCACAACGTAAAGTCCGGGACATCACGTAGGAGCTCGTCTTGGGCTATTTGCGATATGAAAGTCATAGAGGAACTGGACATACTTTTGCATTCCATAGGTATAGGGCTCTTGAGGTTTTGGATAGGGTCGATCTGATGTGAAAGCGTCGATGCAGCTAGAGACGCTTTTAGCAAGGTCTTGAACATTATAGCCTCCTTCTAAAAAGTAAAGTACTTTCCCTGAGCACACATCTTCAGCTAACTTTTTTATCTGTGTCGTTAATTTGCCATAGCCCTCAGTTGTGATCATCTCAGAGCCTAATGGGTCGTTTTCATGTGCATCAAAGCCTGCAGATACTAATATAAGCTCTGGCATGTACCGGGTGGCAAGAGGCCGTACAACTGTATCCATAATATAGAGGTAGTCATCATCTCTACAGGAGTCTGGCAGGGGAATGTTTGCAGTATAGCCAAGGCCTTTTCCGCTTCCTATCTCTTCAAGAAGGCCAGAATTTTTTGGATAGAGATTATCTTGATGCAGATCTACATGCAGCACACGTGGATCATCATAAAAAGCTTTTTGGGTGCCATTGCCATGATGTACGTCCCAATCCAGTATCATAATTCTCTTGAGACCAAGGGAAAGTGCCTTTTTTGCAGCGATAGCTATATTATTGAAGATGCAAAATCCCATGCCAGATTGAGGCTCAGCATGATGACCTGGCGGGCGAACGAGAGCAAAGCCCTGTTTGAGCTTACCGCTTACGACTTGTTCCACAAGCTCTATGCCAAGGCCTGCGGCAACGAGGGCTGCATGCACTGAGCCTTCAGTGATGAGAGTTTCGTGGTCTATAGCGCCTATTTTTTTATCTAGAGAGAGTACGTAGTCCACATACTTTTTGTCGTGGACGGCTACGATATCTTGAATTTCTGCTTTACGCTCGAGGCCAAGATCTAGGTAGGGCGATGCTTTGATCTCCTCAAGTATTGCCTTGAGCCTGCCAGAGTGTTCAGGATGCTGAGCAATTCCATGATTGAGAAAGCAAGGATGAGAAAGTAAAAGAAGCTGTTTCATAGCAAAAAAGTATACTTGAACTTTTCCTTGCATGCAAAGTTTTGTTTCTTTATTAAGAGCCTTTTGCAAAACTCATCGTTCGCAATTTTTGGCGCTTTTGCCCAATTTTGGATTTTGCCATAAACCCCCTACTCTTAGGAGTATGTGGGTTTATGGCAAAATCCAAAATTTGACAAAATCACTCAAAAATGTGCGAAGTGCTGAGTTTTGCAAAAGGCTCTTGTATAACAAATTTTACTAAAGGAGAAAGATATATGTGTCCTGCATGTCCTACAATTGCCATGGCTGGCGGTGCTATAAGCGGCTATTTTGGCTTTGAACGTGAGGATTTACGCACTACCTCAATGGTAATTACCTCTTGCATGGTGGTTGTTACTGTAGTTGCATTAAAGGTCCTTTTTGGGCTTTCTCTATGCGATGGAAATGGCGATTTTTCGCCCAGAAATTTTGCCCAAGTTGGTGCGATATCAGTAGTTCTAGGTGTCATCTATGCTGTTGGTGTAAACATTTTACTAAACACGGTAGTTCCTAAACAAAAACCTTGCTGCTGCAAGGAAGGAGAAGCATGATTGATTTACTTTTGCTTGCTGCATCTTTGCAAAAGGCACCAAACAATATAACAGATATGGGAAAAATTTATACCTGCCCACGCTGCAGAAGAGCTGCGCCAAAAGGTCCTTTAAAACGTCCAGACCCACGCTATGTCCCAGGAGTGAAAAAAAATGAAAAGAATACTTAGAGCAGTGTTTCTGCTTGCAACAATATCAAGTTTTGCAAACCAGCAAATTATCCAGGAGGTAATCCTTGGATCAAGTATCGACAAATTTGTAGAACCAGTACCCGTTTTTAATGGAAATAGGGTAGATGGTACGAAAAAGCTAAAAGTTTCTGCTGTTGAATATCAGCAAAAGCTGCTTCCCACTTCCTTTTATAAGAAACTACCTGCTGCAGTTGAATACAAAAGTGTCGAAACAGGGGAAACTCTTTTTACAATAAATCCTCGAAAGGGTACCTATCAATGGGGATATAAAATTTCAGATGGCAAAAAAGTATACGGGCCATCCTATCCCGCAAATACGATAGAAGTAAAAAGGCATAAAAAATCTAAAATAACCTATGAGAATCACCTTTGGCCTTACGAAGATATGCATGGCAAAAAGCTCAAAGGTCCTCTTATGCAAAAATTTTTAACTTCCGATCTCAGCTTTCAGTGGGCAAATCCACTAAATTGGCCGCAGTTCGGACAGGGATTTGATACCTATGAACCAGTTCTCTATCCATTCGGAACAGGACTTCCTCAAGGAAATCCAGGCATTTACGAAGGTCCTCAACCAATAGTGCCGCACTTGCATGGAGGAGAGACGCCGTCTTTTGCAGATGGAGACCCAAACTCCTGGTTTACTCCTGATGAAAAGCTTACAGGTGAATCCTATGTTACAAATAAATACATATATCCAAATACGCAGCCGGCAACAACGCTTTGGTATCATGACCATACGCTTGGCGAAGTACGAACAAATGTATTTGCTGGACTTGCAGGCTTTTACTTTGTTAGGGGCGAGCCAGAAACATCCGTTCAGCCTCCGCTTCCCGGAGGAGACTATGAAATTGAACTAGCTATTGCAGATAGGCAGTTTGATACGAATGGACAGCTCTTTTTTCCAGATGGCAATCCCTTTACGGCAGGTCTTAATGGCCCTCCAGGAAATCCAGAAATTAATCCTTATGCAATTCCAGAATTTTTTGGAGATGTAATACTCGTTAACGGCAAAAGCTGGCCATACCTAGAAGTAGAGCCAAGACGCTACCGTTTTCGCTTTTTAAATGCATGCAACGCAAGGATGCTGTCACTCTTTTTGACATCAGATAACAGCTATACAGTGCCAGACATTTGGCAAATAGGTACAGATGGAGGTTTACTCGATAAGCCTGTAAACATCCAAAGCTTTGTACCATTTACCTACAATCCATCAAATCTCTGCCTTCCAGATGATCCAAACCTTGGACCTGTCTTTGAGGATCCTCGCCTATTCTTTGCACCTGGCGAGCGTATGGACATTATCATTGACTTTACAGGTTATGAAGGTAAATCTTTTACTTTGAATAATGACTGCCCAGCACCATTTCCAGGCGGAGGAACAGAGCTTGACCCAGATGTTGAAGGACTTGTGATGCAGTTTTTAGTGGTAAAGCCGCTTTCATGTCGAGATGCAAGCTTTAATCCTGCACTACCTGGAGCTACCTTGAGGTCTGGAGATGACGCAATAGTCCGTTTCGTTACGCCGGAAGGACATCTTGCCCAAGGTGTTGAGCCTGATCTTACAAGAAGCCTTGTGCTTATTGAGCAGGAAGATCCGTATTCCACAGCTCCTGTCGTCGTGCTTTTAAACAATACGACCTATGATGGACTAAATCCATACAACAATGAACCAGTACCCGATTCCAGACCATTTAATAAAAGGTCTGTATACGTTACTGAGCTTCCTCAGATTGGATCGACTGAAGTTTGGGAGATTGTCAATATGACGCCGGATGCACATCCTCTTCATATTCACTTAATCGAGTTCCAACTGCAAAATAGGCAGCCATTCTACCTAGGAAATATTGTGCCGCCATTTACCTGCAAAGATTCCTATAGAGACCTCTATGAGACTCTTTGGGATAACTATCCCGATCGGCCAGATACAGTACCTCCAGGAACTGTCTATAGCTATGGATCGCCTCTTTCGTACCTAAGTACGCCAAAGCTTGGCGGAAATCCAGATGTTACTCCCTATTTGCTAGGACCTGCCATCGCTGGAGATCCTAATGAATATGGCTGGAAGGATACTATCAAAGTATTTCCAGGTACTGTCACACGACTTGTCGTGCGATGGGCTCCTCAGCAAATTGAAGTCGGCGATGTTGTAGCAGGCGAAAACCGCTATAAATTTGACCCGACAGCAACGCTCGGAGAGCATGACTCTTTTGGCTACCCAGGTGGAAGCGGCTATGTATGGCACTGCCATATCATAGATCATGAAGATAACATGATGATGCGTCCGTTCGAAGTGCGCAATCACTCGCAGAGGTAAATCCCTAGAGCTACGGGAAGGATTACTTTTCCTTCCCGTCGCTCTGATTTTTTAGACTTTAATACAGATGAGTAGGCAGTCGTCGCACTTGCCTGCTAGTCGATGGTTGGTCTGTTTGAACGCGTGCATCAGCTCAAGTATTGCATCTCTATCATTTCGTTTTTTTGCTTCTTCCCATTGTTCTAGACAGTTCTTTAAGGCTTCATGCTTTTCTCGTGTGACACTTTTTATGTAGTTATTGAGCCTTTTTACGATTTGTAGGGGTGATGAGGGAAATGATTCTTCATAGAAAGTGCTAAGAACATCTATGTCCGGAAGTTCGTACTGGCCTGGAAGTGAAGCTTCTTCATCAAAAACGCTATTAGTAACAATGAGCGTGAGAAGCTCATTTTCTTCACCTCTTGCAAGGTTATCTAAAAGTCCATCGCTTGCGAGGACAATAAAATCGCCCTTAGAAATTGGCGTCGAAAAGAGGCAGATGTTCTCGGGATGATAGAATCTGCCACCCCTGCCCATACAGCCTCCAGTATCTTGAGTATTCGTTCTGTCCTCTTTGAGGATGGTTTCAAAAAGATGTGCCTTTTTTGTCTTCTTCTCTATATGGATGATTCCCGAGTCGCCAAGTGCTATCGCTCTCAGCTCATCTGGCAAGATATCCACCGCTACGCATGTGGCATCACCATATGGGGCGTCATTTGTATGAGAAGTTTTATGGAGAAGATTTTTTACCTCTTCTTTATCTTCTACTTTGAGCGGGCTTTGCTCGAGTTCATGAAGCATTGCAAGGGTAAAATCCTGGGCAGCATAGGCGCTTGCAAGGCCGCCGCCCCCTGTGCCATCAAAGAGGCAAGCAAAGAGAGAGCCGTCTTTTCTTTTGCCAAAGCCTCCTCGGTCCATGTTGATGCCGCGAGCATAGTTGCTTCCATATTCAAGTTTATGGAGAAGGGGAGGGTAGGTTGAGTCGTGGAAGAGCACAGCGTTTTCATCGGGAGAGGAGACGATTCCCTGAGAGTAGATTTTCTTAGAGTCTGTTAGCCATAAGTTATTCATGATCTTTTTTTATAGCTATGATGGGGAGGGGTGTCAATAGGAGAATTTTCGTAACGATGGTATGCGAAAAAATAGGGATTGGAGGT
>CAYWZU010000083.1:0-6954 GCA_964462925.1 uncultured bacterium
ATCCTCCACCAAGCGGTAGGAATCTAGTTTCTTAAACTCAGATGGTATTTGTGCACGTGCCCAGAAGATTGAGCTTAAACTAATATCGCTATTTGCTAAAAGAAATGAGAGAATTCTGTCGTTGCCACTTATCACTACATCATGCAGCACAGCATCTAGCGCATCTTTTGGAAGTCTTGGGTGCTTTAGAAGGAGCTTCCATATAGGCAAATAAAGCGGCTCATTTTGCCACACGAAACGAGATGCTTTTTTAAGCATCTCTGTAAGGTCTGCTTTGGGATGATTTATCATTTGATGCTCGAAAACTTCTTGGCACTTAAGCGTAGAGTTAAGAAATGCATCCGTTATCATCTGGCTTGTTACGCGCCGGTCATCAAGTAAAAGCTGCCTAGTCTCTCGGCGGGTCTCTATATGATCGCCTTGATAGGATTCATGTCTGAGGGCCCAGCCTAGATCATATGGATCCAATTCATCATTTGAAAGCAATGCGCGCATGCACTCAACCGCTGCTTCTTTATGTTCTGGTTTTACATGCCTTAGCGCCTCGCCATACAAACGAAAGCGCTTATCTTGAAAAAAGATTTTAAGCCGTTCAGCATCGCCATCTTCTGCAGCGGCGTTAAGAAGCTCTCTAAAAATCCTTGAGTAAGGATCTGTATCCAATTTCTTTGTAACAACAGGCATGAGTGAATTTGGAAGCCTCCTGCAAAGTTCTACCATAAATCGACCCCAATACTCATGATTTACACCAGGAGGCAATCTCTTAATAAACACATCAACTTCTCGCGCGATGAGCAAATCTGCCCGCTCAGGCTGGCTTTCATGAAGGCTTGCAAAGCGAGCGATCAAAAAGCTACTTACAAAGCAAGAAAGAGCAGCTTCCTTATACCTCGGTCCTTCAGTCAAAAACTTCAGCACAATATGTCTCATCAGATGTAGATGAAGCTCTGAACTGCTGCTTTTTCCAAGTCTTGAGGCCCATTCATCATCTTTTACAGAGTCAAAGACTTCTTTTGCGATTCTATCTGCTGCCTGAGTTTTTAGAGACCAAGGATCGAGAAAAGGAGAAGCACAGAGTGCACCGGTATCTGGCTGGTTAAGTGAAAGCCTTTCCATTTGCAAGCAGACATCTTCCGGCATTCTTGTGTCACTAATATTCATAGAAAGCATTAACAATTTATTGGCGCTTCAAGCCAGCAGCAGTCGTAGTACTCGCCTTCGTACTTTACTGTTTTGGAGAGTGTACCTGCTAGCGTAAAGCCTAATTTTTCAAAGAGGTATTTACTTGTTTGGGTTTCATGCAGCGTAACCCATGCGATCATTTGTTCAAGATGCTCAACTTTTTGAAGGTGCGCTTTTAATGCTGTAAAAAGACGGGTCATTATACCTTGGCCTCTGAACCCTTCAGCCACATAGGCGTGGCAGATTTCCACTTGATGTCTCATGTATTTGCCAAAGACTCGTGTAGCTCCGACCATTGCGATCAACTTTCCGTCATGCTCTGCTACAAAATACCATTTCCCTGCTCCCTCAGCCGCATCTTTACAGAGAGTTTTCCACTCTTCATCTGAAGTATGTATAACATCTTCTTCAGCTATGCCGTACGCCTTTGGCTCTTCTCGCAATGCTTGTAAGCGTAGATCGCGAAAGCGCTCCCAATCATCTGCTGTTACTGATCTACAGCTATCAGGGATGCAAATAGTTGAAAGAGGTGCAGATGAAAGTACTTCTGAAATAGTCATAAACATAAATAATACCATTTTTATTCATTTCAATCCGCCAAGAAAATCCTTGTTTCATAAATGAAAGAAATGTAAAATTAACCTTTATAATTGGAGGCCCTTTGAAATACCAAGCTATAATTTTTGACATGGATGGGACTATTACTAACTCTGAAGGTCTCTGGGATAAGGCAACTGATCTTTTTTTAAAAAGTCACCAGGTTCATTTAAGCGACGAAGAAAAAGCAAAATTTTATTCCCAGTTTCAGGGAATTAGCCTCATTGATTCTACAACTCAGATAAAATCAGTATTTAGACTTAACGGCTCAGTTGAAGAGCTAAGCCTTGAGTTTGCGGGCTTCGCGCATGCCTTGATGGCACGCGATGTGCAGTTTATCGAAAGCTTTTTACCTTTTTATGACACCCTAGATAGCCATAACCTCAAATATGGCATCGCTACAAATGCAGATAAGCTCACCCTTTCCGCGCAAAAAAAGGCCCTCTCGCTTGACAGCCTCTTTGGAGAGCATATCTACAATATTGACGATGTAGCGTATGGCAAACCAAAACCAGATATCTACTTACATGCTGCTTCAAAGCTAAACATTTCTCCCTATGCATGCATCGCTATAGAAGATTCTGCATGCGGTATAAAGGCTGCAAAAGCTGCAAATATGTTTTGCATCGGCATAAATAGCCACGGCAACCTAAGCCAGCTAAAAGAAGCCGATATGATTATCAATTCCTATAGAGAAGTTGATCTCGCAAAACTGCTCTATTAATTTGACACATTTTTAGGTTTTAGCTATATCAAGTGTAGACCTTAGACTTGAGATGATAAACCTTTCCTTGCACTAGCTCCTAGAACCCTTAAAGACCTATAATTGATACCCATGCAACCACTTCTCCCCATTTCCGCGCGAGCATTTGCTCATGAACTATCTACTCTTTCAAAACAGTATGAAAGAGCCAAAAAAGAACTTGCAGCTGCAAAAGATCGGCACATACAGCTTTTGCCAAATGAAAGCATACGTATACATAACGATCTTAAAGGAGTTGTAGTCTCTGTACAAAATGCCTATGAAACCTTAAAAAGTGTTGAAGAGCCAAAAGCCAAACGCAATTTGCTACAAAAACTCACAGTTCTTGACCGCAAGCTCGATCTCCTCCTGAAAGAGGCTTCCCTCATAACATTTGCCGAGAAGGACTCTCCAGCTGATCTCTATACGAAATTAGAAGACACCATCGAAACATTGCTCTTTGTCGTTGATCCGGCATATTCTATCCACCAAAAAATTGATGCATTTATGGAGCACGATGGAAAAGATCTGCTCAGGCTCTCGGGAGATTCCCCCAGGAAGATCGCACTCCTTCTTCTTAAGCTGCACAAAATGACGCTTGAAAAACTGCTCTCGCAAATGCAAGAAAATATGACCCAGCACGGGCAGCTGCTTGGAATACATGAAGAGATCAACACAAAAATACTCGATAGAAAAAAACATGAATTTGAATTCACACCGCGCTACGAAAGAAGCCTTACCCTAAAGCCCCTAGCTGCAGTTGAGGAAGCAAGGCTTCAAGATCTCCTCACAAAACTCAACACCTCATCTGCCAAGACAGTCTTTAAAAAACCGTGGAAACTTTTTAGCTGTTGCAGGAGAGAAACTGCGTGCGAAACTTATGGCAGACAGCTCTCTGAAGAATTTGGAAAAAAAATCCCAGGACTTGTCATGAAGCTTCATGCACTTTATACAAAAGTGCTTTCAGGCAAAATATCCCCTGATCAGTCTAATGAGCTATCGAGAAAAATAGACACCTATGCAGTAGCGCTTGATCGATTTAAAAAAAGCCTTAAAGAAAAACGCATTGCTATCTATGAGCTTGATCCAGATCATGCCTTTAAGCCCCTTTTGCACTATGGCCTCAATCTACGTTTTATGCTCTCAGAAGCTGCAATACTTATAGATAGCCTCCGAAGGCACTCCTCAAAGGAAACTGTTGCAGCCTTTAAAGCAATACAAAAGCTTGCAAAGAACCAAAAAATGAATGGCGCAAAAGATCTCGTTGTAGAAGATAAATCACCTCTTTTTATAGCAGCAGCAAAAGGCCTTGGAGAGCCTGGCCTATGAGAGTGATGCGATGTTTTTGGTCAGGTAAGCGCCAATCATCTGATTTGCATGGCCTTGTCTCTCAAATTCCACCATAAAGCCAAGGGCTTTGTACCAGCTAAAGGCAGGCCATTCTTTGAGGGTAAAAACGGATATCAGCGTAAGGCCTTGACTTTTTGCCCACTCCTCCGCCTTTTGAATGAGCGCTTTGCCATAGCCTTGGCCCCGATAGCGCTCATCTACCCAGAGTCCGCCGATTTCGCAAACGCCAAAGTTATCAAAGCCTGAGAGAGCTGCAATCATGCGTGATGAGTCATCATAGGCTGCAAAGAAATAACTTCCTGCTGCAGCACTTAAACCAAGCGAGTTTGCGAACTGATTGATGCCCTTTGCAAGAAGGGCATACTCCACTTCAGTTGCGTTTTCAATAAAAAGTATTGGGTAGTTCATTTTTACACTACATGATACAATTTTTGCCCTTTATGTCTTTAATTACTTGGAATAGTGGAACTGATACGTTTGTTTTGCATCAAACAGGCGCATGGCATGAACTTGCTGCAACTGGCGACTATCTAGAGCTAAGAAAGCGCTTTATTACTGTTGCTGCAGACGCTCTCCCATTTAAGTCATTTATAACTTTTCCGCCTACTCCGCTTACTGTCGCTCGCTTTTACTGCACATGGCCTTTAAGCGCAACTGAAGAGCTCGTTCGAGCTGTTGTTGAGGGAAGGCTTTCCTCTCTCGCACCACCTTTTCAGCCCAAGCTCATGCAACTTCCCTATTCAGTAGATAAAGACGCGCCCCTCCTTTCAACCCTATCTCCACTTGAACAAGCTCTCTATGGGCTTATCACAATGACACTGAAGGTAGAAGAGATTGCCCTCTACCACTTTTTGGGAAAAAATCTTTCGCAAAATGATAGGATTGCTATTCAAAGAGAGCTTGAAAAAGGAAAAATACTTTCAGAGGTTAAAAGAAGCCAGCACCCCCTTCTTCAAAGATGCACATTTGGAGTGACGTCAGCAAGCGATAGATCTCGCAATGACCACTTCTATGTACACTGTTTTTTGGGTTTTCCCCTCGTAACCAATAGGGCACGTTTTGGAAGGCTTACCACTGTTTTATCAAAAAAAACAGCCCTTATGATGGAGTGCCCGCAAGAGAGAAAAGCAATTTATCTACCCTGCGATCTTGAACTAGACTTGCCCCCATTAGACTTTACTTTTTTAGGAAAAAAGTATTCAGTCACTATCGATACGAAAAAAAACAGCGTAATCTACTCATCAGAGGTAAAAGGAGCTCTCTTTTGCCATTCATTTGGGTGTGAAAGCTTCTTTGGCGAGCCAAGGCTAGCAGTGCAAGGCTATTTTGCCTGCCTTGCAAGATTCATTAGCCACCTCGAAGATAAAGATAAACAGACGCTATTTTCAAATAGTGGAGCCCTACGCGAGCTTTTTAACGATCTTTTCGCCTTTCGTGTCCAAATAAGTTTTGCAGAAGAGCTTCAGTATAAATCCTATAATTCTCCCACCTTTCCCAAAACGCGCCTAGAGGCACTTGCCAATGAAGCTGTAGTCTTGCTGCCTAACCTGAAAGAATATAGAAAGTACTTTAGTGAGCAGTATCAGGCGATCTTGCCAGTTCTCTCTTTCTCACTTCGAACAATACAGTCCCTAAAAGTATTGGTTAATTTTTTTAGATCCAGCTTTTCAGATGGCTCAAATTCTTTTCAGAATGCCTTTGCCTATTATGGAGCTACGTCATCGCAACTACTCTTACATTTTGCCCCAGAATTTGCCGAGATTTGGACAAACGAAACCTTTCTTGCCATACTGCATATCCAAAAAGCCTATGAAAACCATATAAGCGCAACCTCTATAGATCATTATGAAAAGTACCTGCTCATTGCACGATTAGATGGTGTAGACATTACGCTCTTTTCCTTAATCAAAAGAGGGCTAGAAGATCTCGATCCTATCCAGCTTCGCCTGCCGCCAAATAGAAGCTTTGATGAGTCGCCCCAGCAAACTGAAGCTATCTTTCTCGCACAGCTCTCAAACCTCTATGTGCGAGGCTCTCCCCTTTTTAGCGCAATTGCTGGAGGAAGAAATCCTTCGATGGTATTTTTTAATCAAAAAAACTACTACAAAACAGTTATACAAGAGGCAATAGCACGATTCAGAGAGCCTCTAACTGCCTCAAAAGACCTTTTTATAAATGTCCATGGTTATACAAAAGATTGTTTTATTGGAGAATTTGAGCGAGGCATAGAATACTACTTTGACACCTTTGAAGTTTGCCTCAAGAATGTTGTTCAGGCGCATATAGTAGATTTTGTCGAGCGGTTTATCTCTGGTTCCACCCTTCTAGAACCTCGCTTTAAGCACGATATTTTAGATTTAAAACACTTTACTGCAGGCATGCTTTCGAAGAAGGAATACCTCTTTATCGATGGCATGGTCACATTTTCAGAAATTGTCTTTAGAGCAATCTATGAGCTAGAGAGAAGAGAAAAAATGACAATTAATGGACAGCTTCTTCTCGATACTGTCCACCTCTTTTTACAAACGATCTCGCCTCTTACAAAGCCAAATTCCCTTCCCTACTCCTGTCCTAGCAAGGAGCAAAAAATGCTGATAGAGGCTACAGCGCAACCCGAAGTAGCCTACTACGTTCATGCCCTCGTTCAGCCGCATTGGCAAGAACTCTGGATCAGTGAGCTTATAGACCTATTTTCTGGATTAAATGAGCATGAACGGGGAGAATTTTATGTGCTCACCTTGCAACATTTTTCAGAAAGAGCAGATTGGCCGCTCATATTTATCCTTAAAAGCCTAAAAGTTATAGAGCACAAAAACAGACAGCGCGTCCTCGAAGCAGTCGCTCAAGTACATACCGCCTCATATCAAGTAGATGCCATTTGCAAGCTCATCTCTTTACTTGATGGCTTTATGGAATATGAGTACCCCTTTATCATCATGTCACTCAATATCCTGCACGCTCATCAAAAAGACACTTCCATCCATTCGGCAGACATCTCGCTCTTTATGCGTACAATCAAGCAAAAACTTGCAAATGAATTCCCGGACCAGTCTACCGCGCCGCTCTACTACCTGATTCCAAAT
>CAYWZU010000084.1:0-6890 GCA_964462925.1 uncultured bacterium
ACTGTGGACGATATCCCGTAAAGAACGGAGTATGGCGGCCGCCTTCTTCTTTTGTAAGAACGTATACTGCAGCTTTGAACTTTGTATGAGGCTTTACAGTGCCTGGTTGGCAAAGCACCATTCCACGCTCGATATCATCCTTGCCAAGACCACGGAGAAGAACGCCTACGTTTTCACCAGCGCGTGCTTCGTCAAGTGTCTTTTGGAACATTTCAAGGCTAACAGCCACAGTTTCCATAGGCTCTTTCTTCAAACCAACGAGTTGAACCTTATCGTTTGTCTTAATTACGCCTTGTTCCACACGGCCAGTAGCAACAGTACCACGACCTGAAATGGAGAACACGTCTTCGATAGGCATCAAGAATGGTTTATCGATATCGCGCTTAGGTGTTGGGATCTTTTCGTCAACTGCAGCCATAAGCTTGTCGATTGATTCTTCCCACTTTGGGTCGCCTTCGAGGGCTTTAAGAGCTGAACCTCTGATGATTGGGCAATTGTGGTAGCCTTTTGCTTCGAGAAGTTCTGTCATTTCCATCTCAACGAGGTCGAGAAGTTCTTGGTCTGCTTCGCCAAGTGCATCGCACTTGTTGAGGTAGACGACGATTGCAGGAACACCAACTTGGTGAGCAATCAGGATGTGTTCTTTTGTTTGTGGCATTGCACCGTCTGTAGCTGCAACCACGAGAATAGCACCATCCATCTGAGCAGCACCGGTAACCATGTTTTTAACATAGTCAGCGTGGCCTGGGCAGTCTACGTGTGCGTAGTGGCGGTTTGCTGTTTCGTATTCAACGTGTGTAGCGTTGATGGTAATACCACGAGCTTTTTCTTCAGGTGTGTTGTCGATAGATGCGTAATCGCGAAACTTCGCTCCACCTTTCTTAGCAAGACACTTTGTGATAGCAGCAGTCAATGTGGTTTTACCGTGGTCAACGTGACCAATGGTACCAATATTGACGTGAGGCTTGTTCCTTTGGAATGCTTCTTTTGCCATATTTTTGTTCCTTTAATGCATCAATAAAAATTTAAAAAACAGACTCTGCCCAGAATAGGAATCGGACCTACGACCTTTTGCTTACCATGCAAGTGCTCTACCACTGAGCTATCTGGGCATTACATCATAAAACTAACAACGCCCGGTGAGTGTACCCGTCCTTGCAAATAAAATCAATTGCAATTTCTTATTCACTACTTTTGGCGGTAGATTATCCGGGCTTTTGTAAGGTCATATGGGGACATTTCGACTGTAACGACGTCTCCTACTAGAACCCTAATATTTTTCATCCTCATTTTACCGCAAAGATAGGCAGTTACCCGAATGCCATTCTGGAGGAGGACTCTAAATGTCATATTTGGCAAAAGCTCTTCGACGCTACCATCAATACGGACTGTATCTTCCTTACTCATTTAAACTCATTTTTTTATAGAAGACGTGAATAGAAAAAATTTAACACAAAAATTGCTTCAATTAAAGTGTTTTTGGGAATAAAGGTCAAGGGAAAAAGAAACAGGACAAAAGGGCATAAACGCCCAAAGGGACATAAAGGACCATTGCCATCGTCTTTTTGGTCCTTCCTTCAGCCAAAATCCCCAAATCATGTATAGTCCTAAACCATGATCATCACTGTCCGCCTCACCCCCAAATCCCACAAAAACCTCGTAGAAGGTTTTCATGATGACATTCTACACGTACGCGTCCGCGCTGTCCCGGAAAAAGGAAAAGCCAACGCTGCTCTCATTGAACTTTTGGCAAAGCATTTTTCTGTTGCAAAATCAGATGTAGAAATAGTATCAGGATTCGAAAGCCGAATTAAGCGAATACGACTGCCAGACCTAGAGGATAACAAAAAATGAGACATGCCATTTTCTTACTCTTTCTTTTTTCCTATGCCACAGTATATTCTGAAGAGGAAACAGCCAAAAAGCCTGAAGTATCTTACGACGTAAAGGAACTTGCAAGGACAGAGCATAGCATTACTGTTGGCACCTCTTCTATTAGCTATGATGCTATTTGCGGTATGCTTCCAGTAAATAAGGATGGCAAAGAAGAAGCTAGCCTCTACTTTACTGCCTATATTAAAAAACAACCTCAAGAAGCCACCTCAAAAAGACCTCTTTTTTTCTGCTTTAACGGCGGCCCTGGCTCCTCATCTGTTTGGCTCCATATGGGCCTGCTTGGCCCAAAAAAAGTTCGCGTCAATGATGCAGCATTTACAAAGCCTCCTGCAACGTACGAAGACAATCCTCATACATTTATAGATGCTGCAGACCTTGTCTTTATCGATCCTGTCTCTACAGGATACAGCAAACCCATGCCAGGTGTTGATGCTAAGCAGTTTCATAGTGTTGAAGGCGATGTGGAATGCTTTTCTGAATTTATCAGGCTTTTTCTGACACACTATCATCGCTGGCAGTCTCCAAAATACCTCATGGGAGAAAGCTATGGTTCTATCCGAGCGGTAAATCTTGCAAATCACCTCCATGATGCGCTTTTCATCGATGTGAACGGCATAGTCCTTGTGTCAATGTGCCTAGATTTTCAGGCATATGACTTTGGCAATGGAAACGACCTTCCTTATATACTGAACCTGCCAACATATGCTGCTTGCGCATGGTATCATAAAAAATTAAGTCCAGAACTTCAGAGCATGCCCATTCAGGAGCTGCTTGTTGAAGTTGAGAAATTTGCTCTTCATGAGTATGCCACAGCCTTATTACTCGGAAACATCCTCGACAAGGAAAAAGAGCGCAAAGTTATAGAGCGCCTCGCCTCTTATACAGGCCTTCCAAAAGAGCTTATTAAAGCTTCTCACATGAGAGTTATGAGCAACAATTTTTACCATGAACTTTTGAAAAAAGAGTCAAAAGTAATTGGAAGATTCGATGGGAGATACGCAGCTTTTGACAACACATACCTCGAAGATCCAATGTATGTACCAGATCCAAGCTTTGAATCCATCACAGCCCCCTTCACCTCAAGCTTTAATCAATACCTCTTTGAAGAGCTCAAAGTAAAAAAAGATGATCCTTACTACATTCTTAATGGAAGCGCAGTCTTTCCCTGGAATTTTAGCATCGACCGCGCTCCTGCAGGTAGAGGATACCTCTACGCATCAGGAAAACTTCGTTCCGCTATAGAGCTTAACCCAAGCATGAATGTATTAGTGCTTAGCGGCATCTATGACCTTGCCACCCCATATTTTGCTGCAAACTACAGCCTCAGGCATCTTAACCTGAATCCAGCTTTGCAAAGCAACATTCAGATAAAGCACTATGAAGCAGGGCATATGATGTATTTGAATCCTCAAGCTCATACCCAAATCAAATCAGACCTCGTGAGCTTCCTGAACAAATGTAAGTGAAGATAAAGTCTGTGTAGTTTTTTACCACAGAGACACAGAGACTGAGAGGAAAAAAACAGAGAGAAAAATAATTATTTTAGCTCTCTTTTCTCTGTGCCTCTGCGCCTCTGTGGTAAAAAATTCACACACCTTCAGCTTGAGGAGCTTCTCCCATGTTGGCTTCTTCAGCTGCCTTTAAGGCAGCTTTTGCTTCGAAGTCCTGGATAAGCTGATTGATTGTCTCAAGCAGCTCCTTGGCGGTGCCCCGTTTTGCAGGATCTTCGTGAATCATTTGGAGTATGAGCCTCTCAAAGCGATCTTTAGAAGATGTGCCTGTAGGTAGATTTGCTTCTCTGTAGAGCTGCAAATCATAGATAAATTTTGCTTCTTTGACAATATCTGGCTGGGTTGGATTTTTGAGGTTTTCTTTATCTATCCATGGGCCGCTCTTTTCAAAGTGAAGTCTATGAAGAATGCAGCCTAAGGCAAAGATGTCCGTTGCAAGATAGTCTTTGCCAGAGAGCCTATCTTGGATTATTCCTTCCGGTGCAAGATACCGACTATTAAACTGCACCTTGCATCCATGTGCTTTATCAATGTGTCGTACCCTTCCAAAATCTGCAATTACGGCCTCAACATCATTTTTTGCACGCTTTTCAAATAAAACATTGCGGGATGTGAGGTCGCGATGGACAAGCCCTTCAGCGTGCATACTGGAAAGCCCTTCGATAAGATGCTGTGCAATTGTGAGCTTTTCTTTAAATGTAAACTTTTTCGAGCCGGAAAATGCTTTTGAAAGAGTTCCTTCATAGAGCTTACACATCATTTTATGAACAGGTTCACCATCCTTAGTTTGACGCTCCCCTGACGCATATAGCTTCACAATCCCCTTCTTTCCCTGCATTTTTCGAAGAGCTGCCACTTCATCCTTCATTGCAAATGAAGAAGTGCAGTGTGCAACAAGCTTAGGCTCTTCGACATCATATAGAATAGATTTTGTTACTACTTTTTTCACCCCTCGGCCAATCTCATCTACACCATGGCTTTTAAGGTGAATAAAGAGATAGCCTGATTGTTCATCATATTCAAGAGTTCTAGCAAGGCCCGTAGCTCTTCGGCTAATGTAGTTGTTCTTTAAGGAATCACGAGTAGAGTGCAGTTCTGTCTCAATAAAAAGGGCTATTCGGAAGAGATCGCTCTTTTCTATCCCATTACTTCCAAGAAGTTCTCGAATATTATGGGCAGCAACTGTAGCTCTAAGTAAAGGTTCTGCATCTATTTCTTCTGCTAATGCAATGATTGTTCCAAGGGTGATATCATCATCTATTGCCTGTTTTGCAATGTGGCCGACAGCCCTCCAGTCTTTTAGATGCGCATAATGTTTAATCGTCTCAAGCCATATTTCTTTTGCCTCTTGTCTGCCCACCCTTTGGATACTCCTAGACTCCTCTTGGGAGGGGGCAATCTGAAAGGAACTTAACAACAACATACATGGCAAAGCTGCAAGCGCACGCATAGGAAAACCTCATCTAGTAAATCGGCATTGTAGCGATTTAGCAATTTGTGCGATATAGGGAAAAATATGAGAATAGATACAGGTAAAGGCCTTACATCACAGGATCTTGCATCGCCCCTTGCAACCTATATGGTCCCAGCGGCGACAGCGTTTTATGAAGAGCTCTCAATTGAAGAGGTCCTCATCATTTTGCGAAAAAGATCTATTGAACATCTCATTCGCTATTTCTATGCTGTAGATGATGAGCATCGAATCACTGGGATTGTCTCAACTCGAGATTTACTCCTTTCAGACCCCAGCACAAAACTTGCTGATATTGTAGACGAAACAATCTATACCGCACATGAAACAGATACCTTAGAACATGGTCTTCGTCTCCTTGAAAAGCACGGCATCCAGGCCCTTCCTATTGTTGATGATGCAAAACACCTCAAAGGAGTTTTTGAACTTATCCCCGAGCAGGAATTTACAAGTAAGGATGTATTTCAATTAATAGGACTATCCCTACACCTTGGCAAACTCGATAGCACAAGGCAAGAATATCGATACAGAATGCCTTGGCTTCTTTGCAATATCGTAGCAGGTCTTATCTGCGCAACTATCGGTGCCTACTACTCTCCCATACTTTCAAAATATGTCGTTCTTGCTACCTTTATTCCCCTTGTACTTTCACTTGGTGAATCTGTTGCCATGCAGTCGATGACCCTCAGCATGCATTTTTTACATTTTGGCAAAGTACACGTAGCTCGACTCATTAAAAGAATTGTTCTGGAATGGAAAACAACCATTTTACTTGGCATAACATCTGCTTTCATTATAGGATCCATTTTTTGGATCTGGGCAAACAACTTTCATACTATGCTTGCTGTAAGTATTAGTATATTTATTGCTATGATTGTCTCCTCAACTCTCGGCTCTCTTTTTCCTATTATTCTGCATACTTTTTCCCTTGATCCAAAAGTTGCATCAGGACCTGTAGTTTTGATGCTTACAGATATCCTTACCACTTCAACTTACCTCGCTTTCTCCAATTGGCTGCTGACAACATTTGCCTGACTCTGTACACTCTTTAACTCGGACTTTGTTGCGAAGTCGATTTTAAGCCATAGTAATTTACAAACGGAGAATCTATGTCAGACAGAATAGTACTAAAAAATTTCAACAGAGCAGATTGGAACATAAACTTTCTCTCAGAAGGTGGAACCATTGGTTCAAAGACACACTGGTGTTCAAGAGTTGTCCGCGCGCTCAGCAACGTGCCCGTTATTGGCGGACTCTTTCATAAAAATGATCCAGTTGTTGGCCTTAGCGCAATTTATCAAAGCATGACAGCCTTGATTACTGATGGCGCGA
Source organism: uncultured bacterium (assembly GCA_964462925.1). Taxonomy (GTDB): domain Bacteria; phylum Chlamydiota; class Chlamydiia; order Chlamydiales; family FEN-1388; genus SZAS-7. The sequence goes on from CAYWZU010000084.1 coordinate 6,211, forward strand.
CTCAACAAGATGAAGATCTTGTAGCTGCTGCAAAAAAGGCTGAAGAGCTTGGTCAACATGTACTTGCAAAGCGAAAGAGAGAAGAGCCTAAGCTTTCCTCAATGATTGAAAAAATTGGAGAACTTGTAAAGGTATCTACTCCACCACCTCAGCCAGAAACAGAAAAGCCGACCGCACCCGTATCATCTCCAGAAGCTGAAAAAAGTATCTCTTCTGAAGAAGAAGCTGCATTAATCGCTGCGACCCAAAAAGCAGAAGAGGAAGCTGCCGCTCGCAAAGCTCAAGAAGAAGCTACTAGAAAAGCAGCTGAAGATGCTGCAAAAGAAGCAGCACTAAGAGAGGCGCAAAAAGAGCCAGAGCAACAATCTTCCTCTATTTCTGATCCTATAACCCCTCCTTCTCAAAGGGCAGAAGAGATGGCACCTCCAGCAGCGCCATCAAGAAATCGTCGCCGCCGTAAGACCCAAAGTGGAGACAGAGTCTCAAAAAAACCAGCAACTCAAGACTCACATCGAAGCAAATCTTCATCAGAGGCTGCAAGCTCAAGCCGCAAAAAAGGCCGTAAATAAGTTTTAAATAACTCGCGAAAAAGTTTTGGCGATTAGCCCAGGTCACTAAAGGCGACCTGGGCCTCGAGTTTGGACATTTTAGCTTAAAAAAGCCTTATCTAGTGAGCGAAG
>CAYWZU010000085.1:0-6720 GCA_964462925.1 uncultured bacterium
CCCTTATGGACGAAGTACTACAGATTAAAGGCGGAACACCTCTTATTGGCGAAGTAAAAGCGGCAGGAGCAAAAAACGCCATGACCAAGCTCCTTGTTGCATCGCTTCTCTCAGATAAGCGCTGCACCTTCTACAACGTGCCAAATATTGGCGATGTAGAGGTCACAGTAGCCCTATGCCGCGAGATCGGCATGCAGGTTAACTGGGACAAAGAGGCTGGAATCCTTGAATGTGAGACAAAAGAGCTTAAAACATCCTATATCCCTCAGCGCTTTTCAGGGTCAAACCGCATACCAATTTTGATGATTGGAGCCCTTTTAGGCCGCACTGACGAAGATGTTATTGTTCCAACTGTAGGAGGCTGCAAGATTGGCAATAGGGCAGTTGAATTTCACCTGGAGGCACTCAGGCAGCTTGGAGCCGTTATTGAGCTTCGCGATATGAAGCGCGAAAGCGCCTATTTCGCCCATGCCCATAATGGCCTGCATGGAGCCCTTATCCATCTTCCCTACCCGTCTGTAGGTGCCACTGAAAATACAATTATGGCTTCAGTTACCGCCAAAGGCACAACTATCATCAAAAATGCAGCTATTGAGCCAGAAATTGTCGATCTTATACTCTTTTTGCAAAAACTTGGCGCACATATATCTCTCGACGTAGATCGCACCATCAGAATACAGGGAACAAGAAAATTCTATGATGTTGAACATACCGTCTGCTACGACCGTATAGAGGCAGCTTCATTCGGAATGGCAGCTATCGGCACTAAGGGCCGTGTTTTTGTTAAAGGTGCAGACCACATCAATATGATCACATTCCTCAATAAGCTAAGAGAGATTGGCGGAGGCTTTGCAGTCAAAAAAGACGGCATAGAATTTTTCTACGATGGACCACTCCAGGGCGGCCTCCACTTAGAAACCGACGTCCACCCCGGCTTTATGACTGACTGGCAGCCACCCTTTGTTGTACTTCTTACGCAAGCTGCAGGCACATCTATTGTCCACGAAACAGTCTACGAGAATCGATTTGGCTTTACAGAGGCTCTTCGCGAGATGGGGGCAGATATCTCCCTATTTAAGCAGTGCCTAGGAGGCAAACTTTGCCGATTTGCATCACATAGCTTTTATCACAGCATAGCTATAAAGGGCGAAAGTGTACTTTCCGGCAAGAAAATAGCTATTCCTGATCTTAGAGCAGGCTTTGCCTATTTAATGGCGGCTTTGATCTCCAAAGATGAGAGCACTATCTCTGGGCTGCATTTTCTTGATAGAGGCTATGAAAATCTTGTCTCAAAACTGACAAATCTTGGCGCATCTGTCCAAAGAAGATCGGTAAAAGAGCAAGAGCTGCCTCAGTTTGCCGCTATACACCAATAAATAAAAAAGCTTATTGGGGAACATCTTCTTGAAGCTCTTTAAGAGCTTCTTGGCACGCTTTATCAAAGAGTTTTGTGTCAGACCTCTCGCGGGTAGCAATATTGAATGTTACCCTTGTGAGAATTTGCCCCTGATGGAGTTCTCCTGCAAGCTCGCCTATCATTTTCACAAGATCGTCTTGAGAATCTCCTGTGAGAAGGTTTTTTACAAGGTCAGCCCTATTGCCAACAGTTGCAATCTTTTTACGGCAAGACTCAAGTAAACTGTATCTTTCCAGCATCTTCTCTGTGTATGGGCAGTCAATTTGATTTGCTTCAAGCTCATAAAGCTGGGCAAGTTTTGCAAGCGGTATAAATATCTGGTTATAAAAGCCTTCAAAAGCCTCTTTTCCCCCATCTATATACCTTAAGAGTTCTTCTGTTTGATAAATTTCTTTAAATGCAGTCTTTATGTAAAGGCAGAGCTTTCTCTGATACTCCCTGTCATATCCACAGTCTAACTCATCATCAGGGATTTGCTGCACTGGCTCAAACAAGTAGTCGATAAAATCTCTAAGGCATTTTCTAAAGCCGTCACGATTTTCTTCATCAAAGATTGTAAATATATTCTTTGGAAATACAGTGCGATGCTCAGCATGTAGATGGAAAAATACAAGGAGGGAGCGCTCATTAAGGCGAGCTTTAAATTCAGCTTCCGAAACTTCTAGTTTAAAGTCCTCTCGGAGGCGATAGAGTATCTCTAGAAGAGGGCCTTTTTCAATAAAGTGCTTTACGCCTCCCTCAAGATAGCCATGCTCTATTCTGTCAGCAAGCTTGAGTAAAGGATATGAATAGTAATGCACAAAATGTGCTGCAAGCATGTTGAATGAGTGATATTCAGAAAAGGCCTTTTTTACAAGCAGCGTGACCTCTAAAGCACCTATTCCTGCTGCCTCTATTGCCATGCTATAGGCCCGAAGTGCAAGACTATTAACTGCAGAAAAACGGCTATATGTTGCCTGGTGCACAAGGTCAATACCAAGACCTAGAACTAGAAGTGAGAGTGATTCAGCAACAGCTAAAAAAGTCCCGGCAACATACCCGGAGCCAATAATAATTACTCCAAATACTCTTCCATAGGGCCCTGGCACACTTTGAAAGGAGTATGTGCCAAGTTCAGATACACTATAAAAAAAGCGTGACGAGAGAGTTTTTGGAATCTCTGGAAACGCAGGAATTTCCTTTTGCTCAGGACCTATTCTGTCCGGAAAGATTGATGAAAGTTCACTCTGAATAATAGTCATATGCTGAAGCTTATGCCTCTACCAAATTAAGTTCAAGAGCTCCCTTTTGCTAAGAGTATAGCTAAAAATAAATAGCTGTTTCAGGTATTATCTTTGCATGATAATTCCATTAACAACAGACTGGCGAAGAGTCTTAAGACAAAATTTTACAAATTTCTACGACCTTGCTACGTATCTAGAGCTTTCTGAAGAAAATAGAGAGGCATTAGATATTAAGCCTGAGTTTCGCTTGCATCTGCCAAAACGCCTTGCCGAAAAAATGGAAAAAAACTCACTCGCCGATCCACTCTTTTTGCAATTTGTTCCCCTTAAAAAAGAGCAAATTCTCCACCCTGACTTTACTGTAGACCCAGTTGATGATGCAGCTTTTGCACTAGAGGACAAGCTATTGCAAAAGTATTCAGAGCGTGCGCTTATTCTTGCCACATCGGCCTGTGCAATGCACTGTCGCTACTGTTTTCGTAAAAACTTTGACTATGAAACAGAAGACAAAACCTACGCGAAAGAGCTTCAGCGTTTAGCAAATGATGCAAGCATTGAAGAAGTTATCCTTTCAGGCGGCGATCCCCTATCCCTCTCAGATGATGTTTTAGGCAGGCTTTTGGAAAACATAGCAGCTATAGCTCACGTAAAGCGAATACGCTTTCATAGCCGCTTTCTCATGGGAATACCAGAGAGGGCAGATGAAAGCTTCTTAGAAATGCTTAAAAGCATTCCCAAGCAAATTTGGTTCATTAATCATGCAAATCACATCAATGAATTTGATGATGATGTCTGGACGGCCCTCAAAAGCATTCAAAAGCTTGGAATCCCCATCCTCAACCAAACAGTACTCCTAAACGGCGTGAACAATTCTAAGGCATCCCTAAAGGCCCTCTTGCAAGGCCTAGTTGATCATGGCATCACTCCCTATTATTTGCATCAGCTTGATGAAGTGCAGGGATCAAGCCACTTCAAAGTCTCAATCGCAGAAGGTAGAAAGCTCATACAAGAGCTTATGAAAGAAATGCCTGGTTTTGCTATCCCAAAGTATGTACAGGAAATCGCTGGCGAGCCTAGTAAGACACCCCTTCTTTAACCAATCTTGAATAACATATCATCTTTTGTCCCGACAAAAGACAAATGACCAAAACGACATAAAGGACATAAACGACAAAAACGACTATAAACCAATGTCCTTTTGGTCCTTTCAGATAGGATAATGTGAGATTTACTCAAAAAAGAAAAAAACATGGATCGACCATGCTTTAACAATGCTATAAAACCCGGGCTGCGCTGGAGAAGCACACCCGGGCAAATCGAACTTGCAAACAACTTAGAAATTAGAAGGCGTAGTTCAATACGAGGCGATATTCAATCGCTGAACGATGAGCATGACCACTCTTGTGGTGTGCGCCATTGGAGTAGAACTCCATACCTTCAATTTCTGGTCTAAGTGACCAATTTGATGCAAACATCCAGTTAAGACCAACAGTCAAGATGTTACCAGCTGAATCATAAGCTTTGTTTTCAACTGTTCTTGTATGGCCGCCTGAGTGCTTACGTGTTTTTGTTTGGAGGCTAAGTGGATACAAGAGTGTATAGTTGATATAACCCTTCAGATTGTCTGAGAAATCCTTTTTGAGGCAAAGAGCAAACTGAGGTGCATACCACAAAGCTTTAAGTCTTTCTTTTGAATGGTGCTTTGTATGGAAGTCTTGGAAGTAAACTCCGTAACCTACCATAGGAGCGAGGTACCAGCCATTGTCAAAAGCAAAGCGCTTACCAAAAAGAGCTGAGAAATCTGCAGTGTAATCGCCATTTACTTTACGTGAATGATGATGGTGGTGGCTTCTGTGGAGTCTTCCATCATAAACATCACCTACACCAGCAAAGCCAGTAAAGAACATATCATCTTTTTCAGCCATATACCCGACGCGTGTTGTCCAGGTATCGATGTTTTTGTACTTAGCTCTATCATGGTGACGAACTTTCAGGTTAAGGTTATCATTACGATAGCCTTGTGTAAGTTCAACTGCTGATCTAAATCCTGATCCTGTACGATTCATTTCTTGCGCTTGAACGCTTCCAAGTGAACCGAGGCAGAGCAAACTTGCAAAGAATACTTGTTTTTTGTTCATAAAATTGCTTTCCTTTTTTCTTTTCAACATACCTTGTGACTCTGCCAGATTTTCTCAGCTTTTGTCAACTGCAAAAGCAAAAAAAAATCACGCCTGTTGCGCGATTATTTTGAGTTTTTGTTCCACGAGCTACTGTAGGGCATGTTTTTATAGGAAGATTTTTTTCGATTTTTTTTCGAGAATGACAAAAATTACATCTTTTCAACTGCGACAAGTCCCAAAATTTGCATTCCTTGCAAAAGAGTTCGACCTGTTGCTTCTGTTAAAAGAAGCCTGGATGTTTGCTCATCCGATCCTTCAACCCTGCAGTCTCTAAAGAAAGCGTTGAAAGTCTCCGAAAGGCCGTACAGGTATTCTGTGAGTCGATTTGGCAAAAGCTCTTCTGCCATTTGATCGAGCGTTTCACCAAATTGAGCAAGTTTTAATGCGAGCGAAACTTCTGAAGGATGAGAAAGTACAATTTCTCCCAAAACCGCTTTTGGATCTATCCCAACTTTGCGGATGATTCCCTGCACTCTAACATAAGAATACATGATAAAAGCTGCAGTATTACCTTCAAAGCGAAGCATCTTTTCATAACTAAAAAGATAATCGCTTATGCGGTGGCTAGAAAGATCTGAATACTTGATTGCATTTACGCCAAGCGCTTTTGCGATTCTCTTTTTATCATCTATGGTCCAATCTGGGTTTTTCTCATTGAGAATTTCCTCTGCTTTATTGACCGCTGCTTCAATGAGGTCAATCAGCCGCTCTGTTTCACCGGATCTGGTGCGAAACTTCTTGCCATCTTGACCGAGCACAACGCCAAAGGGCACGTGGTCTGCCCTGACTTTAGCAGGATCAAGATATCCAGCCCTTATTGCAGCCTGAAATATCATTTGGAAGTGATTTGCCTGCCCTGCATCTGTAACTATAATAATCCTATTTGCTTTTTCATCATTGATTCGATGCCGTATTGCAGCCATATCGGTGGTGTCGTAGTTATAGCCTCCATCTGTTTTTTGCACCATAAGAGGAAGCTGAAAGCCTTCAAGAAATATGCATTTTGCACCTTCAGATAGTGTAACAAGACCCTTTTTCTCCAAATCTTCTACCACATCTTTAAGATAGGGGTTATAAAAAGATTCACCGCGTTCCACGAGGCGAATATCTAAGAGGTCGTAAATCTCTTGATATGCCTTTCGAGATATCTCGCATATCGCTTGCCACGCCTCTAGAGCTTGTTTTTCACCGCTTTGGAGAGCTACAACCTCAAGCTGCGCGCTCTTTTTAAATTCAGGATCCTCATCAAAGCGCTTTTTCCCCTCTTTGTAGTAGCGTACAAGGTCCTGCAGGGTAACGTCTTTAGTATCGCCTACGAACTGTTTAATATAGGCTATAAGCATGCCAAAAGAGGTTCCCCAGTCCCCTATATGATTAAGGCGCAAAACCTCATCGCCTAAAAATTCAAAAAGCCTTGCTAGCGAGTCCCCGATGATTGTTGAACGGAGATGTCCGACATGCATTTCTTTTGCGGCATTTGGACTGGAAAAATCGATGATAATTTTTTCCTTTTTTACCGCCTTTATCCCAAGGCGGCTATCATCAAGACTGGCTTGTACTTTTTTAGCGAGCGCATCTTTTGTAAGTGTGATATTGATAAAGCCCGGTCCCGCGATTTCCAGTTTTTCGATGAGACCGTCTTTTTTGCAGGCATTCACAATTTTTTCTGCAATCTGCCTTGGGTTCATTTTGCACTCTTTTGAGAGCTTCATAGCACTGTTGCATTGATAATGGCCAAAACTCGCCTGCGTCGAGGGGGCTACCTCAACAACGGAAGTGATCGGGCCAAGGCTTGAGTGAATGGCATCTGTAAAAAGCGCATGAAGTTCTACTAGAATTGTCTGTGCTACGTGAGGCATATGAAATTTCCCTAAAAAAGGCTTGATGATATCTCAAAATT
>CAYWZU010000086.1:0-6667 GCA_964462925.1 uncultured bacterium
GACCCCTTGCACCCCATGCAAGTGCGCTAGCCAAGCTGCGCTACACCCAGATAAGTCGAAAATAATAGCAAATCTTCAAGATTTGTTGGAAGCGGCTTTATGCAAGCGCTCTCTTATGGTTTTCCAGAGGCCGGTACTCGGAAAATCCATGTCTATCCAGGCTTCTTGGATGCCTTCGTTGTCGAGTTCGCGCAGGGTATCGTAGAGGTTGCGGGCAGCCTCGATTGGATCCTCGCTATGGCTTAAGGAAAAAAGCTTGCACCCTTTTGAGTAGGATCGATTTGAAAAGCCAATTACAGCTTGGCAAGGATGCTCCTCTAAGTAGAGCTTTGCTTTGGGGGCGTAGTGGGAAAGAAGCTGGCCTGGGCAGATAATGCCTTTCTTTGTGACAAATTCTGGACTATAGCCCAACACTTCAGCAATCTTTTCCTGTGAAATTGCACCGAGGCGGCCTAGTTGCCATATGCCTTCATTACAAATCAGTATGGTCGATTCCACGCCGTGATGGCAGGATCCGCCATCGAGCACGGGAAAATCAATTCCAAAATCTTTTTCGACATGTTCTGGCTTTGTCGCAGAGGGCGAGCCGCTCAGGTTTGCAGAAGGCGCGACAAGAGGGCCAGTTTCTTGTAAAAGATCAAGCGTGACTGGATGGTTTGGCATACGGAAGGCGCATGTTGGTAAATTGGCACGTACAACGGGCAAGATGCTGTTTTCTTCGACAGGCAGGACCACTGTCATAGGTCCAGGCCAAAAAGCTGACATAAGGGCATCAAGGCCTGGCATTGTTGCTTTGATCTCAGCCTTTGAACCAATGTGCACAATAAGAGGGTTGTTAGCTGGCCTTCCCTTTAGGGTGAAAATCTTTTCAATGGCAGAGGGACTATCTACTCTTGCAGCAAGACCATAGACAGTCTCAGTTGGAATGGCAACAACGCCTCCAGCACAAAGTAATTCTTTTGCCTTTTTACTATTGATTTTCATCCGGTTTCTATCCTATTGAGAGGAAATATTCTACACGAAGTAAACAAAATACGTAACATAAAATAATTTTTAATGTATAATAGAGCCATGGGGGGATTGGTATGGTCACAAAGGAAGAAATACAAAGTGTGTTTCATCGACTTTCAACTTTGCAAATTGCAAGGATTGGAAATGCTACGCACGGGGTCTTCTTGCAACCAGTCGATCTTGGGTCTAAACTTCACTTAAGTGCATCAGTCTATAGGGGCGACAACTTTATCCCCCCAAGCGTTCGCAAAGCGACCCAGTTTCACCTTGAAACTTCCTATGATAGAATCCATACCTGGCTCACTATAGATGAAAATCTCTACCAGATTACCCTTCACCATATAGGAAACTTCTCCAACATGAGCATCGACGAGCTTCAAGAGGTTGCCTCTGAGTTTGAGGATGCTGCCTTCAAATGGAGGGAAATTTTTGAGGAGAAGGATCGCCAAGATCTCGTTCACATCCCAAGACAGTCAAAGTAGACAATATCCACAACGCTAGAAAGAAGAATAGTATTTATCTAAATTTCTCTTCCTCTTCTTCTTATGTTGTGGAAGTGTTGATAACCATGTTTCCTCTAGAGAATTCCTCTGTCGATAACTTGTTCATAAGAGTGTTGAGCATTTGTTCATGGTGTCGGTAACTTACCGGGTTGTGCATAAATATCGAAGTTATCGACAATTTATGAAGGGATATAAACGACCAAATGACATAGAGGACATAAAGGCCGAAAGGGTCGCATTTTATAGCCATTTTGCTCCTTTCTTCTCTTTAAACAAGGTCTAAGATTTTCTTTTTCCAGTTGCTTGCAAATGTTGTGGGGGAAGCCTCGTGCTCTAATCGCGATGAGAGAAGAACTGTATCATCTAATCCCGCAAGCATGCGGGCAATAGCGTGAGGCATGATTTTTCCTTCATGAAACACCTCGCGTTTAAGGTATTCTCTCTGCCTTGTTGCCTCTATTGCCTCTTCATGAGATGCACCTTCTTGGATTTCAACGCCGTTTTTGTGCAAAAATTCTAAGAGATCTTCGGGTTTAGTATCTGGGCTTTCTTTAAGCTCTGCAAAACGCAGCCCAGGAGCAGATCCCCAATTAGCCGGCATTTTTTCTAGCATCCAAGAGCAGAATTCATTTTTTAAGGCAGGATCTTTCTCAAAGGCGGGTTCGATACATTCCTTAATAATAGACTCTGGCGTATAAATCTGCCAAAATCTACGACGTACACCTTCGAGATCGCACTGTCCGACAGTTGGTTTATAATGCTCGCAAGTGTCCAGCCCTGGAAGTCCAAATTCTTTACCAATTCGAGTGAGCACAAAATTATATTCATTATGAGCGTTAGCTCGCGATGGATCTAAACAGCGGCGGAGGAGCTCTTCACGATGCTCTGAAAGCATGATTTGTATCTTTTTATCAAAGCGAAGTGGCTGCTCCTTGCGAATTGTTCGAAACAATTTTGTTATTACAGAGAAATAGCTGCCAGCTGAATGCTGCTCCTGCTTTTCAAGATCGACGAGTGTTTGTGCTACAAATGCTCTCTTCTCCGGCAGTCCCTCTAAGCTAATGATGCAATTTTTTAGGCAACTCGTAAGGAGGGCGTAGAAGCGATTTATTTCCTCTTCTCCAGAAAATAATCCTGTCATCTGAGATTTGCCAATAATTCGGGCTATAAATGCCTTCAGCAAGCTTTTCTCACTTTCTGAATTTGTATACGTAAGGAGCTCGTCTAAGGAAACATCTTTTGCAGGATTTAGTACCCTCAGTTCTTCAATTTCTTGCTGTAAATGGCGATTTGAGAGTGAAAGGTAGCAAAATTCAATAGCCCCCAAATTGCTTGTGGGATAGTGGAGTTTTAGTCTTTTTACATGCTCAAAAAGCTCATTTAATGACATCACTCCCGCTACTGCCTTGGCAAGTTCAACATCTTGAAAGAGAAGAGCAAGTTCAAATGGATTTTCCTGCCTATGTATGAGATTTTCTGGTTTTTTGGCGCATTCTGCAAGAAAGGCCTCGACACCATCTGCCGCTAAAATACCCTCAGGAATGTGGTATGAGGAAAGAATTGCTCCGTAAAAACTAGCGGCTCTTGCTCTATTTTTTGCAGGGATTGAAAGGGCAGAAGTACCCTGGCAAATATCTTTTGTTTTAGGGTCGATTTCCTTGTTTATTTTTGAAACATCGACATGATGTTCTAAAAGGATTTTTGCACATTCTGCATGAAATCCTCTGCACGCTTCATGAAGGGCTGTATTTTCCATCCAATCAGTTGCAGAGACTTTTGCGCCATGCTTAAGCATTACCTGCACAAGTCTTGAAAATCCCTTTGCAGCCGCAAGATGAAGGGGAAATTTTCCTTGCTCGCGTTTTTGAAGGGTAGTTCCCCCTTCCACAAGACGAATCGCCACCTCCTCTTGGCCCTCATTTATCGCATCAAAGAGAATCGAGGGCTCTTTAACGCTCTCTCCGGGATTTCCGCCAAGCGCTATAAGTTGCCTGCAAAGAGCAAAGTATCTTGCATGATAAGCAAGGCCTACTAAGACATCAAAATGACCCTCTGCTTCTTCAATTTTTCCTCGCTTATTTACTAGCAGCTCAAGTGCAGTTTTAAACGTTTGGTTTTGACAAGCAACTCGCACCGGGTCAAGACCTGAGAGATTTGATTCTCTATTTAAAAATTCCCTTCCATGTTCTTCAAGGAGCTCAAAGAGCTCTTTAGACTGATTTTCTACAAGTTTTGCAATCTCAAGGCAGGTTCTGCTTGCCGCTCGGCACGTAAGTATTATTCGCTCTTTATCCTGTACAGACGGATGCAAAATAGCAGCAAGTTTATCGTGGGCAAGGTCGCTTATTCGTCTAGCATTTTCAGTTGTTGATCTGTTGACGTGCCAATTCCAAAGCCAGCCTATAAGATTTGCCGGAGCTTCAAGCGCTAAGCACTCATTTGAAAAGACAAGCTCCTTTCCTTCAACACTGCAATCTAGATTGCCTTTGCAGAATTCTTCAAAAAAGTGTGAGCTTTTGATTGAAACGTACGTCATATAGTGTAAGACTACACTATTTGTTACTTTTTAAATATTCCAAAAAATGAAGGATTAGTAACAGCTGCCATCTCTTTTTCTACGTGCGTTGCAAGACGGCCCATGGGACTTGAAGGATGTGCCTTTTCTCTTATTTTCTCAATAATGCGCTCTATTGGATAATCAAAATATCCAATTAAACTGCCTGGATTTTCTTCTCCTGGTATATGTAAAGCCAGCTCATACACATCTGCAAGCAGTGGGTACATAACTTTCATTAGATTGAAGTAGGTAGGTCTTGACTCGTTTAAGATCTTTTCTTTAAGTCTCACGATCTGTTCATATCTTGAGCCCCTAAAATAAGATTCTATCCACCCTACTGTAGTTTTGTCGCTAAACTGCTTTATTCTTTCAATCTCGTGAAGAAGCTCTTTTCTTTTCGGTGTGCTAAAGAGTGTAGGATTAGATTGGATGAATTCTTCAAGCTCGCCTATGTTAGCCCGTTTACTTGATTCGAGTTTCTGATAGCCCTCTAAATAGCTTTTTCGTGCATCTTGCCTCTCTATTAATGCCTGTTGCTGCTGGAGCGTTAGTGGAGGAAAAAGCTGGTAAGCAAGTCTTCTTTGCATGGAGAAGGATTCAACATCTCCTTGAAGGCTTGAGTTGTCTTTAATGAATTTCCAAAACTGTATATTCTCTTCAGTCGGTCTTGTTATATCGTGCATGAAGCGTGCACGAATCCTATTCATGGTAATATCTGGATGAGTTTTGCCAACTTCGCTTAATGCATATTTTTTCAGTTTTTCTTGAACAAAGTTTTGTACATAGGCAATTGCTTCTGCTTTGAGATGCTTATAGATTGGAGCATCTTTTCCACTTGCCCAGGCATTTGCTTCTTCATCTCTTGAATTAAGAAGGCGACTAATTGTTTCATCAGAAAGAGGTTTGTCTTTAATTTCAGATTCTAATAGGCAAGACCGCAAAGGCACCAAATGACTTTTTTTGCCAGCTACTATCTGGTATTGCAAACTGTTATTTTCTCCAAGTGCCCTATCTGTATCAAAAACCACAAAGCTCCAAGGAGAATCAAAAGCCATTCTTAAATCATTTGGAAGCTTGCTAAATGAGCATTCATACCTAGCCCCATTTTTCTTATAGGAAATCGATGTCATCGGATCAATTTCGTCATTCAAATAGTCAACGATTAATTTATTAAGAGAAGATTTTTTTCCATCTACAACAAAATCCGTATATCTTTTCACTTCCTCAGAAATATCTGGGCGGACTGCAAGGTTAGCGTTATGAAGATCTAGAAGTTGGAGCTCACCAGTAAGACAGCCGATATATTCAGATTCTTTTGAAAGTCTTTCGAATATTTTTTCTTGAGCTGTTGGCTTTTCAGCAAGATCTCTTAGTAATACCATATTTACAAAGGGCTTAGCATCTATATGCTTACTGCGAAATTCGAATGTGCCTATCACAGATCCTTCTGACATAATATTGAGAAGGCTCTCTACTTGAAATGATTCCTCTTTTGCCTTTGCATTCATGCGCTTGAGTACAGAGCCTTTTTTAGGGAAAAGAAATACTTCTTGCGCTGACTGAACATTTGCTTGTAACTTTCTTATATTTGAAATACCTTTGAGCGTTTCAAAGCCAACCGTGAAGGCTTTACCCTTTTCCGCCGAAGCTTTTACAGAAAAGTGCATCGGATGATTTCTAATAAAGAGTTTTGCTTTCTGAAGAAGTGGGAGCGCTGTTTCTTCATAAATCTTCTGGTATCGTTCTTTGCCTGCAAAATGAGGAAGTTCTACGATTTCCCGTAGCTCGCTTTCAAGCTTAAATATTAGGGGTAAATCTTGGCTTGAAAGCGAGCGTTTTCGCGTAAGGTGGGCAAGTTTTTGAAGAGTATCATCTACTGATTTACTAATGCTGTAGGAGTGGGTGGTTTCTGAAGTCTCTTCAGATGAGCTATCTCTAGAGCGCTTAAGGCTTTTTTCGGCAGCCTCTGTAAAGCGGCTTTTCTTTGCCTTGGAAGAGGTGGAGCCCTCTTCCGGCTGTTGAGAGTGCGAAAACTGGGGTCCTATGATAGTCATACTTCCTCATAGTATCAACCCCTAGTGTATCAAATAAATAATTTATTTACAAACTATCTGCAATTCACAAATTACCGAGGAGAATGAAATTAAGCTCTCCTTCTAATGAGATAACCGACGACACCAACAGCTACGGTCAAAATGCAGAGCATGCCAGGAGGCATAAAGTTACCTACTCCCCAGCGGTAGGCAAAAAAGAGGGCCAAAATTCCAAGAAGAGCAAAAATCGTGTTATACATCCTGCAAAAAATAGCACCAATAAGCAAAATGGCAAATATCGTGCTCATCAGAAGAGATGGGATAGAGCCTGCGAGAAAATAGCCTGTAACCCCTCCGATTAAAAGAAGGAGCGAATAACCAGTTATCAGTATGGCAAATCGATTCATAAAATAGACCTTTTGGTATAACCTTGATTTTTTGTAGGAGCATAGATGGCCGAGCAATTTTTTACTAAGACTGAATTTCCAGTAATTCGACCAAGAAGACTAAGGCGCCATCCGTGGCTTCGCAATATGGTGCAAGAAAACTACGTAACAGCGCAC
>CAYWZU010000087.1:0-6500 GCA_964462925.1 uncultured bacterium
AAGGATTGGGGCAAGCAGGACTTGAACCTGCGACCAACGGATTATGAGTCCGCTGTTTTCCCTTATTTGTCAGCACATGTCATCTGCTCACAGCACTATTGTACGAGGTGCGAGTATTGTGATCAACTGTGATGTGATAGGGAGTGTAGGGGAGGCGAGTGTTAAACTGTGCCGCCAGTGTGCCATGATCATATCGTCGTCTAAGTAGGTTCAATGGCCTCTGTAACATCTCTGGAGGGGTTATAAAAATGGCGGCCAAAGATGTCCTATCCCAAATGTGAGGCTTCCCCCTAAGAATCCTGTTACGTTTACGCTAATAAATAGCAATGAGAGACAAACGTAGTATGCTGTTCTCAGGTAGGGGAATTTTTGCGGTGGAAGCTCTCTGATTACTGCTGTTATTATTGCCAGCAACGCTGTAAATATACCAAAGAAGCGATGCCACCAGAAATAAGTAGCCATTACCCCCTCATATTGAGCATTGTAGCCATACGCAAGTCCAGTCAAGACGGTTGGAATAATTGTTACGGCTGCCGCCAGAACCATGAACCGTGATGCTTGATCAAATAAGGAGTATCCATTCCAGAAAAAAAGCAGCTCTGAAACTGCTGCCATGGTGATAAGTGCGATTGGAAAATGCAAAAGAATAGGGTGAAAGTTTCCCACCCATTTAATGATTTTATCAACAGTCACCTCTTCAACTTGTACTTGCGCTGCTTCTTCTTGATGGCCCTCATGACTAAAGGCTCGGACCTGAACGAGCAAAAGGTACATCAAGATAGTCAAAAAAAAGACTTTTGAATTCTTCATAAAATTTCCTCAATGATGCATGTGATGTTTTTGTTCCATCAGTGGTGTGCCTCCAAAGGCTTCTGCAACGGTTCCTGGGGGATTTTGGTACCAGCCTGGGTCGGTATAGTTTGTAATGCCCTCGCGTACTTTCAACACCGTAAACATTCCTCCCATTTCAATTGTACCAAACTGCCCCGGTGCCCCAAAGGGAAGATAATTTGGAGGCCGTTGCATGCCGTGCATTTCAAACATTTCACCCATTCCAGCTTGTCCCATGGCCATATAGTCTGGCAGGAGCTTTTGGATTGTTTCTTCAATGCCTTTTTGGTCAACGCCAATAAGGTTAGGGATATCGTGTACCATACCATTCATAATGTGATGTGTTTTATGACAATGTAGTGCCCAGTCTCCTGGAGCGTCGGCAATAAATTCAATATCTTTGGTATCACCTACGGGGACATTTATCGTTACAGCCTCATACTGTGCACTAGGTCTCATCCTTCTTGCCCCTTGAGCTGTCACCGTAAATTCATATCCGTGTAAGTGAATGGGGTGGCTATCCATACTCAGGTTGCCGAGTCTTATTCGGACTTTTTGACCCTGCTTTACAACAAGGGGTTCTGTACCTGGCCAGACGGTGCTGTTAAACGTAAAGTAGTTAAAATCGAGCATGACCATGGGATCTGGGGTTGCAGCGCCGACGGGAATAAACCATTCATGCAGCATAATGCAGAAGTCTCGGTCAACCTTTTCTTCTTCAGTTGGATTTTTGGGATGGATGATAAAAAATCCCATCATCCCAAGTCCAATTTGAGTCATTTCATCAGCATGGGGATGATACATGTGCGTTCCACTTTGACGAAGAGTAAATTCATATTTAAAAGTCTCTCCTGGACGGATTGACTTTTGATTTAGACCCGTCACACCGTCCATACCATTTGGTAGTAAGATGCCATGCCAGTGTACTGTGGTAGGCTCAGGAAGTTTGTTGGTCACAAATATTCGCACACGATCACCTTCAACCGCCTCAATAGTAGGTCCTGGAGTCTGTCCGTTATATCCCCAGCAGTTGACTTCTAAACCAGGAGCAAATTGACGCTTCACAGGTTCAGCGGTGAGATGAAACACTTTTACGCCATCTTCCATCGTCCATGGAAGTGTGCTTGCATTTGGTGTTACGACTGGTGTGTACGTAAGACTTTCTATCCCTTCAAGAGTAGACAAAAGGCAAAAAAGTCCTAAAGTGAATACAGACAAATTCATTTGTGTACTGTTCCTCCTAATGCACGATCAAGTTCTACTCGTGTCACCCAATACTCTTTAAGTGCCATTGTATACTCAATCTTGGCTTGTAATTCTTGCTGTTTGTTATGCAATAACTTATACCCGCTAAGTCCCATGACGTTATAAAAATTTTGAGAGGTAGCGATGATTTTTGCTTGCAGGGGCATGAACTCTTTGTTGAAGATGGTTACGCGAGTTCGATTGATAAGTAGTTGATTTAAAGATCTTGTCACCTCTGACAGGACATCAATTTCCAGGGCCTGAAGCTGATGTTCCCGCTGCTTAAGCATGGAAAATAGGCGAGCACGATCTGCTTGTCCGTGATCAAAAAAAGGTAAGGCAGCAAAAAATGTGGGGCCGAGGACGCGCGCTCCATCCGTATCTCTTTCTCCAGATATACCGACAGAAGCATCCATGTATGTCCACCACTCTTTCGTAGCTCCCATTTCAAATATTCGTTTAATTTCAAGGCGTGCATTTGCCAAATCCAGCCTTTGAGACAAGGCAAGAGCGTGTAGAGTTTCTTTCGAAATCTCCTCTCCAGGCAGCTCTGGAAGCTCATTGGGAATATGCCAGTTATCTTGTGATGGCCTTAACCCGAGTAGTGTATTCAATTCTTTGCGTAAATGGGCAATCTGGTTTTGAGTTTTTGAAAGTTCTAGCTTGGCTTGGAGATACTCGCTTGTGTGACTTTGTAGTTCGAGATCATTGATATTGCCAGCTTGGCGCTGCTGCCCCGCAAGTAGATTACTCGCAGAAGTAACTTCAACAAGAAGCTCTAAAAGGTTCAATTTCGTCTGCTCTGCTTGCAAGCTATAGTAGGTTTCTCGAACGTCAAAGGCAAGATCTAATACTACGTTAGCCACTTGATATTCAGCCTGCTCAAGTTCAGTTGCAGCAACCTTTTTACGAAGAGGGATCAAAAAAATATCTAAAAACCCTTGAGTCACTGATAGTTCAGTATTCGTTTTGAGAGAGCGTCTATTAGGAAACCTGACAAACCCTTCAAAAATGGGGTTTTGGAATAGTCCAGCCTGCACAAGATCAGCTTGAGCGATGCCAATCTCTTCAAAGTTCGCTTGAATCTCTGGGTTGTTTAGAAGAGCGATCTGTGTTGTGGTATCGATATTCAAGTCTTGTTGTAGCAAGTGGTCAAGGCAACATTGAACTTCTTGATCTTCCTTTGAGCCCTGTTTCCAATGAACATGCTTCGTGATGCGCTCTTGAACAAGTGATGATACTTTGCAATCATCGGCTTGTGGCACTCTTGTACATGCAGAGCAAAGGTAAATACTTCCAGCCATCAGCACGGCTTGCGCACGATTCATTAGAACCCCTGGTTGATAACTGGGGTATACTTGATGGTGTATATTTTTAGCAATATGGAAGTGATTCAGATCAAGTTTTGACTTTATTTAGCCTAAGTGCATTCCAAATAACGGAGACAGAACTGAAAGCCATAGCCGCACTTGCAATTATAGGGTTTAAAAGAAGTCCCGTCAAAGGATATAGAATCCCGGCAGCGATAGGGATCCCTGCTATATTGTAGATGAATGCAAAGAAAAGATTTTGCCTAATATTGCGCATGGTTGCTCGGCTTAGTGTGATGGCTCTTACAATACCTGTGAGGTCGCCCTTTACTAAAGTTATACCCGCGCTTTCTATCGCTACATCCGTTCCAGTTCCCATAGCTATGCCCACATCGGCAGCGGCAAGTGCAGGGGAGTCGTTGATTCCATCTCCTGTCATTGCGACAATTTGTTTTTCGCTTTTAAGTTGCTGCACTAAGATGTTCTTGTCTTTGGGGTTCACTCCTGCATGAACTTCATCTATATTCAATTTTTTGGCTACGGCTTTAGCTGTGTACTCGTTATCTCCCGTGAGCATGATGACCTTAATGCCAAGGTGATGGAGGTCTTCTATCGCCTTAGGGGTAGAGGGTTTAATAGGATCTGCAACAGCAATAAATCCAACTGCTTTTCCATCAATCGCCACAAATATAGCAGTCTGAGCCTGTTCTTGGGCCTCTTTTGCTTGTGCTTGTAAACTTACAATGCCAGAAATGTGGTTTTCTTCCATTAATTTGATTTTACCAACGAATACTTTTTTACCGTCGACGATTCCAGTGACGCCCCCTCCGGTAATTGAATTAAATTGTGCAACTTCTGGGAGATTTAAGTTTTTTTCTTGCGCCCCTTGAACGATCGCCAATCCAAGTGGGTGTTCGCTATTTTTTTCTACTGAAGCTGCCAGGCGTAAAATTTCATTTTCTTGTCCAGGCGAAGAGGCTATAATCTGCGTAATTTTAGGCTTTCCTTCAGTGAGGGTCCCTGTTTTATCCATCATCACTGTATTGACCTTTTCAAGCCTTTCTAAAGCTTCAGCATTTTTAATCAGAACGCCCATTGCGGCTCCTCTTCCTACTCCGACCATGATAGACATAGGCGTTGCTAAACCAAGTGCGCAAGGGCAAGCAATGATTAATACAGCAACAGCATTGACCAATGCAAAAGCAAAACGGGGCTCCGGTCCGATTAGCCCCCAAGTAATAAATGTGATAACCGCAACGAGCACAACAACAGGCACAAAATACCCAGAAATCACATCAGCGAGCTTTTGAATGGGTGCTTTGGTTCTTTGTGCTTCGGATACCATCTGCACAATTCTAGCAAGTAGCGTTTCACTGCCTACACGTTTTGCTTCCATTATGAAACTGCCCGTTTGGTTCATTGTGCTTCCAGTGACGTGGTCACTGGCTTTCTTTTCTACAGGCATTGGCTCGCCTGTAATCATGGATTCATCTACAAAGCTTGTGCCTTCAAGCACGACGCCGTCTACGGGGATTTTCTCGCCAGGTTTTACGCGTAAAAGATCTCCTACTTTTACCTCTTGAATAGAAACCTCTTTTTCTTGTCCATTGAGTAAAAGATGGGCGCTTTTCGCAGCTCGACCGAGCAAAGCCTTAATCGCCTGAGAAGTTTGACTCTTTGCCTTAAGTTCTAAAACCTGTCCTAAAAGAACAAGTACCGTAATCACAGAAGCCACTTCAAAATAAATGAACAGTTCACCATTTTCCTTAAATGACTCAGGAAACCAGTTTGGAAACAGAACTGCGATCACACTGTAAAAATAGGCCGCTCCCACGCCCATGGCAATCAAGGAAAACATATTCAAAGAACGGTTCATCAATGAATACCAGGCTTTTTCAAAAAATGGCCATCCCGACCACAGAACAATAGGTGTGCTTATGATGAACTGAATCCAATGAGAACTTGTAGCTGACACGAAATTTTCAATGCGTAAAAATGGAAGCAAGTTGCTTGCTGCTAATATCAAGACGGGAATTGTCAGAATAGCACCGATCCAAAATCTGTGCAGCATGTCTCGATACTCAGAATCATCAATTTGTGTTGTGGCTGTTTTTGGCTCTAAGGTCATTCCACATATTGGACAAGAACCTGGGTTAGACTGTTGTACTTCTGGATGCATAGGACATGTATATTCTTTTTGATCGGTCATTTTTACTTTTCATGTTATTTCCTGCACTTTCTTGATTCCACGAAAAAAAGTCAATTATTTTTTATATTTCCAGTGTATTCCTTTACTTTTAAAAGACGCAAGCTAATCAAAATCACGATAAGGGTTACACCAACATCAGCAAAGATGGCTAATGCTAAATTACTCATTCCAAAGAGGGCTAAAGATATAAAAATAAACTTAACTGAAATAGCCAAGCCTGTGTTAAATTTAATTGTATTGATTGTCTTCCTGCCCAAGCGAACTAAAAAGGGGATTATATCGAGGCGATCGTTGAGGATGACTATAGAAGCAGCTTCTAGTGCTGTGTCGCTTCCTAATGAGCCGATTGTAATCCCGACATTAGAGAGAGCGAGCGCTGGTGCATCGTTGACACCGTCTCCTACCATCGCTACCGTTTTGTGCTGGTTGACAAGTTCTTTGATGGCAGAGGCTTTATCTTCGGGTAATAGGTCGGCTTTTATCTCAGTAATTCCAATTTGTTGTGCCACAAATTGAGCTGAAGCTAAATGATCACCTGTCAGCATTATAGGCCTGATACCTAGCTTTTTAAGGCCTGAAATAAGTGCTTTGCTTTCAGGACGAATTTCATCTGTCAATGCGATGATGCCTTCGACTTCTTGATGTGTCGCGATAACAAGAGAGGTCTTGCCCTGTCTTTGCAAGCGGTCGACTTCATCTATAATTGGTTGGGGAACTGCATGTTCTTCGAGAATAAAAGAGAGTTTACCAATACAATGATGTTTATCCTCACATATCAGGCAATCGGCTTTGGCTCCTTTACCCACAATGCTTTGGAAATTTTCACCATCATGAAGTGTGAGCTTGCCCTGTTTTGCTGCGTCCACAATGCTTTGTGCAAGTGGATGCTCAGAAAAAATTTCAAT
>CAYWZU010000088.1:0-6434 GCA_964462925.1 uncultured bacterium
TAGTTGGGCGATTGCACCATTTTTAACCCTTGAATGAACAATGCCATTTGCAATGTGTGGAAAACATGATTTACATAATTCGTTGTCATCCCTTTCACTTAATTCTTCAAATAGCTGACATATCCTAGGAAGCGGAAGTTGCTCTAGAAGACGAGAGGCTGTAACGATATCTTCGCTCAGTAGATAACTAAAGTATTGCTCTCTCTTATCCATAGGGAAATTCGGAAGGTTGAGAATGTAGACTAATGCCTCTCGCTCATCATCATTCAAGCTGAGCGTCCACTCAAAGTCGTTCTTAGAAAAGCTTCCTGTTTGCGTTAGCCCAAACAGTAATTGGGGCATGTTTTTTATCCGCTCCACAGAAGACGCAAGAGCAATCAAAAAATGGCAGGAAGCTATGTGAAAATCCTTTTTCTCAACTACAAGGGAAGAAAAAAATCGTATCATTTTTACTGCTTGAGCAGTAGATGGCGCTTCATAGTCATACCACCTTGCTACGGCATCGACAAGATGTGCCCGATCGATAGGCCCGATAGAAAGATGTATTGCGTCAAGATCTCCTCCCATATAGGGAATTGCATAGAGCATAAGGGTTACATAGTGCTGGTTTCCTGTTTTTTTCCAGCACATTTCTAAAAGCTCAATAAAGGCCCATTTATCTTGCGCTGAATAGCGAGAAAAATAGCGAGGCTTTTCTTCGCCAAATAGATATGATGCGAGGTAGTTAAGCTCAGCTTCCACGCACTCGCCGTTTTTTGCTCGTGCTAAAAGAGGCTCAATTTTTGTAACTTCCACAGTAAGTAAAGCCTGCAAATATGGACTTATTTTTTGCTTGCAAATGGATGTAAAAAACTCCAATTTTGCATTACCTAACGCCTTTGCATAAAAGGTAAAGACCTTTATTAGCACCTCATTTTCTACCTGCTCGAGGCGGCTCCAGTTGACAAACCGCTCAGCGCATACATCAAAAAGCTCTTCGCATCTATGCTTAATAAATGCACGTACAAAACACTTAAAGCTAAACATTGCAACATCATAAGGTATGAAGTTGGGGGTTTTTGCTGAAGCAAAGCTAGCAGCACTTTTAGAAATGAGCTCATCTGCAGCCGGATCTTTTCGTTTTATTGCGCTTTCAATGTCATCTAAATCGGCATCAAATACATCAGTCTTGAGGGATTCTATGGAAGAAAAGTAATAGGGAACAGCTGCTAAAAAAAGGTGAAGATATTTTTCATTTCCCGTCTTTCTATAGTGCATGACAAATAAAAAGATATTGGCGAGCATTTCCTGCTGCGAAAAGCCAAAAAATTTCTTTGGCTTTCTATCTGATAAAACATCAGCTAGAAACTCCATATAGGAATCTACAGTACTTCCGGAAAGATAGTCCCGAAGCACAGTAATAGATGAGCTTTTTTCATCGCAAAGAGTTACTGATGAAAATTGAGTAACAAGTGAATTAATAGCACTAGACGTTATTATCCTACTTAAGTAGGAGAAATTATAACATTATTTTAATATTAAATTCAATTAGGCTGAAAATAAAATTCTCACTAACATCTATTTTACGTTTAAAAAGACTAAGGGATAGAAATTTTAGCCCAATAATTTTACTACATGGTTTGCAAAGAGAGGAAAAATCCGCTCATGCTTTGGATCGAGGAGATCCTTAGCCATGCGAGTATTTACAGTTGTAAGAAGATCAGGAATGCCGCTCTTTTCCACACCCCACTGGGAGGCATGCTTGGAAAAGCCGTCATAGACACCTACGATAGATGACACAATCGGCTGAAATATTGTTCCGAGAAGATTTTGAGGTGCCTCTTTTTCTTTCGGTACGAAAATGGCGTGATTTCTTCTAAAGACTTTGCTCTGCACAAGCTGAAAGATACGCTTTGGATCATTTGCTGCAGTCTCGGCAAGTAGAGCGGTTTTTGCAAGCTCTTCTCGCGTACGCTCTTCACGAATTCTGTCATTTTGGAGCTTTTGATCAAGAGTGTGTTCAAAATGAAAGTCATCTGATGAGACAAAATGAATAAGGCTTCCCTTTCCTTCCCATCGCCCTCCTTCATCAAGGCAAGGAAGCATCTTTTCCATTAAAATGCGCATTACTTCTTGAAGCGATATTAATGGCAGTACTTCCGCCATAGTCTCAGCACCAGATGACGCAAGCGTTCTCGGTGCAACCTGCGTGACAAAATTTGAGAACTGGTCAGGTATTGCATAGCTAAAGCCGTTGTAGAGGGTACCATGCAGCGCCTCTTCTAGCTCCTTAAGACGTGTCGGAGGATAGTCTGTGCGAAGCCCTGGAATATCTGGCTTTGACTCAACTTCGATGTTGACCTTTTCGAGCATCAGGCCTTGGTAGATAAGCATCGATTTTACTCGAGGGGTCTTTGCTATAAGAAGCCCTTCTTCGATCAAAGTCGGAAGCACCCTTTGTTCAAGAAGTGAGTAGAGAACATCTGCCACGCGTGTCTGAAACGATGCTCTAATCGGGAGCTCAAAATCCTCTATGCCATTTGGCAAAAAGATCTCCATCGCCTTTTTAATAAGCGCAGTCTTTGCTTCCTCTTCTTGCTGAGCAAGAGGCACTTCATCAACTACAGCATGCTCAGGGTGTCTTTTTGCTTGATCAAGCCGCATAAGGTGGCTGTCTGCTACACCTAAAAGATCTTTTACGAGATCTAGAAAAACAAATTCGTTATCACTTTGAATTTTATGTATTTTTTCTGCGAAGCGGGCGCACCCTTTTAGCACATTGAGCTCTACATAGCGTTGAATGAGCTCTTCATTTTCTAATACGGCCGTCTCTAGGATTTTACCTTTTAAGGTAAAAGCCAGTTTTCCTTCAGGGGTTTCCCATAAAAGCTCGCGCATCCAGGGCATCCTGAGTTCATCTGGCATCGTCTTTGCATTCGCTAAAGCACTCTTTAAATAGCTCGTTACATATTTACCAAAAAAGCGAGCCGTTTCCATGTAGTGGGCGCTATTATGGTCCCAGGCAATATTTGCCTTTGCCTCCTGAAGCTTTCTTTCAGAATCTTTATCCATAATAAAGAGAGTAAGAAGCCTCTTTGACACTATCTCAAAAGGTTTGGATTCTAAAATTTGCGCGTAGAGAGTAAGAAAAAAGTCGTGTACCTTTTTGGCAAGATTGTGGCAAGAGGTAAGGACCGCTATTTTCCATCGTCCTATATGCTCCTTTACCTTGGCGGCAAGAGGCATCAAAAAGGCGGCATCTCTTGTTACCTGTACATCCCTCACTGGGCTCATCTAACTTCCTCGTACATACTTACTAAAGCGAAAACTTGTGTCTGCAGGGACCTCAAGATCGACAAGAACGTCATTTTCTTCATATTCTTGTTTGAGCACATTGCCCTCGCGTAGTGCTGATGCTAACACATGATAATCTTTTTGTGGAATACGTAGTTGCAAAGTAGTGCGTCTTTCTTTTAACCGATCGATTATCTCCTCTTGCAAAGCATCTATTCCTTCGCGGCTTGCTGCAGATATGCATTTAGCCCTGGAAAACTTCAGCTTAAGCTTTAAAAAGGTCATCCGCTCATCGGGAGATTCGACTTTGTCTATTTTGTTAAGCACAACAATCTGCGGAGTTTTTGCAGCATCTAGATCGTCAAGGACAAGGCGAGTAGTTTCTGCGTGTTCGAGCGCTGCAAAGTGAGTAGAATCGATTACATGCAAAATTATATCTGCGTGGATAGCTTCTTCAAGAGTACTTCTAAAGGCAGCAACGAGTAGGTGTGGAAGTTTTCTGATAAAGCCCACAGTGTCGATAAAAAGCACTTCTTGGTTATTAGGAAGGACATACTTTCTTGTCGTCGTATCAAGGGTTGCAAAAAGCTTGTCTTCAATGAGTACATCTGCACCCGTTAAAGCATTCATTAGGGTTGATTTACCGGCATTTGTATAGCCTACGATAGCAATGACAGGGATATTGGTTCGCTCTCTCAAGGCTCTTTGCGTTTTTCGATACTCTTTTATCTCCAAAATCTCTTTTTGCAGCCGCTCAACGCGTCTTTTTAGTAGTCGCCTATCGATTTCAATCTGCTTTTCACCTTCGCCCTTGAGATATCCTCCGCCAGAGGAACCTCCTCCCCCACCAGATTGGCGTGAAAGGTGTGTCCACATGCGCTTAAGACGAGGTATTAAATAGCGAACTTCAGCAAGCTCTACCTGAAGCTTTGCCTCTTTTGACTTTGCCCGTTTTGCAAAGACGCCGAGAATCACTTCTGTTCGATCGATTACAGCTATACCGTAAAAACGCTCGAGGTTTCTCTGCTGAGCGGGCGAGATTTCATCATCAAAAATAATTAGGTTTGCACCAGTCTCTTCAACATAGCGAGCAAGCTCTTCAAGCTTTCCTGGGCCTAAAAATGTGGCGGCTGTAATCTGACGAATAGGGATAATAGACGATCCGACGACAGGTATCCCTTGGGTATCTGCAAGAAGCTTGAGCTCTTCTAGGTGCTCTTTTACCATCTCCTTTTCTGTAGATTTTTTTGTAACACCTACAACGACAGCCCGCGTATTTTGCCGAAGGGTCTCATCTTGCCAAACAAATCGTAGCGGTTCAAATAACAATGCATCTTCATTCATAAGAGAGAATCCTCAATTTCAAAGGTGATCTCAAGCCCATCGTATGCAGGCTGAATAGTCGCTGGAAGCAGGCTTGAGAGGTGGCTATGGTCAATTTCATGCGCCATATGCATTAGGTACGTTTTTTTTGCCCCTACCTTTTCAGCAAAATCAACAGCTTCATCAACAGAAAACTGAAGCTTTGTTTCTGTAAAGCGAAGTGCTGATATAATGAGGGTATTTATACCCTTTAAATCCTCAAAAATGGTCTCTGGGTAAGATTTGATGTCGGTAACGTAGGCAAGATCGCCAAGACGATAGCCCGTTACTTCCATACTCGGCTGCTCATAAGTAAAAAACTGTACTGGAAGATCTAAAAAAGAAACCACTCCTCTTTTACCCACAAGCTCAGTAAAGGTGAACTTTACAGGCTTTGTCTTATCCTTGCCATGTTCTTCAAAAATATAATAAAATAGTTTTTTTAAGTGTGTGAGACTTGTATGTGAAAGCAAGCAGGAGATTGGCCCTTTATCGCCAAAGGTAAAGACGCGAAGCTCCTCTAGCCCGCCCACATGGTCATAATGGGTATGCGTAATTATCAGACCATCTACATGCTTGATGCCAAATTTTATCGCCTGGTGGCGAATATCAGGGCCGGTATCAATCAATATTGATCTCCCCTCAAACCTGATAAGACAAGAGGCACGGCTTCGCTTGTTTTTTGGATCATTTGAATGACAGACAGCACAAGAACATCCCATTACAGGAATACCCGCTGACGCCCCAGTGCCTAAAAGTAATAATGAACCTGTTACCATAGTGCAATTACTATAGAGCCCATAATACTTTTTTGCTATAATTTACCTATGAAAATCGCTATTGTTGGCGCAGGATTTTGCGGTCTTGCCACTTCCTTCTTTTGTAAAAAGAAGGGCTTTGAAGTTACGCTCTTTGACAAAACTGGCATAGGCGCCGGCGCATCTGGCATATCTTGCGGCCTTATGCACTGCTATGCGGGCAGAGAAGCAAAGCTTAGCTTTAGAGGGCATGAAGCTCTTGCAGCAACGCATCGCCTCTTTGAAGAAGTTGGCTACATTCCAAAACTTGGCATACTTCGTCCTGAAGTTTCTGGCATGGACTTTTCTAAAACTATTCTCTACGACGATATTGAACGAAGAGGTAACGATCTCTTCATTCGTTCTGGCGCCACTGTAAACTGCAAAGAATATCTAGAAAAGCTCTTCAAGGCAGCATCTGTAGAGCTTAGAATTCAGGAAGTCAGCGCTCCACTAGCAGACTATGACTTTACAATTTTTACTGTAGGCGCAGATCTTCATTTACTAACAACTCTTCAGCATCCACAAATCGAAAGAATACGAGGCCAAACCCTTGAGCTCGAGTGGCCCTATTTAGAACCGCTTGCCTGCACACTCAACTCAGGCGTGCAATTAGCCCAAATAGATCCCCACTCAGTATGGGCAGGTGCAACCTACGAGCGAAAACTTCTCTCTGAGGAAGAAGCAGAAGCCGAAATCCGCAAAAAACTGGCATTTATTTCAAAAGATTTTGCGACACTTCCCGTAAAATCCCGCAAAAGCGCCTTTCGCGCAGCAACAGCAAATAAACGCCCCTTCATTACACACCCCACCTCGAACAGCTACATCCTCGGCGGCATGGGCTCAAAAGGCCTCCTCTACCACGCCCTCTACGCCCAAGAACTCACCTCCCTATGCGGGGCCGGGCCTGCGTAACTTTGCGTAACTTCCAATTCTTTAATTTAAATTTCGCTAAGTTAAAATTATAACTTGGAAGTTACGCAAAGTTACGCAGGCCCGGCC
>CAYWZU010000089.1:0-6275 GCA_964462925.1 uncultured bacterium
ACTAGAGCCCGTAGAGGATTTTCACCTCCTAGTTTAACGACATACCGGTCGCACACCTCTTCCCCCCGGGAGGAAGAGGTACATATGCTTGTATTTCCCATACTTAACGAAAAGTATTTTAGAAAAACTCACATGTGAAAAGATTAAAAAGCTTCCGCCATTTATCCAACATAGGCCAACAACCGCACGATCATTTGGAGCAACAAATGCGCAAGTTTTTAATACCATTAAAACCGTCGCTCAACATGAGGACTTTTTCCTCGATCCTATCTATTCGGCAAAACTTTATTTGCTCTTACAGGACTTAATAAAAAATGGCGTGCTGACGGGTCCGACCATCTTTATCCATTCAGGAGGCCTTTTTTCCCTTGCTGGCTTCCAAAAGCAGCTAAGGAGCAGAATTGTCTAGGGAATGAAATCTCATTTTATAATTCTCTTTCTCTCTAGCTTCTTTGAGGCAATGTCAAAGTGAGGCCATATTCTCCAGAGGTCATAGTCGCCTATGATGTAAAAACGAGACTGAGCCCGAGTGACTGCCACGTTAAGGAGGTTTGGCTTGCGGGAGGCCCATTCTATTGCGCCGGTAGTCGATTTATCGCCTCCTAGCACAAAGAAAACCGCAAAGGCCTGTTTGCCCTGAAAGGTATGTACTGTGCCAATAGAATCCCTGACCCAATTGTGAAAAGCGCTAGTGCTAAAACTCTCTTCAAAAAACCTGCAAAGTTCTTTGTCTTCAAGAAAGCGCCTTTGTAACTGAAGGACAACTTCGCGAAACGGGGAAATTATAAAGAGATCAGGTGCTTTCATGGCAATAAGAGCTTCCTTAACAAGCTGCAAAAGCCTATCTCCCTGATTTGGGACATACTGCCTATCGCTTGTATTGCCTGAAACGTCCCACCAGCAGCTTGCAGGCAATGAAAGGTTCTCTTTAGTATTTGTAGCAAGGAGCATGCTTCCATCGTATGCAATAGCATTTGCAATGCTAAACATAGGCTCTTCACAGCGTCTATGAACCCTCAGGGGCGAACCAAGCCAATACTCGACATCTCGCACAATACGCTCTGATCCAAAAGTGCTTACTCTGTCCATAAGATTTTGTACAGACACCCTTGAAGGAGCCCAATTTAGGGTATAATCTTTGATTTTACTCTTTGCCATTCCATCAATTACCTCTTGGGGAATTGTAGTGATAGGCTCTATTTGGAAAGGATCACCAATTGACAGCACATGATTGGCCCGCCAGATAGCGCCAACTGCAGCTTGCGGCAGCGCTTGCCCCGCTTCATCAATCAGCACAGAACCAAGTGTTTTCGGCTCTAAGTAACGAAACAGTCGTCCGAAAGAAGCAAATGTCGATGAAATAACAGGAAGCATAAGAAATAGGCTCTGCCAAGCAATGCGTGTGTCTTCTGAGGTAGTTGGGCTTTTTCCTTGAAGGATGTTTGAGATTGCCATAAGGTTTCCTCTAAAACCGCCTTTTACGCGTAGCACCTCTGCAAGCCATGCTTCATGTAGCTGTAGAGCACTAATAAAGAGATCTGATCTAAGCCGATTTGTCTTCTCTGTCTGGTAATAAAAGTGAGTGTGGACAAGATCTTTTGGAAATTGGGCACCGGGATGAATCTTTTTTGCTGTTTCATACGCTTCCTCAAAAGCATAAAATTGCAGAATGCGGTCCAAGAGAGAACCATAAAGTGCGCTTAAATTCTCTTGCAGAGTTTGTTCTCGTGCGCGAAAGGCTTGTACCCCGCGCATTGACACTTGAAGTTGATCTATTGCTTCGATACGCTCTTTTCTGAGCACACTCTCTTTTTCATTCCAAGCATCGGCAAGCTTTGAATCCATTATTCGGCTTAGGGCATGTGGGCGTTCTTTTTTCCATAGTTTTTCACGCTCTCGAAGTAGTTGAAGCAATTCACGACCTTGCTTCTCTTTTTGTAAAAGCTCGTCAAGTTTTACGGCAAGTAATGCTTGCTCTTCTTCGATCTCTTCAACTGCCTGCATCTCTTCAAGCACGTAGTTTTCAACTGTCTGACCTTCTAACTCCTGATACAAAAAGGCCATCTCTTCAAGCGAAAGCAAATGACTATCTAGTTCTGTCTTGAGGGTAACAAAGGCCTCTTTCGCCTCCAAAAAACTCTTGCCATTATAGCTATCGATCCATTCCCAAATACGCATCTGCCCTAGGGATGCGCTTGGAGCAGTAAAAACAGCCTCTACAAACTGCCTGCAATTTTCTGTATTGCCGAGTGTTGCAGAAATAAGTCCCCAGCTGCCCTCTTTAACCTTACGTGCTACTGGTTCTAAATAAGAGGCATGCTGAAATACAGGATCAAGCTTTTTGCGCTCCGGCAATTCCTCAGAAATATTTTGCACTGCAGCATTATTTGATGAGACAACAACCATTTCATAGCCTAAAAGTGTTGGATCAAGTTCGCTGACAATGATTGGATCGGAGCTTTCAAAGCATAAGGCATGTTTTTTGCAAAATGCGCTTTGTGCTGTTTTAAGAGCTGAAAGGGCAGCTGCTCTTTGTACGATATTTTCAGCGATTATTTCTTTTAATAACGAGGTTTTTCCAGTACCTGGAGGCCCATTTACAGAAAAAATTGTTTCTTTCAGTGATGTGTTTATAGCAAACTGCTGCATCACATTTTTATACTCCAAAGGATTATCTAGCCAGCGTCCTAATGGAAGACCATCAGGTCTCAATCGTTCAAAAATTGCATCTTTGCCTACTTCACTTTCTAGAAAAATGCGCTCACTTGCTTTATCGCTAAGATAGCAATCAAGCGGCCGGCCTTGCTCTTGATTAAGAGCAATTCCTGCAGCTTCTAGATCATGGATATAAAAACTATTCAAAATGGGGACATCCCTTTTAGACCGAATCTTAGGGTCCCCAGCGCCTATTGTTACATCGCATGACATCGGTTCAATGAGCACATAAGGATAGCCACGAGGCGTAAAATTTGCCCACTTCTGAAGATGGTGAACAAGCTTGAAAAGAGAATCAAGATCCAAATATCTTGCATGAATTTTAGGCTCTTTCACCAATCTTAAAGGCATTTCTTGATGAAATTCTTCTTTGAGCAGCTCTTGAAGTCGGTTTACTCCCTTCCAGTATTCTTCAACTGTTAGGGATTCTTTTCTCTCTTCAAGAAGCCTTCCATGCGCCCAAGGAAGGGTCGAAAGAGACATAGTACCAAATAAGGGAATGCCATGGGTAGTAACAGTAAGCCTCGCAAAGCATGTTGTTGAACTAACATCTCCACAGCTTCGCCAATTTACGGATTGCCAGTAACTTGGCCTCTCAGCAAAAGCATGCCTTGCCAGATCGGCCGTCTCTTCCACACTAAAAAGCCCTAAATAGAGGTGGTAGCCCTTAGCATATGGAGTTGATGGATCATCTTCAGAAATAATTGGGGCATTCTGCCAAGGAAGAGGAGTACGCGGCTCTTCTTCAAAATAAATCTTCTGATATCGTTGCTTAGGATCTAAAACATTTTCCAAAATATATGGAGAAAAGAATTCAACGAGCGTCCAGTACTCCAAAATTGCTTTTTTTTGCTCATACGAGTCTGGTAAGTCCATCAGAAAGCCCCGGGATAGCCTAAAATAGTAAGTAAAATGGTCATTATGTACAAGGGAGATTGGTACCAGAATTTGCAAAAAACCTCTTTCTATAAAGATCCAGGAATATTGACATCTCATTAAGCGCTGGGGTTGCCAAAGGGCTTTGAGGCAATTCTGAGTAATTTATGGTACTTGGACATAATAATTAACTAAATAACTCACATTTCGATACAAATGAGGCGATTCCCTTTTCATGACATTTTTCACCCGAAGGCAAAAAAAGTCGTGACTTTTTTTGCCTTCGGGTGAAAAATGTAAGATATGGAGACAATATGCTAAAGAAACGCTATCTCACATCTTATATTGTTGAAGACTTAAAATCAAAAATGGTCTTTGTATCTGGTCCTAGGCAAGTAGGGAAAACTACTCTATCTACAGAACTTATTACCTGTTTTTTTAAAGAAAGCGCTTACTACAATTGGGATTTTAAAGATGACAAAAAGAAAATACTAGCATCTCAGTGGCCTACTGAAGCTGAACTTATCATACTTGATGAACTACACAAATACACAAAGTGGAAGACTTTGATTAAAGGAAATTATGATAAATTTAAAGACCAGCATAAGTTTCTTGTCACCGGAAGCGCTCGTCTAAACGTTTACAGAAAAGGTGGCGATTCGCTGCAGGGAAGATACCACAATTACCGCCTACATCCTTTCACATATGCAGAATATTGTCAGATAAAGAATACAAGGCCACTTACAATATACGAGCCGCTTAATTGCGAGAATTTCAATTCCAAAAAGGACTTAGAAGCCATATATGAATTTGGTGGGTTTCCTGAACCTTTGATTGCTCAAGATAATCGAACTCTACGAAGATGGCATAGAGAGCGTTTTGAGCGTCTTTTTAGAGAAGATATCCGAGATATGGAATCGATTCGTGACCTCTCCAGCATGCAGCTCTTAGGTGACATGCTTCCAGAAAAGGTTGGCGCAATCTTGTCATTAAATTCAATACGTGAAGACCTTGAGGTTAGCCACAAAGCTGTTAGCCTTTGGATGAATGTACTTGAATCCTTTTACTATCAATACAGAATCTACCCCTATTCAAATAGTAATATCCGTTCTTTGAAGAAAGAGCCAAAATTGTACTTGTGGGACTGGTCTGAAGTAAAAGAAGAGGGTGCACGCTTTGAAAACTGCGTAGGATCGCACCTATTAAAACTCGTACATTTCCTAGAAGATCACGGTGGCTACAAAGCCCAGCTTTGCTACCTACGCGATAGAGACAAGCGTGAAGTTGATTTTTTAGTAGTGATAGATGGCAAACCCTGGTTTGCCTGTGAAGCAAAACTCAATGACACTCAAATTTCCCCCCATTTGCGCTATTTTAACGACCGCATCAAAATCCCATTTTGTTATCAGGTCAACCGCGACAGCGTGGACGATTACCAAGATGGCAACATCCGTGTCCTGCCGGCATCAAAATTCTTTTCCGGTTTAATCTAGGAATCTAAAGAGAGAACCACTTTCATTCTTAAACAGCTTGTAAATATGCCTGAAGCCGGAGTCGAACCGATGACCTCCGCATTACGAATATTATGGATGATCATTTTGACGAAGTTTCACAACAAAAGGCAAAAACTCACAGAACATAAGCCATTAAATATGAGAACTTTTTGACTCTTCTGCTTTCGTCGTTTATTACAGAGTTTTGTAATTACCTGAAGAAAATTCCCCCAGAAATCCCCCATGCTTTTAAGAAGACGGAAGCCAGCCACGTTTTATTAATTGGGCCTTAAGCCAAAGATAATCTTGATCGCTTTTTCCTTTTTTAAGTTCCTGTATCAAAAGCTCATTCTGTTTACGAATAGTGTAAGAAGATTCTTTTAAATGATAGCATAAATAACAAAATGCTGGCCATAATGCTTCCTGGTATGACCACTCGAAGAATCTTCCAACCCCCCATAATCCTAAACAGCAGAGTAAGATACAAAAATTTTGCAGCCATTTATAACCCCAAAAATGTCTAAGGCAAAAACTGTCGATACCTCGCTCCACACTCTTAAATTTTAGAGACATCCCAGCCAAAAATGCCTCTTCTTTTAGCTGATGTAACATGGTAGCAAGTCTCACTCTTTCAGCTCTAGTGAACCGAAAAAAAGCAGACTCAATGTCGTCTTCATGATATTCAAATAAAACAAACGAGAGAGCACCAGAGGCTAGCCAGCCATCTTCTTCTGTTGAGGTCATTATTCTTTTAAAAACATTAAATACTTCATCAATTTTTCTATTCATGTTAAAACCAATAAAAAAGCAATTAGTTTATTTCAAATATGAATTTTTTACAATAAACTTTAACTAATATTATATTCCACTAAACTATTTATAATTGCATGAATTTCAAAAGCTGCCTTAAAATTTCGGATAAAAAAGGCAAGAGCCCATCATGCCCAAAAAAAGAACAAAAAATTTTACAAGCTCTATCCCTTGTCTTGATTCCTTTGAACTGTATCGAGCACGGAAACAAGCACCAGAGAATGCTACCTTATTGTGGAACAACATTAATCTAACCTTTCTCGAGAGACTTCTTTACATAAGAAGTCTTTAGACCGCCCGAGAGGGCGGTCTCTCGAGTTTGGACATTTGCAGTGTGCGAGCGTAAGCTCGCTCTGGAGTGCGCGTGCAGCATGCACCGCT
>CAYWZU010000090.1:0-6272 GCA_964462925.1 uncultured bacterium
AACGAGCTATTGCACGTGAATGTGCCGAATGGATGAGACGTAAAGCCCAATTTCGTTCAAACAAAACAAAGGCCTCAATGCAGCAATTCGCCTGTATTCATGGCGAACAAAAGGATGTTGCTTACCTCCCCCTACATGGCTTTACAGCTGTTGATCTTGGGTATCAGCCGGGTGATGCAATATCAAATATCGTCAATCGAATTGATGAAACAACCTCCACAGCAACATACCTTCAACTCTTCAATCAAATTTGGAATGATCCAAATAAGCTTCGGGACGTAAGTGATGTCATTTGTAATCATATTGAGTCTGTCTATCAGGAAAACTCACCTGAGCGAATCTATTTTTTGATACTCTACAATATCTTTGCCAAGTTCTTGGATGATATTAACGAAGACGTCTTACCAAATGACAAAACGGGTTATCAAGACACACTTGTCTGGAAAAAACTGTTCAATTATCAGCGTGATGCAGCTATTGGTATAATCAACAAACTAGAAACTTATAACGGCTGTATTCTCGCTGATAGCGTAGGACTTGGCAAGACTTTTACAGCTCTGGCAGTAATTAAATATTACGAGCTGCGAAACAAGTCTGTGCTAGTATTATGCCCAAAAAAACTTGCTGCTAATTGGTTAAACTATAACAGCAACCTTAAAACCAATTTATTTGCCCAAGATCGTTTAAATTATGATGTACTTTCGCATACTGACCTCTCACGTACCACAGGCGAATCATTCGGCATTCCGCTAGATAGGATTAATTGGTCTAATTACGACTTTGTGGTCATCGATGAATCGCACAATTTCCGTAACAATGAAGCTTTTAAAGATAAAGAAACTCGTTATCAAAAGCTTATGAATAACGTAATTCGACAAGGCGTTAAGACAAAAGTTTTAATGCTTTCAGCCACTCCCGTAAATAATCGTTTTAATGATCTAAAAAATCAGCTTGCTCTGGCATATGAAGGAGTGTCAGAAAATCTAAATAAAAAATTAAATTTAAAACACGATGTTGAAGAAATATTCCGTCGTTCTCAGGTAGCATTTAATCAGTGGATTAAATTACCCCCAGAAAAAAGGACAGCGAATGCTATTTTAGAAGCACTCGATTTTGACTTCTTTGACCTTTTAGACAGCGTTACAATAGCTCGTTCGCGCAAGCATATCCAAACTTTCTATGATACAAAAGATATCGGACCTTTTCCTGAACGGAATAAGCCACTTTCATTTCATTGTCCTTTAACGGACCGTAGCGATGTTTTCAACTTTAATGGTATTTTTGACAGACTTTCAGTGCTCAATCTTGCGGTATATGCACCCATCAATTACATCCTTAAAAGTTGTCTAAGTAAATATGAAGAGTTGTACGATACTAAGGTAGACGGTGGCAAAAGGAAGTTAAAACAGGCAGATCGAGAGCGCAGTCTACAAGCTTTGATGACCACAAACCTTCTTAAGCGTTTAGAGAGTTCAGTAGCGTCATTTCGTCTGACTCTACGGAACCTTCATGAAAAGCACGATCAAATGCTGTCAAAAATTCACACATACAACAGAACTGGCAAAATCACGAATATCACTGATTGGACAGAGCGACTTGAAAGTGTAGAAGCCGAAGAAGATGATATATTATTTTTTGAAAACGATGAAATTGGAGGTAAGATAAAGATAAGTCTTGCTGACATGGATCTTTCTTCATGGGAGCAGGCCCTTAAACTAGATCTTGCAATCATTAATGATCTCCTTGTGTCAATGGATAAAGTTTTACCAGAGAACGATTCTAAGCTTCAGCATCTCAAAAGCCTCATTACAAAGAAGATAGAAAATCCGATAAATGAAGATAATAAAAAGATTCTTATATTCACAGCCTTTGCTGATACGGCAAATTATCTTTATGAAAACCTGGCGGAATTTCTTTTGAAAACTAAAGGTTTTCACACTGGAAAGGTCACAGGTCAAGATGCTCCCAGATCAACTTTAAAAAGGAATTATGATTTTCAATCATTGTTAATTCTTTTCTCTCCAATTTCCCAAGAAAAAGAACACATACTACCTCAAGAAGAGGGTGAACTTGAAGTTCTAATTGCTACGGACTGTATTTCAGAAGGCCAAAATCTCCAAGATTGTGATTATTTAATTAATTATGACATCCATTGGAACCCCGTCCGAATCATTCAACGCTTCGGTAGAATAGATCGCATTGGATCTAAGAATAAAACTATCCAATTAGTTAATTACTGGCCAGACATCACACTTGATGAATATATTAACCTTAGGGAGAGGGTTGAAAACAGAATGATGATTGTCGATGTGGCGGCAACAGCAGACGACAACATGCTTACTATTCATAATAATGAAATCGCTTATAGAAAAGAGCAGCTCAGGCGCCTACAGGAAGAGGTCATTGAATTTGAAGACTTGAAAACTGGCATTTCTATAACTGATCTTGGCCTCAATGACTTTCGGATGGATTTACTCAACTATGTTCGAGCCTATGGTGACCTTGAAATGGTGCCAAAGGGCATGCATGCTGTAGTTCCAGCACAACCGGAATTGGGCTTAAAACCTGGCATTGTGTTCACTCTTCGAAATCTTAACGAACGCATAAATATTAACCAACATAACCGACTGCACCCCTACTATCTAGTTTATATCGGTAGAGATGGAGAAATTATCGCAAATCACACTGAAGTCAAAAAACTACTAGACTTAATCAGGGCAAGTTCAAAGGGGCAGACAGAGCCTATACCGTATATATGTAGGCAATTTAATAAGGAGACCGATGAAGGCCGAAATATGAAAGCATATTCCGACTTATTGAGTACTGCTATTCATTCGATGATGGAAATACAAGTTGAAAAAGATATCGATAGTCTATTTACCGGAGAAAAGACAACTGCACTTGTCAACACTATTGCTGGACTCAACGATTTCGAACTTGTTGCTTTTCTTGTAATACAGGAGCAAAAATAAATGGTATTTTTTAATTATCCTAAAAATGCAATTTTTGGCCGCCTCGTGCCTAAGAACAAAATCTATGAGCACACCTCTCCGAGCTCTGCCCTAAAGCGAAACTTCATAAAAGAAGTGGATCAGATTATTTGGGAGTATAAGCTTGCTCCTGAAACAATTAATCTGCCAAATACATCTTCAGTACCTGAAGTTCAGATTTTCAAAATTTTCCTTCGCGATGATGCTCTTAGCTATGATGTATTACATTGCATCGATAAAGCAATACCATTTCCGATTATCTTCGAGCTATACATTGCAGAAAAAACTAAGGTGATCGCTGCATACAAACGGCCAAACATTGCTAACACATCAAAATGGATAATAAGTAATTATTTTGAAACAGCGTGGCAAGAAAGCAATACAAAACGTCTTCCATTACCTATAGCACACAACCTTGAAGCATTATATGGAAATTTATTGAAACAACTGATGCCATTCCCAGCACGTCCTGGTGAACCTCTACAAACCCAAGTGGAACGAATGGAATTGATTCGCAAACAAGAGAGAGAGATTGAAAAATGCCTCACACGAATGAATAAAGAAAAGCAGTTCTCTCACAAGGTAATAGTAAATGCAGAGCTTCGCTCTTTAAAAGAAAAACTTGAACTAATGACTCGCTCATAGAGGCGGTCGACAAATAAAAGGTTGATTTGATGAAAAAGCTAAAAATGCATTCACCAAACTTCGCACAGGAAAATATAGCTCTCATACGAGAACTATTTCCAGGCTGCGTGACTGAAATACGGGATGAAAAGGGAAAACCCAAACTCTCCATAGACTTCGATCTTTTACGCCAAGAACTAAGTGAAAACATTGTAGAAGGGCCACAAGAGCGATATCATTTGAACTGGCCAGGAAAACGTGAGGCTTTGTTAACTGCTAATGCACCGATAGCCAAAACACTACGCCCTTGCAGAGAAGAAAGCGTAAATTTCGATACAACCAAAAACCTTTTCATCGAGGGAGATAACCTTGAAGCATTAAAGCTTCTGCAAGAAAATTATCTCGGTAAAGTCAAAATGATCTACATTGACCCGCCCTATAACACTGGCAATGACTTCATTTATGAAGATGATTTTGCAGAAAATGCCGACGAGTTTTTGAAACGGTCAAATCAGAAGGATGAGCAAGGCAATCGTTTAGTAGCGAACACTGACTCAAACGGACGTTTTCATTCTGATTGGCTTTCAATGATGTATCCAAGGCTTAAATTGGCAAGAAATTTGCTTAGAGATGATGGAATTATCTTTATCAGCATTAATAATAACGAGGTAGCAAATCTTCGAAGAATTTGTGATGAAATTTTTGGGGAAATTAATTTTGTTGCTGAATTGATTTGGTATCTTTCAAGCGGATCTCAAGCAGGTCATTTCACAAATGCACATGAAACAATTATTGTCTTTGCGAAGAGGAAAGAAAAATTGCCGTATTTTTCTGATAGTTCAGGTGGTACGATTAAGCACGGAGCCTTAAAAAAAATTTCTTCTGTTAATCCCGCTAGTGAAGTGAAGTTTAAAGCTGGTTCTATTACATTCGAAGGTCAAAATGCCGAATTTAAAGATGTGATTGGCGGCTCGGAAAAACAGTACATTACTAAAGGTAAACTTAGTTTCGAAAATGGGGTTCTTGCAAAGGATGTGACTATCAAAGCAGGCTGGGCCATGAAAAATCAGCTTGTCTCTTGGCTTAAGGGGTGTGAAACATTCGATTCAAAAGGACAAAAAGTTTTGCGTTTTTATTTCAATTCCCAAGGAATTTTATTTTATGAAAAAGAAAGAGGAACTATTCACCCAAAAACAGTTTTGCTATCTCAAGACGTTGGAAATACCAAAACGGGAGGTGAAGAATTAATTCAAGCACTTGGTGGAAAATATATGGATTTCCCGAAGCCTTCTTCATTGATATATTTCTTGGCTAAAATTGTTACGTCGAAATCTGATATCATTCTTGATTTTTTTGCAGGATCTTGCTCCACGGCTCACGCAGTTCTTAACCTAAATAAAGAAGATGGAGGTAACCGGAACTTTATTATGGTGCAATTGCCAGAATCATGTGATGAGAAATCCGAAGCATGTAGAGCTGGTTTCATAAATATTGCTGAAATTGGGAAAGAACGCATTCGCCGAACCGGGAAAAATATCCACGAAGCCCAATGTCATGAAGATTGGAAGAAAGATGTCGGGTTCCGTGTTTTCAAGATTGACTCGTCCAATATGTCTGATGTGTATTACACCCCAGATAACACTGATCAATCAAAACTTAAACTTATTACCAATAATATTAAACCGGATCGCACTTCAGAAGATTTATTATTTCAAGTCTTACTTGATTGGGGTGTTGATTTATCACTCCCGATTCAGAGAAAAACCATCAAAGGAAAAACTGTGTTTTTTGTTGATGAAAATGCATTGGTAGCATGCTTTGATAGAGGCATAACAGAGGAATTCTTCAGAGAATTGACCAAGTACACACCAGTACGGGTGGTCTTTAGCGATACTGGCTTTGCCTCTGATTCCATCAAGATAAATGCGGAGCAGATCTTCAGGCAACTTTCTCCAACCACTGAAGTCAAATCCATCTAGGAGAACCATATGAAATTAAAGTTCAAGCTTCAGCCCTATCAAACAGAGGCTGTTGAATCAATCATAGATTGTTTTGCCGGACAAGTCAACACATCAGGTATTAAATATCGAATAGATCCTGGTAAGCAAAATGTACTATGGGATGAGATAGGATTTAAAAACTCTGATATTCAGTTAACTGATACGCAAGTTCTAAAAAATATCCAAGCTGTTCAACGAAAGCGAGGCCTTCTGATATCTGATAAGCTCATATCAAATGCAGTATGTAAGTTTAATCTTGATGTTGAAATGGAAACTGGGACAGGTAAGACTTACTGTTATCTTAAAACCATCTTTGAAATGAATAAACGCTATGGATGGACAAAATTTATCATTGTAGTGCCAAGCATTGCAATTCGAGAAGGGGTACATAAATCTTTAGCGATCACTGCTGATCATTTCGCTGAAAGCTATGGCAAAAAAATCCGCTCTTTTATTTATAACTCAAAACAGCTACATCAACTATTAACTTTTTCATCTGATGACGGCATTAATTTGATGATTATTAATACGCAAGCCTTTAATGCAGCCGGCAAAGATAGTCGACGAATTTTTGAAGAGCAACCAGATGACTTCCAGTCTCGTCGTCCAATCGATGTTATAAGCAGTAATCGTCCTATTCTTATCATAGATGAACCAC
>CAYWZU010000091.1:0-5987 GCA_964462925.1 uncultured bacterium
GTTACTGGACCTGCAGGAACAAATATAACAAATACGAGCTATCATTTTGCAGGAACGCTTACTAATCCTCAAAATAGTGTCCCTTATGCACTTGGAGATACTTATCTCTATCAGCCAGTAACTGCAATTTCTAGTTTCGTTATACCCGTTGCTGCAAATGGAACTACTATATCTGGCTCAATAACAGTAGCCAGCGGCACCGGTGGTGAAATCGATACTGTTTCTCTTTGTACT
Source organism: uncultured bacterium (assembly GCA_964462925.1). Classification (GTDB taxonomy): domain Bacteria; phylum Chlamydiota; class Chlamydiia; order Chlamydiales; family FEN-1388; genus SZAS-7. The sequence goes on from CAYWZU010000091.1 coordinate 235, forward strand.
ACAGACTCAACTGGAAACATCTTAGAAACAATTACTTTATCTAATACAGTTCTAAATCCTGGAACAATAACGACATTTAGTGGAAGAACATTTATTTCTTCCCCCCCACAACTGGGAAGAGGACTTATACTTCTAGTTACTCCAAGGAACGCTAATTTAATTAGCGTTATGGTGAACCTTGTTATTCAGTAACTTTGAAACATAGAGGAGATACTCAAGTGAAATTACTTCATCTTTTTATTGGATGCTCTGTCGTCCTAGCATTACCTTTAGAGGGTAAAGCACGTGATGCTGAGAAAACTTTGCCAACTTATCGAAAAAAATTTAAATCTCAAAACCCTCAATATTCTCCTCCAACAACTCAGAGTGCTAAGGTGGAAGAAAAAAAGATCACCTGTAAAGACTGTCCTCCTGGACCAATGGGTCCAAGAGGATCAACTGGTCCAATTGGAATAACAGGGCCAACTGGAGCTACTGGAGCTAGCGGCGCTACTGGACCCATTGGCCCTACAGGTCCGACAGGGCCTTCAGGCCCCGCAGGAGTAACTGGTCCAACAGGCCCTGGAGGCGGACCTACTGGCCCTGCCGGTCCAGCGGGAGCCATCGGGGCAACTGGAGTGACTGGACCTTCATTTACAGGTCCTCAAGGCCCATCAATTACTGGTGTTACGGGACCTGCCGGAGCTACTGGCCCTACAGGTGCAACAGGTCCGGCTGGTGCTCAAGGTCTAGCTGGCCCTACTGGTGCGACGGGGCCTACAGGTCCTTTGCAATTTACAACTGTATATCACTTTGGATCATCCAATGATTGGAGAACGTTCAGTACTTTTTATCTAATAGATTCTCAAGAGTTTACTGCTACTACAATTGGAGCTACAGGTGCAATGCAGCCTGCTCTTGGAAATTTCACTCAGGTTTCGGGGGGACTAAACCTTCTAGGCGGTACGAATACTCAATTTAGCTCTATGCAGCTGTTGAATATCAATCCAACTCTTGGCGTTGTAGCTACGTATACACTTCAAGGACCAATAACTGCTGGATTTACTACAAATCAAATAGTTGCTATAGCACCTACTTCGATTGCAATACCTGCAGGAAATCAAATGGCTGTTCAAGTCAATACAACCACTCCGTTTCAAACGTGTGGCATTGAGATGCAACTAAAGTTTACTGAATAAAAAATGCCCCCCGAAAGGGGGTATTTTCCTCGAGTATCGGGGGCCGGGCCTGCATTAGGCATTGTTAAAAAACTTTTCATATTGTAACTAGAGACTTTTTGACAGCCCAGACCCGATCACCGTATCTTTGTATAGTATAACGCATTTTTGGGTATAGTACTCGACCGTTCATATGGTCTAGGTGAGATTCGGTGATTGAAACTTAGAGCCAATACCTAAAGCGATTGTTCTTTTAGCTGAATGTCATTCGTTTAATACCCCTCTTATCAATCTTTCTAAATCACTGTTTTGATATGAAGAGCCATATGACGGTTGAATATAGGTATTTTGAGACATTATTCGCTGTATTATTTTTGATCTCTCAATTTTCTTTTGCGGCTCAAATGACTTTTGTAAGTCTTCAAGAGCGGCCTGTGCCTGTTCTTTAAAATCGCTATAAGAATTAGCAATACGCCAAAGATATATTTCGGCTACTTTTTGACAAGGTGTGATGTTGATGCGGATTTGGTGTATTTTATTACCATAATCGAAGTAGTCTGAGGAATAACAGTTTTTTTCTCTAAGACGAAAGAATATTTTAACCAACTTTGGGTGATGTCGTAGTTTGGATATATTTGTTCCTATGAGATAACCGGCCTCGGGAATATATCTTTCGTCAGCAAGTATTTTTAAAATTCTAATGGCCTTTATGTGTTTTGTCGAGCTATGAGAATTGAGATTATCACGGGCTTTTTGCAAAAGTTCTTCACTAGATTTTGTATAATAACAGCAAGGCAAGCACATAACATTCCTTTTTATGTCATTTGTTTTAAAAATATTATCACATAAAATGCAATTAATCAAGAGTTTTGCTTGTTAATATCTCGTAGAATTCATGCGATAAAAACCTGTGCGTATTAAATTGCCTTGGTGATAGGAGATTTGTTTTGCCCCGACGGTGATAGTGCCTTTAATACGAGAATATACCTCGTATCGCTTTTTAGTAGAACGTGTACAATCAGAAAGAAGGTACTCTTCTGCTGCAGATAGCAATCTGGTTGCTGCTTGCTGTACTGACTGTCCATTACTTCTTTGAAGGTTTAATCGGCTTGCAAACAGATACATCGCTTTATAGACCGTATCTTCCTCGACGCCCTCTAGCTGAAGATTGTCGATCTCTGCCGGCAGCTCGTTAAGTTGCAACTTCAGCCTGAGCATATCAATCTTTTCAAGCTTTGAATTACGGTTATGAACGCCGATATGAACAATGCATGTACATGTTATTGCGGGGGCACCCTCTTGTCTGGTATTCTTCATGCGTAACGATAGACCTTCACGGAATCTTAAAAAAGAGAATACTGGCTCCCAGGATAAGAGTAGTTTCGAGTTGCAAACAGATTTTACATCAAGTTGCAGCTGGGGTAATAAAGAAATTTTACTTCTTAAGTGAATCAATGTATTTTGTTGATTTGGCGCTCCATTACGCAAAAGTTTGGCAAGAGAGATTATTTTTTTATTTACATCCCAAAGTATCTTCTGAGCTAGGAATTCTTGCCCACAAGTTAAGCGATGATACTCTCGTAGGTCGTTTCCTATAGAAGTAAGAAGCTCTTCGGCCGCAGTTGCGTCGGGGCGTGGCACGAGACAATTTGGAATTTCAATTGTTTGATCAGTAATGAGACGTCCGTCGCTATACACACAACTTTTGGATTTTATCTCTGTTGCATCTCGGGCGGCAGGAAGATTTGATGGTCCACTAGGAATAGATTTGGTTAATACATTCACAATAAATGCCCTTTTGAAATAAAAAGGGAGGAGAATTTATCCTCCGCATGCTTAAAAATCAAGTAGGAAAAATTCTACATCAACAGGAGCTTTGCCCGGTGGTGTCAATTTAAGACCCGGTTCTCAATCCCTCAGTCATCGATAGTTTTGCAAAAGCAGTCAGGTATAGGAAATTCAAGCATCCATATGAACAGATTCGGCATGATGCTGGACCTGATCCTCCAATAGAAATTGATCCGCCACATTGTGAGAACAATTCAGATTCTCCACACTGGGAAGATTAATTCAAAAAGCCACCTAGAACAAGAACAATATGTGGAAACGATCTCGTTTCGTCAGAAGCTTGAGATTTCAATAAATATCCATGTGTTTTTGCGCAAAACTCAGATTTTTTCGAAACATCAACAACCCCGATTTAAACATCGCGGGACAAGCCCCTTTCGTGCCTCTTTCCCCGGGGAAAAAGGCACGAAAGGGGCTTGTATTTCCTATACCTCGAGGTGTTTTCTTCTGCAGCCCTCAGTCCTAACGCCTAATGCAGGCCCGGCCCCCGGTTCCCCCTCATAAATGCAGCAGCAAGCAATAAAATCAAATGTAAGTCAATATGTTCACTACCCATAATCCTCTTGGTACATGAGCTCCTATTTATTTTCAATGACACTCTTATTCTAAAAAATTTGACAAATTGATAGCTTTATTCGAAAAAAATTGACATAATGAAGGTATAAAGGTGAATTATGAGAAAAAAAGGAATTGAAGATTGGCCGGAAATTGTCCTAAGTTCAAGCGATGCCCGCGTCTCCCATGCTATAAGGCGAGCTGTTCAGGCTGGTAGACTTCGAAAAATAGCAACACGTATCTACTCATCAAATCTTACTGATACAATTGAAGCAATTATCAAACGCAATCGGTATTTTTTGCTAAGCAAACTTTTTCCTAAGGCGGTAATTAGCCATAGGTCTGCACTTGAAGGTGGAATCTCAAAAGATGGTTTAGTTTTTCTTACCTATAAGTATACAAAAACTATACAGCTGCCGGGTTTAACTATTAGCCTTATTGAAGGTCCAGGACCTGATGAGGAAGATACGCCCTTTTTAGAAGGCATGTACATTTCATCTCAGGCAAGAGCTTTTTTAGAAAATATGCAAATAGCGCGTGCTCGGACAAAAGTATCAAAAACTCTTTCAAGTAAAGAACTTGAAGAAAAACTCGATCGCCTTATTCGAATTTTCGGCCAAGATGAAGTAAATAAGCTTAGAGACCAAGCAAAGCGTGTTTCTCATCGACTTGGAATGAAAAATGAACTTTTACGCTTGGAAAGATTGATCGGCGCATTGATGGGAACTCAACCGGAATATACACTCGAAACTCGCGCAGGAATTGCCAGATCACAAGGGATACCTTTTGATACATCTCGAATTGAGCTCTTTGCAACATTATCGGCTACACTCTTACAAGAAGCACTTCCAAAGCTTTCAAATCTTAGTAAAACTATCCAAGAAAAGACAAATCTTGCGTTTTTTGAGTCCTATTTTTCCAATTACATTGAAGGGACAGAGTTTGCTGTTGAAGAAGCTGAACAAATTATTTTTGAGCACAAAATTTTTCCAGGTAGGCCTGCTGATTCTCACGATATTCTTGAAACATTTCGACTTGTATCAAGCGATTCGGAAATGAAGAAAGTTCCAAGTTCCGCAGATGAGCTTTTTTACCTATTGCTTGATAGGCATAAGAAGCTGATGCATGCCAGGGATGATAAGATGCCGGGAAAATTTAAAACTGTAATAAATCGAGCTGGAAATACTGTTTTTGTAAAACCTGAAGAGGTTCAGGGCACTTTGCAGAAAGGATTAGAGTTTTATCAAAAACTCTCTCCCGGTATTTCTAGAGCGATATTTATTATGTTCTTGATAGCAGAGGTTCATCCATTCACAGATGGCAACGGGCGCATCGCAAGAATTTTCATGAATGCAGAATTAGAAGCCACAAACGAAAGTCGTATTATTATTCCAACAGTTTTTCGTGAAGACTATCTACTTGCACTACGAAAACTATCAAGAATGTATGATCCAAGGCCTTATATACGCATGCTCATCACAGCTCAATCGTTTACTGACAAAATCAACTTTACAAACTATTACCAAGCATTACTTCAGCTCAGAGCAAGCAACGCCTTCTTAGAGCCCACAGAAGGCAAACTTCTTTTTCCTCAATAAAAAAAGCCTCTCAAGCTGTCAGCTTGAGAGGCTTTTTTGGTTAGCGCTTTTTCTTTGCGTAGATTAGGGACGTGTTGAAGTTTTTGTTTGGACATTTTGGGTATTCTGCCAAAGTTCCTTCGTCTACCTGTGGTTTCTTAATCCACTTTATTGCAAAGTTTGCTTTGTGCGATGGCTTCGGTGAGCCATTAAGCAAGGCCATGTTGTTGATCCAGGCACTATCTGTAGGTGAGCGATCATCTTGATAGCCGGATATGAGGCAGTTTGTCACGTTATTGTTTTGTACAAGACCGCGCACGGTATAGCCTGGGCTATAGACGATAGCATAGTATGTTGCACCGTCCATTAAACCCGTGATTACTGGTCCACCATTTGCATGGTAAACAATTTTGTCACCTGATTCCCAGTGAAGATCGTTAAGAACTACATTGATTGGGAATAAAAAGTCATGCTGGGCATCAACATCATCGGGCACTAGTACGCTTACCTTGCTCTTATGCGTTTTGTTTTTAAACGTCTCAAGCGAAGATGGTCCGACTGGAGCGGCAATGTCAATTGGCACAGGCGGGCTAGCTAGAGCATCAGCACGAGTGAG
>CAYWZU010000092.1:0-5985 GCA_964462925.1 uncultured bacterium
AGATGAAAGTGAGGATGATAATTTAATGTGTTGCCAAAGTGCTGAATAAAGCTTAATTCAAGTTCAAGAATGGGTATACTGTCATAAACAGTGGCTGCCCTTGCAATAGCTGATAGTGCGTATTTTTACTTTTTGCATCCATTAAGCATGGTATAGATATTGCCACTGATAAATCCTGTCATGCCAAGTAACCCATCAGTTAGTGAACTTGTTATGAAGGTTGATGAGCCTTCAGTCACGCATTTTACAGCATTGAGCGCGGAGTAGGCGATTACAGAATAACCTGCTAGTCTAAGGGTATTTTTTCCGCCAAACCAGAAATTTTTTTCGACGATAAAACCAATTGTAAAAGCGCCAACTTTTTCTGTAGTAGATAATAAGGCTGCAGTGCGTAGCATTGATTCAGTATAATTAGGAGTTTCTCTAAAAGATGAACTAATTGGTCCCATGTAATCCCTTTAATTTGAAATTAGCTATTCTATTGCTAAAAGTAATTTCTTTCTATTGAAAAAAGCACAAAAAGTATTTAGATTCATAAACGTAGAATGTTCGTAATTAGCGTATAGGTATCTCGCTTTTTCTGAAGCATCTGCAATAGTTCGCTAAAAAGATCATCAGAGTGCTCGAGTTGCCATTTTTCACGTTCCGTCCAGGCTATAAAAGAGAATAGTTCATCTAGAAGTGCATGTTGTGTAGTCTCTTCAATTTTTATGTATTTTGGAAACTGCAGCTCTTCCATTCTAAATTCAGATTTATCTCTTAGTACTCTGATGATTTCAACCACATCAGCATCATGGACGCAGAGTTGCGGCCAGGTCTTAAAGTTGTTGCCAGCGGGGTCTTTTTCGGCAATAGCGTGTGCAAATGGTGCGATTTCTTGGGATGTGTAGTCTTGTGCTTGAAGATAGCTTTTTAAAAATTGCGAACTTTCTCTATCCCATAGATCTTCGCCTTCATCTCTTCGGGCAATGTCGTGACATGCTCCTGTCAGTGCGAGCATAAACGGATCGGTAGAGGCCACTTTTGGGTGCTGCTCTCTATATAATCTATAGAATAGCAAGGTCCAGAGGGCCACTCGTGAAGCATGCACTGCACCGTGAATAGTCCGGGGTAAAACGAGCCCTTTTTCGACTTTTTTTCTATACTCTTCATAGCTTGTACAGCCAGGAGCATAATTTCTGTTATCTTCGCCTTCGGGAAATGGAATGGTATAGCGTGGCAAAATATCCCATTTGAGTGCTGAGGCAATGCGCTGTTCAAGCGGTAGATGCCTCATCGCAAGATTGCGGCTTCCGCTAATCATCTGCATTGTTTCTAGGTAAAAGGCCACCTCAAAAGGAAATACCTCAATACCTCGATCTCGTAACATATCTTGAAGTTCTGACACAAAAGTCTGCTCTGTAAAAGCAACTTGGATGTCCTTGCCGAGCTCTTGTTTCCCAGAAACATAGAACTGTGTGGGACTCTGAATAGTATCGACGGTTAAGGAGGCAAAGACCACAGGCTCTTTTCTCTGCAGCTGGATACATTCTTCAGGTGTATACGTATATGCTAGCTGTACTGTCAGTGCATGATTTAGTTCCTGAATCCTTGAGTGAGATTGCCTATTTACAAACTCTTTTACTGGCTGTAGTTGTACATCAGCATTTGGGCTTGTCATGCGAATGCGTAAAATATCGGCCATTAATGTTGCGCTCATATCCGGCCATCTCTCTCTTTCATTAGTACATTCAAGCGTGAGGCGCTCAAGTGCCTTTACGGGATCAAAATATTTTTCATTTGAGCCATAGCCGCTATTTTTTGTGGCATAGAGGTAGCTTACCAAAAAGCGTGTTGCGGCATCATAAATCTCTGTTGCAGTCCTGTCCCATGAGGGTGTTAGGCTGTAACCAGAGAGCTTGTCTTTATTTTCACCATCATGCGAGCCGCAAAGCTCTCCGGCAAATGAGACGCTCCCTTTCGCATATATTTGGCCCATGGGGATTATGCCGTTATCTTTTTGAATAGGGGGGATTGAGCTAAATTTTGTGCCGTGAAACCAGACGATCTGACCTTTGTTGTACAAATTTGCTTTTATAGTTTTGTCATTTGCTTCATATATATGCTCTACAATATCGCTCCAAAATGCTTGGCGAGAAGGTCCTTTTAGGCAGCGAACACCTTTTGCAGCACTTTTATATTCGCGAGAGATTTCTGGACCCCAAAGTGCATAGAGGCGCACAACTCGTACATCTTCTTTTGGTTTATCTCCAACTCTCAGCCGCTGACTGATCGCGCGGAGTTCTGTCAAAAGCAAATGTTTTAAAACGAAGGCATCGTAAGCACTAGATAGTTGCCTATACGCAGCTTGTATATGTGGATTATGTTGATTGACTTTTAGTTCTTTCTTTAATTTGCGAATTTTGCCAAATGTCACCAAAGAGACAAGAAGGTAGGATTTTGTCGATTCACTTTCAAGCCAACTAATGGCATTCTGTGCTTGAATCAAGAGATCGGATGGGGTTTGAACAATTTCCCAATCTTGCAGATATCCTTGTTTTTTAAGGCAGTCTGTAAGTCCAGGGTGAGCAAAACTTTTTAGCTCTAATTTGATGCGCCTTGCCATGCCAGGAGTGATCAATGCTCCCTGCAAAGTCATTCGTTCTAATAGATCAAAGCAGAGAGGCAGGGGGAGTTTCTGCAACATATAGAACTTTTCTATATAGGTCATTGATGGCAGGCCTTTTGCTTTAGGCTCTACTCTTCGATTAAAATCAAAATCGCGTCTTGTTAGTTTGTCGAATAAAGCCAAGCATAAGCCGTGATCTATTGGTTCATATCTCTTCTTGTGGTTTCTTAAAGTTCGTAAAAGCTTTTTAAATGGATTCCGATAGTCAGTTGCATCTATCGGACAGCCCATCTCAATGAGCTTCATGATGGCTTGCATAAGGCCCGCTTCGCTCAGACGAAGATATGCCCAAAGGTGATGTCGCATCCGATCGCTTGTGATTGTTTCGGGATGTTGCCTTGCAATGAAGAGTAGTAGGTCAGGATATCTACAATAAACTTTTTCTAGCCACAGCACTTTATCTGTGTGTCTTCCATTACATAAGACATGGGAGAGAATCTTATGTGCAAGAGCAGTCTTAACAGAGGGGGGATGGTACGTGAATTGAGACATATCCTCCACTACGGGTATAAAGCGACAAAGAAAAGGGATGATCTCTTCTACTTCATTTAGCTCTTCATTTTTATAAAAGGGATTGCCTGGCGTCTCATTTTCCAAAATCGCAGCCATTTCTATAAGAGTACGTTCTAAAACAGCTGCCCCGTCTGGACATTTAGTTGGATCCCATCCTGCGCTAAGCAAAATTTGTGCAAGTTCCCATTTTCTTTGTGCAATATAGACTAATGGCAAATTGTCTCTTTGTTCCTTGTGATTGAAAAGGGCTATTAGGTTTGGATAGACAGCAAGTAGACGCTTCATCCATGCTACCTTTTTTTTCATGCTAAATTCTTTACTAACAATAAGCTTGAAAAAGTGAGTTGCCATATCCAGATCCATCGTGCCGATTCGTTCGAAAATGAATCGTATTTCATATTTTTCAAAATGACTATATGGGCTTTCAAGAACGTAGCGCTTTAGCTCTTCATTTGTAACGGCCGAGTGATGTACAACTAAGGCAAGATATCCAGATTTCTGTAAATACCAAACCATTCTATTGTTAAATTCTTTTGGATTGCCTTTCAGTAACGATCCAAATTGCTCAATAGTCGGAGACCAAGAAAAGCAAGAGCCAAAGCGTGTAGGCTCATCTGGAAAGCCCTGGTCGATCCATAGCATCGCACTCTGGCGGGTTGCCTCTTGCCATCCCTCAAACAGCTTCTTTGTTTCGATATTGATTTTTACTTTATAGTATTGATTATTATGCTCGATGACAAGCTCTACTTTAGTCCAATTCCCAGCTTCACTTGTTAGCAATTGTGGTTCTGTAGCCCGTTGACTTTGAGTTTTGCAATAGGGATTTTTGCACAAAATCAGTGAGTTATAGTGATAGCCTATTTGTAGATTGCATGATGCGAGAATCTCAAAGAGCGTTTCAAAGACCTCAACTAGATCCTGTTCTATTAGGCTCCTCATAAGACTTTGTAATTTAGTCAAATTTGAATTCAGTACTTCTGTTACCTCACCACTATGGGGTAGCAGTCTAAGTAACCTGATGAGAACTTCGGCATCTTTTTGAACAATCGCTTCCTGAAGCAAAAAAGCTCTTGTTTCTGCGGGTAGAGAAGGGATATCGCACTGAAGTAGATATGCACAGGCGCTCTTTTTTGCGGGAGCAAAAACCGCTTTATTTTCATTATATGGGTCTAACTTTTGAATCACTCGTTCAAAATATGTGACAAATTTTGGCTTTTCAAAAAGAGAAAGGTGTGACAAAAGCAGATCGAGTGTCTTAGAGGTCGTAGCTTTTCTGTCTATTGCCCAAGCACTGTCTTGCAATTGAACTATCCATTTTTTAGCAAACATCTCAGTCACTAGATCTTTAGCATGCCAAGAATTTTCTGCCATTCCTCGAAATTGCTCAAAATTTGTATCTATAGATGTCATGCAATCCTCTAAAAAATTATTATTTATGGTTCATTTCTACAGCTGTGAAATGATTATAGGTATATCAAGGCCGCTCACAATGCGTGTGCCCAGGTCGCTCTTTAAAAGTATAGGTACAAAGGGAAGTCCTTTTCTTTTAAATGACTTCTCTTGAACTCCAATTTCTTCAAGCGTAATTATAAATTACTCATTATAAACTTTTCCATGATAAACAATTTGAATTTCAACTGAAATTATACTGTTAATGATTATCACGAAAGAGATCTACCGTGCCATCAAAGGTGATTTTTACTCCAATAGATTCTGTGAGCAAGTACTTTAGATCCTCAGTTGTCACGTTTGAATCGACTACTACTTTTAATTCAGTATCGTGTGCAAGTACTCTTTGCGATAAGATTCTGGAAATTGGAAGATTTGCTAGCAAGATACGTCTTGCAAGTTCTGCCAAATCCGATGTTAGACGCCCAGTTGCAAGTTCAATATGAATATCAGCCTGTTGTATCTTATGCTGCACGATTTTTTGACTAATATGATTTATAAATTCCGTAACACCAAAGAAGCGAGGGTCCTGACCTTTATTATAATGATACATGCCAAGAAATTGATCGCGGCCTTTTCCAAGCATGGCAGCAATCACAACGCATTCATACACACGCAATGTTACAAGTGAGTCTTTTGAGCCTTTTCGCGAAGCGATCAACATATCACCATTTCGTAGAACATGAGAAGATGGAAAGGAGGAAGCGTATGACTCTATGTGTGTGAGCCCTCTTATGTCTATAGGAGTAAAAAAAGTACCTTTAGGAATGTACTCGAGCATAAACTGATCGGAAGTAGCAGTGTGTAACTTACATGTCCATACGCCCGCCCGAACAAATCCATCTGGCAGATTTTCTTCTGATGCACCGGGAAAATCTTCAAAACCAAATTTTCGAATTTCACTAGGTGATGAAATCATAATGTAAAAAATGCCTTCATATAATTGCACCATTCTTCTTCAAAAATGGACTCTTCTGCCTTTTGACATAAGTGAATAAAATTCGCAGAATTAGAATTTTTAATAACCACTGTCCTTATAGAATGGTTCAAATCATAGTTTTCCCTAACAACTACTGTTCGGGTAAATATAGCTGTTATATTTTTTACAGTAGAATCACTAGCTTCTTCTATGCCCTTTATAAAACCTGCTGCTTCGTCCGCTAAAAAGGTCCTTATTGAACTCTTTTTTTCGTCCTTAACGCTATACGCGACTATAGTAACTGCACAGAGATGGCTTATAATAGAAGTCATGCTTTCTCTTTGAGTAATTTAACGAATTATGCATCAATAAGAGAATCTGCGCTAGAGTAGATAGTACTCTTGTCAGCATTAGTGTGAAGAGCTTACTCTCTTCG
>CAYWZU010000093.1:0-5699 GCA_964462925.1 uncultured bacterium
GTCATGGGCTTCGCCGCTTTTGGGTTCGCGGAGGCCGGTGGGGGTTTGGATGCCGTTGGGGGCTTCTTTGGTTGAGGAGGTGGGGGCTGTGTATGCGCTGGGGTCTGTTGGTTGGGGGATTTGGCCGCCTACTTGATGGTTCATTGGTAACCTCTCGGAGAATAGAGTTATTCCATTATGTATCCTACTTTTTATCCTACTCCTTGTAGGAATTATTTTAAAATAAAAAATTATTAGGTTTTGGGTTTTATAAGCAATTAATTGCTAGTAGTTTATTTGAATGAATTATGGTTTTGAGGGCTTGCCTTGGCAAATAGGGAATAAAACTAGATTATCCCCTGTTTAGTACTTGGGGATAAGCTATGAATGTGGGCGGAAATATCGAGACGCCGAGAGGTGGGTGCGAAGAAAGTGCTGCTGGGGGCAGGGCTTTCTGGGGTGGCGAGAGCGCTTGGGGGCGGCGCTGACGGCGTTTTTTTATAGGCCGGGGGAACTTGGGAGCTGTATTGGGGTGGCTGCGATGCAGGGAGGGCTTGGGGCGGCCCAGTGGGGCAGGGCTTTCGGTTGTTGCTTCGAGGGAGTTTGGGGAGAGTAGAGGGAGGAAGAGGTTTCCTGGGGATATGCTTTTTTGGAAGTTTAATGCTGTTGGGCCAGCGACTGCTGTCGCTGGCTTTTTTCCTTGTGCTTGTGCTCGGAAATATGTTGGGGAGGGCTTAGCAGATATGTTTTCTAGTCTTAGGTTTGCGTGATTATTTTAAGATAGGTGCCTCTCAATTTTGAATAATCTTAGGAGCCTTTTGCAAAACTCCGCGCGGTCGCTTTTTGGCCCTTTGCCAATCTTTTTCGATTTTTCATAAACCCCTACTCTAAGGAGTATGTGAGTTTATGAAAAATCAAAAATCTTGGCAAAATTGCTCAAAAATCGCCTGGCGCCTAGTTTTGCAAAAGGCTCTTAGGTTTATTCTTATCAGCAAAAACGGTATTGTATTGCAGGATTAGAGCGAGCTTGCGAATTTTAGACAATTCTCGTTTTTATGGTCGCCTTGAGGGCAACTAGCCTGATTAGGGCTAGCTCTTGGGATTTAGAAAAGTAAATGTCTTCATAATTTCATCACAATTGGTTTTAAAGTCTGCTGGTACATTTTTTCCAGAAAAAATGACGCTATAAATTGTATCGCCTTTATTAAACATCAAAATATACGCATGTATATTTTCTTCATCTTCACCTATCCACCATTGAACACGTTGATTTTGAATTGATGAGGTGCCTTTATCTCTGATATTAATAAGGTTTCTTACAGTAAATGACATATCACGTATACACGCGCCAATACCCTTATCTTTGGGACGGCGAATCGTATAAATCTGCAATTCAACTATTGGATCTGAAATATTTGCCCAATAAGCGTTTGCTATGTCTCGTTTATTTCCTGGAATATATCGATATAAACCAGAAACAGGTTTGATAGTACATTCATCAGTTTCATCACCTATAAGTTTCCAAGCATCCGGTAAAGTTATTGAATAACCACAAAATTTTTGTATATACGTTTTTTGATTCTGTTTAACTTCAGGTTCGTCTGCATGCCCCGAACTATGTAAAATAAATAAAAATAAAATTATAGCAAGCGGTTTATTCATGAACAGATCCTCTTTTAATTTGATTGATTTTATCTTATTTGCGTCCATTATGTTTTATTGATGATATTAATGGGAATCGTTTTTGAGATCATACAGCTGAATCAATGTGTACTTGGGTGTGAGTATTTAAAAGACGGTAGATGATTAATTAGCCACTTGCTTTTATTTTCAGTCCTGGGTTATCCATTAACGATCGACATTTGCTAGCTCATTAACTGACAACGTCATACGAAAATAATAATTTATCTAACCTGGTTGGGGAATGTATGAAAATTTTCTTGTATGTGGTGGTGTTGCTTTTTTGTGTAGCAGAGTCAACTTGGTGTAGTGAGCCGCTATCCAAGCAATCGCCAAACATTATTGCACAACACGCGCCGCAGTCATTTGTTAACGATACCGTCAATGTAATTGATGGTAATTTCTGCTTTCAGATGCATCACCTAAACGTACCAGGGCACATACCGCTTGATCTTGTGCAATATTATAACAGTCAAAGCAAGTACACGCCCTGGCTGGGTATAGGCATGAGCCTAAATTATTGCTTTTCCATGGTAGGCAATGATGATAGCGAAAAAAGCGATGATAAAAATGAAAAATATGAACTGCTAATGGCTGAATCCCCATGCGGTTCTATCATTCGCTGTATTGGAAAGAAAAGTGCCTCATCAACGACGGAATATTACCTGGATCCAGAGGTAGTTCACAAAGGGCTTACAAACTGCGGAACGGGCCGTATAAGTGCAAGGACAAATCTTAAGAATGTTCGTTTAAAAGAGACAATTAAGAAGCAAGGCGGGGCAAATCGCGCATTTTGGAAGTGCTATCTGCCTGATGGCACAGTGCGAAAACATTACGGCGCCCTTGATCGACACGAGGGTATGAATGTTATTTCAGAAAAACGTTTAGACGGTGCGAGCCTTGATTTTTCCTATTATAAATATGGAAGGAAAGAAGGAAGGATAAAAAAAATCAAAGCAAAAGCCAGAGATACCATGAACTGGCTTGAATTTTTTAGCGATTATAAAAAACGCAAAGATACAGTGGTTTCCTCAAGTGGTAAAAAGGCTGATTTTTACTATTTTAAACATGATGATGATTACTACATTCACAAAATTGAGTCTACAGATAATCCAGCCCATGAATTTTTCTATAAAAAGGCAGGGGATTATTACTGCATAAACAAGGTACAGTGGCCAGAAGGCAGGTTTTTAGAAGTTGAGTATGATGACAAAGGACGCGTTACTCTCCAAAAAGCACCGGTAGGCGGTCCTAATGAAAAACATACTATCTACTCGTTTGAATATCACAAAACGCATACTGATGTCACGGATGCAAATGGTCACAAAAAAATCTATCATCATAAAGATGGTAGGATTACCTCTATCGAAGATCCTGGTTATCGTACTCAGCAGTATTACTGGGGAAAAAAGGAAGGTTTATCGTGGGCAAAGAGGCCTCGCACTCTGGAAGGTAATCTTTTAGGGTATGCCACGCTTAACAGCGAGGGAAAGAGTCTTCTTAAGTTGAGCTACACCTATGATGATTATGGGAATATAACATCCGAGACACTTACAGGTAACCTTACAGGAAGCTCTGAAGACGTCTATAAAAAGCAGTACCAGTACTCGGAGAATCATCTCCTTACGTACCAAAGTGAAGATGATGGGCCCTCATATGAATATCGCTATATAAATGGCAGTGATCTGCCTTGGGCGAAGTTTGTTAAAGAAGGTGATAAAATCATCATGCGAGAGTTTTATGAGTATGATGAAAATGGCATCCTCAAAGAAAAAATCATCGATGATGGCAATACTGACAACAAATCTTATCTCTTAGGTGTCACGCAAAGGTTAATTACCCATATATGGCCAGTGAAAAATAAAACAGGATATGGTCAAGGCCTTCCGGAAGATGTTTGGGAAAATTATGTGGACCTTGCTACAGGTCAAAATGTGCTTCTAAAGCACACTCGCTATACCTACAACCAGGCAGGACAGGTAATAGAGGAGGCGATTTTTGACGCTAGTAACAAATACTGCTACTCAACCTCGTATGAATATGATGACAAAGGCAATCTCCATAAAAAAACCGATCCCCTAGGTCAAGAAACAGAGTACACATACGATGCCAATAACAACAAACATTATGAAAAACAACTTGGCGTTAATGCCCATACAATCTACTCCTATGACTATGGAAACAGGTTTATAGGTATTACAGAGTATCATTATGATAATACAGAGGTGCATACAGCTTATGCTTATGACTTCATGGGCAATAAGGTGTCATCTACCGATAGATATGGGCAAATCACCCGCTATGAGTATGATGCATATAATCGTTTAAAAAAGATTATTTTTCCTGACCTTACGACTATTGAAAAGGAATATGATGTCTTTGACAATGTGGTGAAGGAGACAAACCAAAATGGTGCCGTCACAACATTCGAATATACAATACGCAATGCTCCTTGCCTTATTACATATGCAGACGGCAACAAAGAGCGCTTTGAATACAACAAAAATGGCACGCTAGCGCATAAATGGGACCAATCCGGAACTAAGACATCCTACGAATATGACGTTTTAGGCCGTATCACTAAAACCACTATCTATGATAGTGAAAATCGCGAACTTTCATCTTCTAGCAATACCTACAATGCGTTTCACCTGCTCACTACAACTGATGCTATGGGGCTCACTACGCACTATACATATGACTATGCGGGCAGAAAAATCCAAGAGTATGCTGAAGATGGCTCAAATTACAGCAAAACAACATTTGAATACGACGCGCTTGGTAGACTCAGTGAAACAAAAAGGTACTACGGCTCTGATAAAACTAATTATATCTCAACCTGCTTGGAATATGACCACCTCAATAGGATAACGTGTGAATCGAACGTCGATATGCAAGGGAAGATCATTTCTTGGACACGCTTTGAATATGATATCCTTGGCAATTGCATACTCAAGCGAACTGGCCATATCGAAGGCGAGAATGCAGAATGTACAAGTGAATATAACTCAAAAGGTGAGCTTATATCACAGACAGATGAGTGCAATCACAAGATAACCTTCGAGTACATTCATCGTGATGGCCTGCAAAAAATCACAACAGATGCACTTCTAAATACAACGGAAGAATATTACGATATTTTCGGTCGTCTCAAAACTATCTGCAAGAAGAGCGCTCAAGGAGCGCTCCTTGCAAAAACAGACTTTTACTATAACGCCACCGGAAAAAAAATAAAGCAAATTGAAGCTGTAATCGTAGATGGTATCTGCAAGCATGAATATGTTATTGCCTTCAGCTATGATTTGCTCGATCGCCAACTTGAAGTTATTGAACAGCCAGATTCACCGCTTTGCAAAATAACAAGCTACACTTACGATGCCTGTGGCAGAATCAAAACTATCACAAAGCCTAGCGGCACTGTTCTTACACATGCTTATGATGCATTAGGACGGCTCATAGAGCTTACTTCATCTGATAATAGCGTCTCCTATAGCTACACATACGACCTAAATAATAACCCATTACAGGTGAAGGACAATAGTTCAGGGATAGTCACTCAGAGGGCCTACGATAGCTGGAATAGACTTACAGAAGATGGCATTGAGGGGGTTCACACTTCAAAGTATGCATATGATGCGATAGGCAGGCTAATTTCTTTAAGTGAACCTGATAACTCTTCTATTCTGTACAGCTATGACAATGCCTATCTGAGCATGGTAGAACGCCTCTCCAAAGAAGGTGTGAAATGTTATTCGCATCAATATGTGAATTTTGACAAAAATGGGCGCGTAGTAGAGAGCAAGCTTATTAACAATCTTGGCAAGGCTCATTTTGCCTACGACAAAAAGGGCCGGAACACTTCAACAACGACGAATTACTATTCTCATTCTATTCCAGAAGAGGGGTATGATGCTATCGGCAATCTCAAAATATACCATGCAACAGATCCTGTAGGAATTTTTACGGTTACATGCACTTATGATGATCTCTATCAGCTAACAAGCGAGTCTGGTTTGCATAATCACATTTATGCGCATGAC
>CAYWZU010000094.1:0-5691 GCA_964462925.1 uncultured bacterium
ACAGGATAGCCGCTAAGAGCGGCTGCAGGATAAAAACAAAGATGAAGTGATCAGGGCCGAGGCTGCGATTCGTGCGATTTGATAATGGAATCGCACGAATCGCAGTATCCGGCCCTTTCAGCTTTCAGTATCCGGCCCCTTTCATTTTGTGTGCTATGCCTAATGGAGGCGCGTATTTTGCCATTCCTGTAGCTGCTGAGTAGTAATTCCAAGGCCTGCAAGACGAGTTTCATCAAGTTCATCAAGATCTTGCATAACATCTTCGTAGAAGAGTGGCTGCTCGTCTTTTTTAGGGATTTTAGCTGCTTGCAAAAAAATAAATTGTTTTAAAAGCTGTCCAGTTAACAGCTTAAGAATAATCTCTCGAATAGTTTCACGGCGAAGCGCCCGATAACGCACACGCACTTCATCAAATCCAAGCATTTGAACTGTTACATCATACATGGCACATGTTCGCATGTAAGAGAAGGCAAAAACATCCAATAGCGGTCGAATATCCTGTAGTTCGTAGATGGCAATCAAGGCAGAATTATAATCATCTCGTTCTACATCATTGAAAGAGTGAGGAACAAGGTTTTTCTTGATTAGGGGAATATTTGCAGAGAGTCGTGCTGTTCGCTTATTTACATCACTAAAGGCCTGCAGATAGGAAATATGCGCAAGTAGAAAGAGGCTCTGTTCATAGGCATTTTCAATAGCTTTTGCCTTTTCGGCAATGCGCCTCAAACGTGGTTCCAGCTCTCTTTTGCGTTCAAAAGGCATATAGGTAGAACCACCAATGCGCACGCCATGGTCTCGAGGGTTTCCACACTCTGCTGGCTCTAATAGTCCATCAGAAAGAAGGTAGTGGAGAGTACGGACTGTTGTTTCTGTAACTTCTAATTTAGAAGCATTATCTACAAGATAGCGAATGGCTTCTTTGTGGTTAAGAATCATTACCTTTTCTTCATCAAGTTTATTCTCAGCTCCTGTACCTTCGAGAAGTAGTTTTTGAGTTTCAAGTAAAGAATAGGTATTGCCTTCGAGTCGCGAAGAGTTGAAGGAAAGGTCAATAAGCAAGCGATTATAAATTTGGTGCGCATATGTGCCAGCAGGCTCTTCTTGTGTGCCGCGATGACCTGCTTGCTGCAGGTCTTGCCGCAAGTACGCTGGAATGTAAAAAGTTTTATTTGGCTGATAGGCATCAAGCCAGCCGTCTACATAAGCAATTGGTTCACGCTGATAAATGGGCCGACGAACCTGTTCTATAATAGGCTTACTTTCACTGCTAAAGCAGCCCCCATTTTTTCCCGATAAGCGCTCGGCTCGGCGTATCACCTGATATTTGGTTCCACGCTTCAGTCCGATTTTAGCTACAAGTCCATCCTCAACAAGCTCTGAAAGCCATCTTCTAACAGTTCTCTCAAAATAGCCTTCACCCAAGTTATTGAGTAGTTCTGGCAGGCTTATAGGCTCCGACTGCTGACTTAATTGATGTAGGACCTTTCTCTTCTTGTCCTCGACGGTCATTGGTCACTCCATATTGAATACGGCCAATTTTAGCTCAAATACGGCCATTTTTCAAGTTTTTTTGGCCGTATTCGAGTAATACGGCCACTTTCTGACCAAAATTTGGCCGTATTTTTTACCGCACAATACAAAGGGCCGGATACTGTACAAAGGGCCGTACAAAGGGCAGGATGGAATCGCACGAATCGCAGTATCCGGCCCCTTTCATTCAATCAGGGATGTTCTCTACTTCCCCTTGATGCGCCCTTTGGAATAAGACTTAAGGATAGTGCATGCTGCAGCTTCCGCTTGGCGAGCTATTTATCCAGTTTTGTTGGATTAGATAGTTTCTATTGCCAAGCTTCACATTAGCGCTAGAGCCATTTGGCGCTTTATATGTGCTGCCAAACGTCCATGCGCATTTATCTGCGTTTTCATCCCCTACTCCATCGTACCAACCTGTAAAATAGGGATCTGTCATCATTTCAGCAAGCTCATGAGCGATGACAGATGCCATAGCATCTGCGCCAGGATTTGCATTTGGACTTTTTGTTTGCTCTGCGCAGGCACTTGGGCATCGTGCAGCATTTCCGATAAAGGCATATGGAATCTTAGTTCCACTAACCTGCATATAGCTATGCCATCCGCAGTACTGTGAGCAAAAGCCTGATGTTTCAGCGACATCAGCAGATGTGAGTACGAAGTAGGCCCCCATAGGATCTAAAGGAAGTGCTCCACTACTTATGGCACGCTGTACAATAGCAGCTACGCTGTTGTCAGAGAGGCTCTTTCCTCGTGAATAGTTATCAAAAATGCTCTTTTTTAAAGCAACAAAGTTTTGAATTGGCACCTTGACACCGTTACTCATTTGATAGTACGTTGCCTGGATGTTTAACCAGGGCGATCCTTTAAGGGAATTCATAAGGTCTGTTAAAATGGAAACTGCAGAGTTTGATGACCAGTTACCATACCAAATATAGTAGGCATTTACTCCGCGAGTCATTACAGGGCCGCCATGATAAGTAATGGGTGATTGTGCCGCAGCCACATTTTTATCTGCATGCTCTGTTCCTCCTTTAATAGGGAAAACACGCTTATTGATTTTATGAGATGGCGGACGATTTCTACTGATTCTATCCTGCATAACATGTTTTTTTGTAAGTGAAGCCGAAAGCTGCATAGTTGCTAACATGACACAAGCAACGCACAGCAAAAATGTAATTTCTCGTTTCATGAACCCTCCTTAAAAATTTTAGCTAGTTATCAAGAAAGTGAAAATGCCTACCACAAAGTTTAATTGCAATTTTTAATTTATGTAGGTAGGGTGAGCTTTTTTACGAGGATTCATGACAGCATCCCTAGAAAGCAGTGAGAAGCCTAAAAACGATAAAAGATCGAAGGTGCTTGCTCTTGTTACCCTTCTGCTTGTCGTTCTCGGACTCATCTGGCTTTGTCTTTGGCTTTTCTATTTTAGGTTGTATGAGTCGACAGATGATGCATACGCAAATGGCAACCTCATAAATATTAATCCCCCAGTTTCTGGATCTGTCGTCGCCTTCTTTGCTGATGATACCGACCTCGTTGTAGAGGGCCAGCGCCTTGTACAGCTTGACACCACAGAATATCAAGCGCTCTATGAAAGGGAGCTTTCTGCCCTTTCTCGTACAGTGTTAGAAGTTCAAAAGCTCTATGATCAAGTGCTTGTTTCAAAACAGCAAGTTCTTGCCCAAAAAATTGCACTTGAAAGAGATCGCTACGACTATAAACAACGACTTGCTCTTCAAGGAACAGGTGCAGTATCCGAGCAAGACTTTGTCCATGCAAAAGATGCCTATGAAAGAAGCCTTGTCACATTAAAACAGGCAAAATACGAATTAAAACTTGCCGCTAATGCAAGAGGCGCTACCCCCATCAAAAACCACCCCCAAATCGAAGAGCAAAAAGGAAATGTGCGCTCTGCATACTACAGATTAAAGCACTGCACGATACTAGCTCCTGCCACAGGCTACATCGCGCAAAGAAAAGTAGACGTCGGAGAATGGGTAACTCCTGCAACAAATATGATGGCAGTTATACCAAGCGAGCATGTTTGGGTAGATGCAAATTTTAAAGAGACGCAGCTTACGAATATGAGGATTGGCCAGCCTGCTGTTGTTACCTTTGATATATATGGCTCTAAGGTGGAATACAAAGGCTTTGTACAAGGCATCGCTTCGGGAACTGGCAGCGTCTTTTCCATAATTCCTCCCCAAAATGCAACTGGCAACTGGATTAAAATTGTACAGCGTCTTCCTGTAAGAATTAGCTTGAATCCTGATCTATTAAAAAAATATCCAACAAGACTTGGACTTTCTGCCGAAGTACAGGTTGATATTAGAAATCAGGATCTTCCTATGCTCGCTCCTGCTCCAACCATAAAGCCAATAGGCATCACAAATGTCTACAACATCCATCTTGAAGAGGTCAATGCCATTATGGATAAGATGGTTGAAGAGATACTCAAATGAGCTATTTTTATGGGTGGCGCCTGCTCGTACTCAATATTGCTCTTGGCCTTGGTACCTTTATTCAGGTACTAGATACTTCTATTGCAAACGTTGCCATCCCCTACATCGCCGGCAACTTAAGCGTCTCTGCCGACCAAGGCACATGGGTCATTACCTCGTTTGCCGCAAGTAATGCAATAGTACTACCTCTTACAGGATGGCTATCGGACTACTTTGGAAGAGTTCGGCTCTTTGTGGGCTCGGTGCTCCTTTTTGTCCTCACCTCTTTTCTATGCGGCCTTTCATCTTCGCTTACCATGCTTGTTATTTTTCGAGTTTTGCAAGGCGCAGTTGCAGGAGCCCTTATTCCACTTTCGCAAAGCTTAATTGTCGCATGCAATCCTCCAGAAAAACAGGGCGGAGCCCTTGGCTTTTGGGGAATGGTTGTGGTCGTCGCGCCAGTCCTTGGACCAATTATTGGAGGCTATCTTACCGATGTCTATTCCTGGCCATGGATTTTTTATATAAATGTACCGATAGGATTACTTTCAGCAGCTGTTACTTGGTCCCTCCTTAAAGATCAGGAATCTCAAATCGTTAGGCACCCGATAGATTGGGTGGGACTTTTTTTACTCGGACTCGGTGTCGCATCCTTGCAGGTAATGCTTGATAAAGGCAAAGATTTAGACTGGTTTGAATCTAATACCATTATTTTTTTAACAGTTATATCTGCTGTCGCTCTTCTCTACTTTTGTATATGGAACTATTTTCAAAAACATCCCATCGTTGATTTTTCAAGTTTTAGAAACATAAATTTTACCTTAGGAACTATTGCTATAACTGTAGGCTTTTTAGTCTATTTTGGAAGTACGGTTACAACGCCATTATGGCTACAGCTTGAACAGGGCTACACACCCTTTTGGGCAGGCCTTGCAGTAGCACCAATCGGTATAGCTCCTTTTTTTCTTGCAACGTGGGTGGGAAGAAATATGGTCCGATTTGATCTACGATTTTTTACAGCCTTTAGTTTTCTTATTTTTGCAATAGGCTTTTTTTATCAAGCTACCTTTACGACTGAAGTCAGCATCCAAAAAATCATGCTTGCTCGCTTTATTCAAGGGTTTGCAGTGGCATTCTTCTTTCTGCCGCTCGTGCAGCTTTCTCTTGGCGAAATCCCAAAAGAG
The DNA here is from genome assembly GCA_964462925.1 of uncultured bacterium. GTDB lineage: Bacteria > Chlamydiota > Chlamydiia > Chlamydiales > FEN-1388 > SZAS-7. Next base: position 5,159 of record CAYWZU010000094.1, read on the forward strand.
CGCTACGCAAGTGCAGCAGGCCTTTCCAATTTTATCAGAATTTTAGTTGGTAGCGGATTTGGAACATCACTCTCTATTCAGCTCTGGACCCACTTAGAAATTTTCCACCATGCAAGACTTACAGAAGCTGTCACAAGCTACAATCCTGTTACTATGCAAGTGTATACTAAGCTCCATGCTTTTGGCCCAGAAGTGACAGACCGCCTTCTTGACTTAAGCGTTGAGCAGCAGGCCTACATGCTTGCCACTAATGATATGCTCTGGTTTGGTGCCTGGCTTTATTTGCTTGCTATTCCACTTGTCTTCTTCTGCAAAAAGGTGCAAGCCTCGAAGGAAACTGTTGCAGCTCATTAAATTTTTCGTTGACTCATTGTTTGTCGACCTATACAAAGATAAAAAAATTAACCAGAGGTTTCTATGAGATTTCCAGCACTTTCCCCAATTATCGCCCTAATAGCAGGAATTTTGATTCTCTTTTTTCCGCAAATGCTTAACTTGGTTGTCGCTATCTACTTGATCATTATCGGCATTCT
>CAYWZU010000095.1:0-5549 GCA_964462925.1 uncultured bacterium
CAAAAAATACAGGTTGAGTGAACAAGAGTTGTGTATGCCAGGAAAACATCCCATTAACTCACGCGCTCGGGCGGTGCTTGCACTTTTAGCGCGCGAAACAGAGGCAATTTCAATTGAAGAGCTCGCACGTTTTTTAAAAAGAGAGGCAAGTGGGGTAAGCAAACTGGCTATTCGCTTAGAAAAAAAATCTGCGCAGACCGACTCAGTTGCTTGCGAAATCCAAGAATTGCGCAAACTGCTCTTTTGTCCTGAAAATCATGAAATTTCGAAAACTACCAACTCTGGAATGTCGGAATGTCAGGCCTGACCCCACATGTGGGAATGGGAATGTCGGAATGGACTATGCTTCCTTTCTTCTGAAAACTACTTGTTTGCCTACAGCGGGAGTCCTTTTTGGATAATCACAGCGTATATGGTGTGTTTCCACAATATTATCTGGAAAATTTGCGAGAACTTCTGTCGCAGCACATTCTGCTTCTTCGCAATCCATATCGGATATTTCACCATCATACACAAAATAAATATCAATACGATTCATGTCCCAAGAAACATTTACTGAACGCAAGCTTGGTGTAACAGCGCCAAGAAGAGCTTTTTGTACCGAGAGTAATACACGAATCTGTCTTATAGTTTCTTGATCGAAAAATTTTTCCATATTTCTTACAAATTTGGGTTAGGGTTGGCTGGCACAATATGAGCTTTGCCATTCTTATCATAATGAATTGTAGCGCGATTTGTTGTTCCAATAGTTTTACCTAATTCGTCTACACATTCTCCGATCACTTCATCGCAAACAACTACTTCTTTGTAACCAGACTTGCCAGGTTTTACTGTACCATATGCTTTCCCTTTTCCAGCGTATTTCTTCAATAAATAATCTGGGTCAGGATAAGTCAAAATGCTTGGAAAATCTTCATCTATAAAGTTTTTGTGTCCTTTAATGTGCTTACCTTGTTTGTCTGCGTGAATTTTTGCCGATGAAAAGAATTTTTGGCGGTCGGCCATAAGTTCATGTACAGCCTGGATAAATGGCCCTTGGCCTCCTGTAGATTGACTTAAAATGCTAAGTGATTTCAGATTACATAATGCATTACTCCGTCGAAGGTTTATTGCATGTTGAATTCCTTTTGATGTTACAGCAACTGTTAAAATATCAATTCCATATTTCCCTACAAGTACGCCTAATTGTTCACCTTGAATTTCAGATGCTAAGGAATGCCATTTTTGAAGTAACGCATGAAGCTCTGGAGTGAGCTCTTTTGACAATGCGCGAGAATCTAGACTTTGTAGGTGTTGAAATGAATCAATCGCATCTTGAATGAATTGTTTAGGCATTTCGATAGGATGTAGGATAGTTGACCATAAAGCTTGACTAATGCCACGTACAGATGATGCTATGCTTGCAGGTAATTCTACACTCCTTTGATGTATACCTTGATGTGCTCCTTTTAAAAATCCTTTCGCAAAATCTAATTTACTCTCTTCTAGGGGAAGTGTTAGTTTTCCATCAATATTTGCCGCAAGATATTCTTTAATTGCTTGCTCAAAATCTCCTATTTCAAAGTAGACAATAGCCCTTTCGATATAAGCATCAGTATTAGAAGGATTTTTACTAATTGCTTCAGATAAAGCCGCTAATGCTTCTGTATATTCATGAGAGAGGCTGGAAACTAGTCCCATTGTCAAATAAGTATCATTTGTAAGATATTCTTTATTGTTTAGCTCCTCAGCAAGCTCAATCAATTTCTTAACGTTTTGCATCGCTGAATAAAAGTTACCCTTTTTCAATTGAAAAAATCCATTTTCATACAAAGCTAGGAGACTGATATGCTTTTTCTTACAAAGATCGTGTATTCTTTCAAAAAGAGACCAAATTTCCTTTCTCTTTCGTTCCCATATTTGACGTCTGTTTTTAGCTCGATCTTTGATCATTGCAATCGTTTCTTCATGATTGCCAGTATGACAACGTGAAGTAAATCGACTCGCACACAATTTGCGATCGAAGGTATAAATTCGATCAAATAATTCCCATTCTTCTAAAGAAAAATCAAGCCTATACAGACCGTCAAAAAGTCTTTCAAAATCAGATGGGTAATAATAAGCAGGAGTTTCTGTTTTAAGATTTGTTACTAAACTCGTTTGGTTTTTATAAATAGCTTTTGCTGCATAGTATATGTCATCATATTCTGCTCGATATTCATGAAGATCTTCAGGTTCTGTTCTTGTAAGAGGGATTTTTAAAATAATATCATTCTTAAGTTTATTCCAGTTATCCTTCAGTTCATTAGCAGGACAAGTCCCACTAGTTACCTTATAACAATTACATTTTCCATTTACAATTGGTACATTGTCAGCAGAAAGTGAAGCAAAACAGACTACCAAAATCGATATGAAAAATTGGATGAACATAAAGAGTCTCAGTTAAGTGACTTCTGTTTTAATTATAGACGTGAATATATGCAAGCTAATAATTTTATGGATAAGAGGTCATGCAAGATAAACGGTTAAGAGCTTGACGGACCTTCGCCTGTTGCTACGTAGTTAAGAAGCAGGATAGTTGCGGCTGAGATCCGTAAAACAGTTATAGCCTGTAGTCCTAATGTCCCTAAACCTCAAATAGGGCATGGGGCCCCCGTGCCCCATCGGCGGACTTCACCGTCGGGTGAAGCCCGCCATAAGCTTATATACAGCACTTCGGCAACACTTTAAATTATCATCCACACTTTCATATCATAGTCGCTGACGGCATTTTCAGTGGCAAAGAAGGCCTGCAGTTTCACGAAGCAACGCTCACTCAAGATGATATCACAGACACACAAGAATACATCCAAAAGCGTGTGTTGAAGTATTTTTGCAAACGCAGATTTTTCGATAAAGATGAAATGAAAAAAATGCTCTCTTATGAAAATACAGGGTTTTCACTAAACGCTAACGTTAAAACCGAAGCTTGGGACCAGGACGGGTTAGAAAGACTCATAAGGTACTGTGCACGACCTCCATTTAACAGCGAAAACATCAAAGTACATAACTCACTAATACACTATCGCCCCCCAAAACCCTCTCACGATGGGAGGCTATTTATGACTCTCGATCCACTAGATTTTGTGAATTGGAGTCAGACCTGTTCATCACTCAATCTCAAAACGTACTAACAGATTCTTTAGCATTTCTTGACAAAAACAGGATCGAACGTCCATAATTAGCACATAATTACTTTACGTAACTCTTTGATGTAGAATATTGAAGAGAGTATAATTTTATAGTCAAATATAAAAAACATACTTATTGAGTAGAGACATTATCGTCCCCTCAGAAATAAAAAATAGGGAGAATATATGTCAGTTCAGCCAATATTAGCGTTCCAAGAATACGTGGGTCAATTATTAGCTCACAGCCTCAATACAGATTCCCATGTACGATTATTGGATAGATGTGAAGCCACTGGAGATGTTATATCTGAAAAGAGCGTTTTTTCAAGACTTTCACACATTAGTGGACATGTCACGGCAAAAATCGGGATAGAGTTAATTGGGAGCACAGCTCAAAGCCTCACCTCAGAGGGTGATATCTCATGTTACAGTTCTACAATATCCCGAGAAATTACTTCTGACGAGAATGTGTTTGGTCGGGATATGACAGCAGATTCCATAACTGCTAAAAAAGTTGATATTAAGAGATGCAGCATTCCAAATACCGTGGCAAGCAAAACGACAATCCTTGCTGATAGATGTGAAAAACTTGGAATCCTCTCATCAGAGAAAGATATTACTCTTTTGAATTGTACTGTTTTACAATCGGTCAGGGCAAAAGAAACACTTTCCCTTAAACACACACGTATACTTGGCAATGTAGATACACAGACAATTAAGATGGAGCATTCAAGCATTTGTGCCACCTTGACGGCTTGCATGCAAAGGTTAGTACTTAAAGACTCTCATGTCCGCACCATTGTTCTCTCTTACCCTTCTCCAGAACAATTACCAGATGATCGTGAGCTGCCTATAGATGCTATGCAAAATGTGCCATCCAGAAGCAACGTTGTTATCCTTGATCGATCAACGATTGGAGCCATTTACTTTCAAGAGCCAGGGGGTGTTGTAGAGCTTATAAATGGTGCTTTTGTAGCACACATAACTAATGGCCGGATTCTCGGTTCACAGCCTGAAGATCTTTTTACTAAGGGAGCTGCTCGTTGGGCTTTTAGTCAAATTTGTTCACTGCCTTACGAAGTTGCTGACAGAATTTCGATTCAACTCGATCGTAAGGCAGGGGTTGCTCTTGCTCTTACATCAATTGAAGCTGCCCTTGCTGCAGGTGTAAGACCTTTGCTAATAATGAATGCAAAAAAGCGAAAGCTTGAAAATCATTTCGGTAAAGACCATGAAAGCGTTCAGAATTTTCTGCTTGACTTCTGGAATGAATACTATCCAACAATCAAGGTTCCGGAAATTGACGACGTTAATGAAGTGGACTGAAATGGGCCGGATACTGAGAAATGGGCCGATACTGTGGTTCGTGCGATTCTATATGCAAATCGCATGACATGGCCCCTTTTATTGCATGCCAGAGATCGCCATGGATTGCTGGGGAAATTGTCGCTTCGCTCTATAATCTTTTGAAAGGTTGTTCTGGCTGTTGCTTGATTCGGTCCTGCTTTATCAAGTATCACCATAGTAGCTGTAATGTACTGTGTTGTATCAATTGGATGAGCTGTCCCTCCAAGAGCAATACTAGCAATAGCAAGTATCACCTGCCCAGTAGAATAGGCATCAGCCTGCTTGCAGTCAAAACACCATAATCGACTACGGATTCTTTAATGGTGTAGCCCGTATCCTTTAGGGCTGAGACGGATGGCTGTAAAAACTCTTTATCAGTGCCTGGTTCAAAGGTGCGAGACTATTTTTGACTAACTTATCAGATCTTCTGGAGCACGCGTACATCCAGAACAAATCAAACAATATCGTCTCACTCCAAAAACTTTTACACTTTTTGAGTTTCTGAGCGCCATTTTACCGCCCTATTCATACACTCGAAATTCTCTCGCGTCTTCGTATCTATCATGTTTTTAAAAAGCGGCACCAAGATACCAGAGAAACACTCTCTCTGAATGAAAAGCGACAACCCCTCGGCTATTTGCTTTACCTCAAAGATATGTTCGCCATCAAAAAGATAGGGTATGGCAAGCCTTCCCTTCCATCTAAACTCGTGGGGCTTATTCACTTTTAGTATTTTTGGCCGGAGGGTAATTGAACGTTTAGCATCAAAGGCAATGTCTACCTTTAGTTTAGAGCCCTCAACAAGGTCTCCTTCGATACTTTGCAAAAATGGATTCCATTCAGGATAAGCTGCAAAGTCTGTAAGCACATTCCAGATTACCTCTGGAGAAGCTTTGATTTCGATTTCAGTATATAATTCTTTCATAGCAAGTAGTTTACTAAATCCTCCCTTTACTGTAAATGTGCTGGAGCTGGTCCATCCGCTTATCTTGCCTACTAGGGATATTTTGATGTATACTCAGTAGGATTTTTTGTGAGTAACTTATGCCTGAA
>CAYWZU010000096.1:0-5443 GCA_964462925.1 uncultured bacterium
CACCAAAACGAAGAGCTTAGCTGCTCAAGCTCTAGCTAAGAGGCTCTTTTTCTCGGGGGAGAATTTTCTCCCCCAATTTTTTTTGCATTTTATTTCTCTTCTTGCCATAAGCCGAAAGTATGAAACTTTCTGGCAATATTGTTGACATCGTCGAAAAAAAGATTTTTCCAGGCCACATTACCGTGGAAGATGGAAAGATTACTGCAATAACTCCTACAAAAGATCCTGTCCCAGGCCACTACATCATGCCAGGCTTTGTCGATAGCCATGTGCATGTAGAAAGCTCGATGCTCATACCGTCTGAATTTGCTCGCCTTGCTGTAGTGCATGGAACTGTTGCAACAGTCTCTGACCCGCATGAAATTGGCAATGTGCTTGGCATTAAGGGCGTTCGCTATATGATCAACAATGGCAAAAAAGTGCCCTTTAATTTTTACTTTGGTGCGCCGTCATGTGTTCCGGCAACAGAGTTTGAGACGGCAGGTGCTCATATTGGCAAAGAGGAAATAGATACACTCTTCACTGAAGATGGCCTAGTCTACCTGAGCGAGATGATGAACTACCCAGGAGTGCTTCACCGCGATCCTTTAGTGATGGATAAAATAGCAGTAGCCAAAAAGCACAAGCTTAAGATAGATGGCCACTCTCCCGGACTTAAAGGAAAAGATGCAGAAAACTATATTTCAGCAGGCATCTCTACCGACCATGAGTGCTATATGCTCGATGAAGCAGAGGAGAAAATCCATCTCGGCATGAAGGTACTTATTAGGGAAGGCTCTGCGGCCAAAAATTATCCTGCACTTCATACCCTTATACGAACCTATCCCGATATGGTGATGTTTTGCAGTGATGACAAGCATCCAAATGACCTTGTCGATGGCCATATCAATGAGCTTGTAAAGCGCTCTATAATCGATCATGGCTATGATCTCTTTGATGTCCTTCGCATTGCCTCTTATAATCCCATTAAGCACTACGGCTTAAATGTGGGCCTCCTTCAGGTTGGCGATCCTCTCGACTGCATCGTTGTAAACAATCTGAAAGACTTTTCAGTGCTCGAGACCTATATCAAGGGACAAAAAGTTGCAGAAAAAGGCAAATCCCTCATCGCTTCAGTACAAAGTGAGATAGTAAATAACTTTAACATCTCTGAAAAAAGGGAAGAGGAATTCCATCTTCCAAGTCAGGGCAATACAATACAGGTTATTGTAGCGGAAGATGGCCAGCTTATCACAAAAAAACTTGTCACTCAGGCAAAGATAGAGAAGGATCAGCTGGTGTCTGATCCAGATCGCGATATTCTAAAACTTGTTGTAGTGAATCGCTACCAGGAAGCTCCTCCAGCAATTGCTTTTGTACAAGGTTTTGGCCTAAAGAAGGGAGCGCTCGCATCCTGCATTGCCCATGACTCGCATAACATAATTGCTGTTGGCGTAGACGATGCAAGCATAACTTCTAGCATCAATGCCCTCATAAAAAATAGGGGAGGCATTGCAGTAAGTGTAGGGGCTAAGGTCGATGCTCTTGCTTTGCCAGTTGCCGGCATTATGAGCCACGATGATGGCTATAAGGTGGCAAAAAGCTACACTGCCATAGATCAACTCGCCAAAAATCTTGGCTCTAGCCTTCATGCTCCTTTTATGACCCTTTCTTTTATGTCTCTTCTCGTCATTCCTACGCTAAAACTGAGTGATAAAGGCCTCTTTGATGGCGAGACTTTCACCTTCACAAAAAATAATTATTAAGTTAGGCGACCATATATACCAATTCTTGAACTTGAATGGGTATATATGTAGACTGTGACAAGGTTGTGGCCAAAATTCCTTCAAGCTTCTTAGCCTCTTCTTCAAAGGCTTGTGGCCAGCGGGGATTGTAGGGAACAACTTCATAGTGGATCTGTCAGAATACGGCAAGTATAGCAATGGATCGAAAATAGATCCTAAAAATTAAGAGAGGAGCGCGAGGGTGCGCTCCTCTACCTGCAACAACTTATTGTTTAAGAATAATTCGTGCAGCTTCAAGACCAATGTAGTAGGCCTGTGATGAGGTGTTTCCATCTTCAATGACTGGCACTGCAGCATTACTTGCCACCATTAAATTTTTAACACCGAAGACGTGCAACTTTCCATCAACTACGCCGTTTGCGGCAGATCTTCCCATTGCACATGTTCCTGTTGCGTGATCGTATACCTCTAATGTATTTACCCCAGCTCCAAATAGTGCTCCTGGACCTTCAAGGTATTGCTGAGCTGTTGGATAGATCACTGTACCGCCAGCTTGCTCTGCTATTGCTTGAATAGTATTATAAAAATTTACCACCTGATTTGCATCAGATCCTGGATCAAATGGGCTTCCATCTGTGAAAAGGTTGAAGTTAACAAGTGGCTGAACGAGAGGATCTCGGGTTACAATTTTCACTGAGCCTCTGCTGCGAGGTATCATATTGGCTCCGAGAATATCGATTGCAGTTGCTGGAGCGTTAAGTGCTCCGGCTATGCCCCTTGGGAATAGGCCTAAATCTGCAATAAAATGAATTTGATATTCGCGAATACTAGTATTAGGCGCAAAACCGATGTAGCCGTTAAAAAATAGTGGAGGCTGTATAGTTGTTGTAGCATCTATTAGAGCATGTGTACCGGCTTGATTCATAAGCCCTTCGCCCACATTTGAATTTGCAAATACCACCGGTATGCCAAAATCATTAAGAAGAGCTGCATCACCAATGCCAGAGCGTTGTAAAATTGCTGGATCTGAGATAGCTCCTGAGCAGAGGATTACTTTCTTCTTCGCTTTTGCAACAAAAACTTTTTCGCGATCGTTTGCAAGTACGTATTCAACGCCGCTTGCGATGTTTTTCTTTGTGAAAAGCACTTTATTTGCATGGGCATTAGAGACGATTTTCAACTTTCTGCCTTTTAACCCTTTTCCGTTTGCGTCAACAATTGGATGCACACCTACGCTTGGGTCGCCAGTTAAAAATGCACTTGCAGCAAAAGAGCGGTGGCTATTTGGCCCGCCTACAGGAGGTGTGACAAAGTTTTGAAGTGCGCATATACCGACAACACCTGTGCTTATATTATAATCATCAATGATTGGGGTGTCTGTCGCTATTGAAACAGCCTGGGCGAAAGCATCTCCATTTATTGGGGGTGCTTGCGAAATAAAAAGAGGGCCGTTAAAACCACGTTGGGTTGTATTCGGGATGGTTCCATTAGGTGTGTAGTGTTCGAGGGGAATCATCACATTATTGAGCAGATTGTTATAGGACCAGCGAGCATCACCAGAAATTGCAGCCCACTGATCATAAATGCTTGGAGTTCCGCGCACTGCTTCAAAGTAATTGTGGCCAGAAGATCCTCCCCACATTTTGCCTTCCAAATACATAAAACTTAAAAAGCCAGTCTCACCATCAGGACTTTGGTCTCCCAAGGTAAATGTTGAGTAGAAAGAAGATATAGTTGGGTTAGGGGCAGCTGCGGCAGCTGCAAAGACGTTATTTACTAGAACAAGCTGGCTGTTGCTTTCGTTTTCTCCAGATTCAAGTACGAGAACGGAATTTCTGTATCTGCCCTTTTTATCTGGATCAGAGAGTTTTGCTGCAAGTGCGCTTCCTGCGGTGCCACAACCGACAATTACATAGTCAAACGTATCATCATTTGAAAGACTTTCAGATGAGGATGATGAGCATTCGCTGCTTGAGTAATCGCGGCGTTCCTTTTTGCCCTGCCCTCCCATCAAGTGTAGTGGCATGGATGTCACGGCAATTATTGCCCCCATGAGACATCCTAATATTCGCTGAGTTAACATAAATCACCTTTCTGTAGTGTTTTAGAGATGTTTCCACTTTAGCCGTATAGGAAAAGCAGTAGCTACTTCTTAAAAATTTAAAGCAGCATTCGCTTTATATCATTTCTGTATAATAAAAGAAATACTAGAGCTAGGGAGTTCGAAAAGCAAAATGCCGAGAGTTACAGGGGTGCATAAGTACTTCACCGCGACCCTAGTGATGGATAAAATAGCAGTGGCCAAAAAGTACAAGCTGGAATCGATGGCCACTCTCCACACGATTATGGCTATAAGGTGGCAGCAAGTTATACAGCCCTCTTTTTATGCCCCTTTCTCTTATGTCCTTACTTGTTACTCCTAGGCTAAAACTAAAGTGATAAAGGCCTCTTTGATGGCGAGACTTTCATCTTTACAAAAAATAACTTTACATTGTAAAGGGTAAGAAAGAGGAAATATCCTATGAGACTTCAAATTTTAAGCATATTTGCAGCAATCCCAGCTCTGCTCTTAGCAGACCGCGCATCTGATCTTGATGCTGAAATAAAGCAATTTAAGCAAGCAAGAGATCTTGCAAAATCACAAGCCTACATGGCAGGCAGCCGTGCTAACCAATTTCTTGGCCAAAACTGGGTAGACTACCAGCAAGCGATCCGCGCCCAAGAAAGGTATGAAAACGATGCAAAGCTTTTAGATGAAAAAGTTAAAGAGCTTGAGCAAGAAAAAGCCTCCCTTCAAAAAAAATAATCTCATCTAGTATACTCATCAGCCGTAGGACCCCCAGAGGGGTCCAACGTAGGTAGCCAGGGGTAAAACCCCTGGAAGGCATGTCTCAAAAAACAGATTCACCCCGGAGGGGTGACACAAATTTTCAATGATTTGTAGCACCCCTCCGGGGTGCATATTTTTTGTTTACGTTTTTCCCAGGGGTTTTACCCCTGGCTACCTACATGGTACCCTTCCGGGGTACAGAATTTTTACGTTAATATTTGATTAGTAGACATAATGAAGAAATGGATTTTGCTACTCGCAGTTATTGCGATCGGTTTTGCGATTTATCGGGCAGATGATCGGGCAAGAGATGGCTTTTCCCTCTCTCGCATCGGCTCAATTTTTCCGGACGATCCAAAATGGGACATTGCTGTAACTAATGAGCAAATAGCCAAAGCAAATAAAGCACTTGAGCAACCCTACCACTATCTTGGCCACGGCTTTCAGTGCTATGCCTTTGCATCTCAAGATGATAAGTATGTGCTTAAGTTTATCAGGCAGCAGCGTCTAAAGCCTCCTTTTCTTTTGGCTTGGAATAAAGCAAAGGTAGAGGCAGGCAAAAAAAGAGCAAATTATCTCTTTAGAAGCCTAAAAGTTGCCTTTGAGGATGTGCCAGAAGAAACTGGTCTTCTTTTTGTTCATCTTAACAAAACAAAAAATATCCACCCTGCTGTCGAAATCATTGATAAAGCTGGCACGCACTACAGCGTAGCACTCGATGAGCATGAATTTGTCCTGCAGAAAAAGGCTCTTCCCATTAAGGAAACCATTTCAAAATTGATGGAAGAGGGAAATAATCAAGAAGCTATGCGAAGAATCGATCAGATCTTTTTGCTCCTTAAAACATGCGCCAAAAAAGGCATAGCTGACATGGACATGCAGCTTATAC
>CAYWZU010000097.1:0-5421 GCA_964462925.1 uncultured bacterium
CATACAAAGTTTATCGACGAAAATTGTTGAAAATTCTTTTTCTAGCTGTTTCAAGAAATTTTTATCTCCTTTACGATCCTTTCCAAATGCCACATCCTGCCCTACAACTAAACAGTCAAAAGGCACCATGCAGCTTATATTTTTCAAAAACTCTTCAGCTGTCATATCTCGAAGCCGGTTGTCAAAAGGTATATCTATGACAACGCTAAAACCAGCTTCTCTGAGAAGAGCTACTTTTTTTGCATCAGATGTCAATTTTCGAATGCGCTCCTCGGGCCTAATGACCTCAAGAGGATGATTAGAAAATGTAAGTACTCCACAAATACTTTTGCGCTTTTCAGCCTCCTTTTTCTGCATTTCAAAAATATGTCTATGCCCAAGATGGACACCATCGAATGTACCAAAGGTAAACACTACTGGTTTCTTAACGACAGGGCTATTTTGCAAACGATAGACGATAGTCACGAATAGCGGAGTGTAATAGGGATTTCAGGGTTTTTTAAATCGGCAAAATCGACAGAGTCTCTAAGAGAAAATCTTCCTGACTCTATACGCCTCAAGCTAATCAAATGCGCATAGGAGCCAAGAGCCTGTCCAATATCTTCAGCAAGTGAGCGAATATAGGTTCCTTTTGAGGCTTTTACCTCAATTTCAAGTTCAGGATAGCTATAGTTTATAAGAGTTGTTGTAAGAGTGACAGAAACTGGCTTTCGCTCAACAACCTGTCCCTTCCTCGCCAGCTCATAGAGTCTCACTCCCCCAATTTTCTTTGCAGAAAACATGGGAGGCACTTGTTCAATTGTGCCCTGGAATTGCCTAAGTACATCTTCAACTTCTTCTCTCGTTGGCACCTTTTCTGATGTATTGACAATAGTGCCATCAAGATCAAAAGAGTCTGTGCTTGAACCTAGCTTTAGTGTAGCCCTATATGCCTTATCGCCATTTAAAAACTCACCTGCTCGCTTTGTGAAGGATCTTCCAACCAAAAGGACCAAAAGACCTGTTGCAAAAGGATCGAGGGTTCCACCATGGCCAATCTTTTTAACGCCAAGCTTTCTCCTTGCAGCAGAAACCACAGCAAAAGAGCTCATATTTGCAGGCTTGTCAACTAGCAGAATTCCTTCCATGTCACCCTTTATGAGATTTTACCACAGAGACAGAGAGGCCAAGAGAAGAAGAGAGAGAAAAAACAATAAAATTATTCTCTTTTACTCTGAGTACTTTATTTCTCTCAGTCTCTGTGTCTCTGTGGTAAAAAGATTTAAACATTGTCTTCGCTCTGGGGTCTTGCTTCGCGTTCGTTTTTGATTTTATGGAGCAACTCTTCGATACGCATCTGCTTTTCAAGGCCGGTGTCAATCTCAAATGTAAGTGAAGGAAAATGACGAATGCGGATTTTCTTTGACGACATCATTGTAATCTGATGCGACATTGACTGAAGAGCCTCTAGCGCCTTTACCTTGTCGGCATCAGTACCCAATATGCTGCAGTATACTGTTGCATATTTGAGATCAGCAGTGATTTCAACGCGGGTGATTGCGATGCGATCATTGATATAGGGAGCATGGTGAATGCCCCTATGAATAACTTCGCTGATCACCTCTTTTAAAAGGGAGTTTAGTCGCAAAACACGTGGTACTGACATCTTATAATTCTTGTGTTAGATAGATAATTTCAAAAGCTTCGAGAATATCACCAACCTGATAATCACTAAAGCCCTGTAAGAGTATTCCGCATTCAGCGCCCTTCTGGACTTCGCGAACATCCTCTTTAACTCTCTTAAGGGAACTAATTGGCCCTTTAAAGACTTGAGTTCCATTTCGCATAACGCGTATCTGGTTGTTTCTCGATATGCTGCCATCAGTAACCTGGCAGCCAGCGATTATGCCGAGCTGAGAAGATTTGAAGGTAGCCTTCACCTCTGCCTTACCTACGTCTTTTTCTTGAACGATCTTATCAAGAAGGTTAAGCATCATGAGGCGGATGTCATCGATTGCATGGTAGATGATGTCGTGCAGGACAACCTTTACACCAAGCTCTTTAATTTCTGCTTCAACATGCGATTCCATCTGCGTATGGAAGCCGATAATAACTGCTTTAGAAGCAACGGCAAGCTGCACATCAGATTCAGATATCATACCGACTCCAGAAGAGATAACATTTACCTCTACTTTCTTCGAATCGATCTTCATAAGCGCATTTTTCAACGCCTCGCAAGAGCCTTGAACGTCTGCTCTGATAATGAGTGTAAGAATCTTTTTAGGCGCACCCTCTTGTGCCTGCTCAAGCATGCTTTCAAGAGAAGAGCGTCTTTTTGTATGAAAGCTGGTAGTACGCTTTCCTTCATGACGAACTTGAGAAATATCGCGAGCTTCACGTTCGTTTTTCACAACGATAAATTCTTCGCCAGACTCTGGAACTCCAGAAAGTCCGTTGATTCGAACCGGTGTCGAAGGACCAGCTTCCTCTAGGTCTCTTCCATGTTCATCCTTCATCGTCTTAACGCGTGCCCAATTAAAGCCGAACACCAAGCTATCGCCTACACGAAGTGTTCCATTTTGTACAAGCACTGTAGCGACAGGTCCCATACCTTTTTCAACTTCAGATTCGATAACGGTACCGCGAGCTCTAGTATTTTTATTTGCTTTAAGCTCAAGAACTTCAGCCTGAAGGGCAAGCATCTCAAGAAGTTGAGGAATACCTTCGCCTGTAACAGCAGAAGTATTAACAGTAATAGTCTGACCACCCCAAGCTTCTGGAAGGAGCTCTTGCTCAGCAAGCTGTCTATAGACATTTTCTACATTAAAGGCTGGCTTATCGCATTTGTTGATAGCAACTACAATAGTTGCCTTTGATGCTTTTGCTTGAGAAAGAGCTTCGAGCGTCTGCATCTTCATACCTTCATCACCCGCTACAACGAGCACGACAATGTCAGTAACTTCAGCACCGCGCTCTCTCATATGTGAAAAAGCTTCGTGGCCAGGAGTATCTAAAACAGCAATATCTCCATGAGATGTCGACACCTTAAATGCACCAATATGCTGGGTAATTGCGCCAACTTCATGCTGAGCAGTATTGCTCTTTCTGATCGTATCGATAAGGCTTGTCTTACCATGGTCAACGTGGCCCATAAAGGTAACCACAGGCGGACGGATGCTAAGCTCCCCTTCCTCTGTTGCCTGAACTTCCTCACGAAGAGTTTTATCGGTAATACGAATGCGCTCTTCTTCTTTTGTGTCGATTGTTACATCGCAGCCAAATTCATGTCCGATAAGCTGAACAGTTGTGTCATCTTCGAGCATATCGTTAAGAGTCATAATTTGACCCTGTAAAAAGAGCTTTGCGATAAGCTGAGAAGCCTTAAGCTTCATCTCGCTGGCAAGATCTTTTACACTGATTGGCAAACGTATTGAAATCTTCGTTGGCCTGATAATTTCTTGCTCTTCTACTATGCGAGAATGCTTAGAAGGACGTCTTTTTCTCCAGCCCTCTTCGTCTTCATCGCCGCGAAGGCCATGGCGAATGCGAACTTCAAATTCTTTTGTATCGATTTTTCGCATTGGCTTGGAGGCAGTCTCTTTTGCCTTTGCTTTTCTTCGATCATCTCCCTCTTTAGTAGGAAATTCCTTCTTATCTGAAGGAGAACGCGCTTCCGGTTTTTGCTGCGGAATCGGTTGGGGTCTAATTGGTGGACGTCTTCCCTCAAATCCTCCGCCTGGGGGCCTTGGTCCCATGGGTCTTGAAGAATCATATCTCGGAGCACCAGGAGGTCTTGGAGGACCAGGTGGTCTTGGACCGCGCGGCGGATAGGGAGGTCTACCTTCTCTAGAAGGTGATGATTCATGTGGATGTCTTTCTATAGGCCCAAGTCGAGGTCCTGGCGGACGTGCCTGCGGAGTAAATCGCTGAGGTGATACACTCTTCCAGCTTCCTACAGGACGAGATGCTGGGGGCTGATATGGAGGTTTTGGCGCAGGTGGTGTCGAAGGCCTTGACTCACTTGGCGACTGATGACCAACCGGTCTTGGAGCTGGCTCTTGTTTTGGCGCTGGCGGCTTTGGAGCAGGAGGCTTTGGCGCTTCGCGAAAGACAGGGCCAAGTTTCATCTTTTCATCTTTTACAGGAGCTGGTGCTTCAGCAGCTACTTTAGGCGCTTCAGCTTGAACTGGCAAAGCTTTAGGAGCAGGGGCCTTAACTTCTTGCTTTGGCACTTCCACTTTAGGCTCTTCTTTTGGAGGAGCTACAGGTGCTTTTACCTCTACTTCAGCTGGCTGCTCTTTTGGCCTCGAAGGAGCTTTCTTTTTCTTTTCTTGCTGCACAGCCTCTTGCTGGACGTGAGCTGCCTCTTCGCCTGGACCCTCTTCACCCTCTTTCTTTTTTGAAAGCTTTGCTTTCAAACCTGAGAGATTAATAGCACCTGCGATTTGGACATTTTTAATTTGCGTCTTCAGATTTTTTGCCAAGCCTTTCAAGCCCTTGTTTTACGTATTTGTTCCAATATTCTATCAGCAAGATCGAGGCTAATGCCCTGTATTTCGGCAAGCTTCTCTAGCGAAGTTTCCAAAATCTTTCTTGGTGTTGTGTAGCCTTCTGCTATAAGCTGATCTCTGACGAGGTTGCTAATGCCCTCTAGGCTTTCTAGCGGCTCATCAAGTGTTGGGTCATCAAGCTGAGCAAGAGCTTGCCGCTCTAGTGCATCAATGCGATGGAAATCACTCATCTTTTGGATTTCAAGATGGATATCTAAAAGATCGCCTATAAGACGTACGTTTAGTCCCTTCTTACCAATTGCAGCACCAAAATCTTCATCTTCTACGACAATAAAGATTTCTGATTCATCGTCGTTTACGCGGATTTTGCGAATCTGCACAGGAGAAAGTGCCTGCTGGAGAAGCTGCAATTTATCTTGCGCATATGGGATGACATCGATCTTTTCGTTGTTGAGTTCGCGTACGATGTTTTTTACGCGAATACCTCTCATGCCAATGCAGGCACCGACAGGATCAATCTTTGGATCGCTTGTACGAACAATGAGTTTTGTGCGATATCCTGGCTCGCGTACGATCTTTTCAATACTGATAATGCCATCTGAAAGCTCAGGAACTTCTTGCATCAAAAGCAATTTCACAAAATCAGGATTGCTTCGAGAAAGAACAACTTCTGCACCGCCAGATTCGGTATCTCGCACTTCTTGCAAGAGGGCAAGCACCTTATCACCTACTTGGTACTTTTCTGTTGGCGGGAAGTTGCGCTTAGGAAGTACTCCCTCAACTTTTCCAAGATCTACAATAACTGTCGTACCGCCAGCTACGCGCTTAACAGTACCAGAAATGAGTTGGTTAATGCGGTGGCGATATTCTTCATAGATAACGTCGCGTTCTGCTCCACGGAGCTTTTGCGAGATAATTTGACGTGCCTTTT
>CAYWZU010000098.1:0-5203 GCA_964462925.1 uncultured bacterium
GAGCTTTTAAAGGAGCAGAAATTTCCCCATAAGGGCAGCCTTATCGCAAAGCCAAACTGTGCGGTAATCGGCCTTTTGCTTGCGCTCAGACCACTTCAACTAGAATTTGGCATTGAAGCTATACAAGTGGTTACCATGCAGTCAATATCGGGAGCTGGTTTTCCAGGCGTTCCAAGCATGGCAATAAGCGATAATATCATTCCCTACATATCCGGCGAAGAAGATCGTATGTATGAAGAGCCATCTAAAATCTTTGGCACCTGCAATATGGGAAAAATTGAGCCGTACAATATGAACATCTCAGCTACCTGTACTCGCGTTCCTGTCACTGAGGGCCATGTTGAAGTTGTGTCGGTCAAATTAAAAGAGAAAGCATCTTTAGAGCAGGTAAAGCGTGCCTTTAAAGAGTTTACCTCGCCTCTAGATGAGTTCCATCTTCCCTCAAGCCCCAAAAAAGCCATCCATTATTTCGAACAGGATAACTTTCCCCAGCCAAAGCTCCACCGCGACCTTGAGCGCGGCATGGCAGTATCTGTAGGAAGGCTTCGTCCTGACACAATCCTTGACTACAAGTTTGTTATGCTCTCACATAATACTGTACGAGGTGCAGCAGGAGGAGCTATCCTCATTGCGGAACTGTTAGTGAAGCAGGGCCACATCTTTTGGTAAAGCACAGAGCGATGGGAAGAAAGGGAAATTTTTTGCCATCGCTCTGTCGTGAAATATTTTCTGCGGTTGACTGGATTCATCAGTACGCTTAATAATCCCGCCCCATTATCTTTTTGGGGTTGATATTATGGAACCGATTACTGCACTTTCACGCTCGGCTGTTACTGAACTGAAGAAAGAGGAGCTCCAAGATGCTTTTGATGTCTGGGCGCTATCGAACAATGCGGGGCTTAATATTGGCCAGCTTGGTAATCTATCGGCAAGCAGGGAGGCTGGACATTCAGATGAGAAATCAGTCCAAGAAGCCCATCGCTATATCTTGGATATTCTCACCCACGAAAAATTTACTCAGCTCGGAGAGCATGTACTTGGTTCTGATCTTACTGAATATGTAAATCTTGTTTTGCCCTATCTTAAGGCATTTGCACTTGAAATGACCGCTGAGAATGCGCTTAAAGCGTGTAAGGAGGATCCATTTCAAGCATGCTACTTTCCAGGAGGTTGGAGAGAGAAAAATGGGCAGTTGGTTGTAGTAAAGGTGCAGCTTGTAGAAGGTACAACAGCTCATATTAGCATATTAAATCGCGGCAGGGGGGCTGAGCGTCATGAGCGAGTAGCAGGATTTTCCTTTTTGCATGAGCTCTCAAGTCCAAGCTATCGGATCGATCTTGCATCAGATCTTGCAAAAAAGCTTTTTGCCGAGTGGAAGTCTCTTACCTATTGTACCGGGGATTCAAGATACAAGATGGAGCTCTCTTCGCTTGATTTTTATGGGAGGCTTGCAATCTATGGAGAGCCTGTTCAAGAAGGAGAGCGTGCAAGCAGGAGAATTAGCAAGGAGCAGTATTACTCTGCGAGTTTTGCATCTTCTATCACTACTATGTTTGCTGATATCTTCCATACACAAAAGATCTCTATAGAGGAGTTTAGAAGATTTTCACTCGTACTCAAGCTCTTTAGCCTTTTGCAGGAATTTTCGCACTATAGCGATAGCAAAAAAAATAGAGCGATTTTTACAGAAGCTATCGACAAAACGGCTATTCGAGCAACAAAACTCGGACCAAGCCTTTGCAATACACTTCGTATCCACGCCTACTGCAGCGATATGAAAAGAAGGGTAGGTGATGCTCATGATGCAAGCGTACAGGAAGCTGCATCTGAGTGCTCTTTTATAGGAAAAGTCCTACAAAAGCCTAAGAGGTCTGTTTTAGAAGGGTCTCGGCATTATATCGGGGGGAGGACAGAGCTTTCGGCAACTTATTTTGCTTTTAAGACACCAGATTCGGCACAAGAGCTTATCGATGAGCTTATTCGATTCAATAAAACTCCCTCTTTTCATACACTAAAAGTCTATATTAGTGTACGAGGCTTTTTCAGAGAGGTCTATGATAAAGGCTTTCTCTATAAGATAACATCAGACCAGGCTCAAAAACTTCTTGATGCGCTCTTTGATACAGTAGATGCTATTCCTAGCGCATCTGGACGGCAAAGGCGCCAAATCGCTGCAGAAATTTCGCTTCTTGCTCTGGATATGGCTGCAGTATGTGCCGAGCAAATTAAAAGCTTAAAATTTGAAGATCGCTATACCCTTTGTCTTCCTCTTCTCACTGGTCATGATGCTGCCTTTCAGGATCCTGATGCAGTACGAAATTTAGAACTGGTAAAGCAAAGATTCAAAAAGCGCGCTGAGGGAAAAAAAGCTCTTTTTGCTGCAAAGATCAATTTGCAATATGGAGATGAAGTAAACTACTTAGTCAATCATATCATTACAAAACGAGTAATTGATAAATTTTTAAAAAATCATGAAAACAAGGAAACCCTTTTTTCAGTCGTATCCCGCTATTATATACAATGCGAAAACTTTAAAGAGCCTTCCTTTCCTCAAGAGGAGTTCACAAAGCCTCTAAACACTATTTTTGGCCTCTTAAATCGATTTGTCCAGACTGCTGGAATTCACTCCTTAGGCAAACGTCGTTCCTATTCAAACGATGGCGTGCTGAATGTTTTAGAAAATGTTCCTGCTTCAAAGTATCGGCTACTAGAGAGCGAATTTTTTCAAAAAAGAGAGGCCCGATCTAATGAATTAGTCGACGATCGTCAAAATTTATACTATTCGATAAAGGTAAAAGGTGATGATTTAGCCACCAAGAAAGTAGGGGTTATTTATCAAGCCTATAGACAGCATGCCCATGATGAAGAACTCACCGATCAGCTCCATAGAGAACTCTGCACCCTTGAAGCAGGTAGAGAGCTCAGGACACTTAATAGCTTAGACTGGCTCGTTCG
Organism: uncultured bacterium; assembly: GCA_964462925.1. Taxonomy (GTDB): domain Bacteria; phylum Chlamydiota; class Chlamydiia; order Chlamydiales; family FEN-1388; genus SZAS-7. Next base: position 2,956 of record CAYWZU010000098.1, read on the forward strand.
CCCTAATCAGTTTGAAGCAGTGTATAAGAGAGTAGTTAGAGATAGGCTAGAAACACTTCTTTTCGGACCTGAAGGGATATCCTACGCTCTATATGTTTCTCCACATAGAGTGATAGAAGCGCTTTGTAAGTTTCAGCAGCAGTACCAGCAAAATCTTCAAGATGGCGAGCTCATTGAGTGGTGCACTTCAGTAGTAGTGCGCTTTTGCTATCACCTAGTACGAGCAGGTGTTGATAAGAAATATCTGCAAGTACTAGATACAGAGCCATACCTGAGAAAGTGTCAGATGGATGACAAAGGAGCCTATAGACGCTCTCTTGCCCTTTGCCATATTGCTCGGAGCGAATACAATGTCTTTGAGTTTGTCAGGGATCTCGCAAGGGCTGCCTCTTATGGAGTTTCTCTTGTTGAGCCTACGTGGCCCCTTCTTTTGGGTTTCAGTCTCTCAGATCCTCTCTTTAGCGCTCGAGGCGATGTGCTTTCTACAAATGAGGAGCTGCTTACGGAGCTTGCAAATGAGCTTTTAGGCAGTAGTGCAACCTATAAATGGAGCATCGACTCAAAAAGTCCTAATCTTATTGTTGGGCGTTCAGATTCAGAGACCTTTACACTCGACCTCTACACAGGTGAGAGCTCGATTTCAAAAGGAAGAATTATTGATCTATTACCATATCTTAAAAAACAAAATACACTTTTACACCTTGCAGCTGGTAAAGAGAGCTTTCCCGCTTCAGTAGATGAGTATAATCTTGCAATAAGTGTTGACGGCAAGCTGAAGGCTACACTCACAAACAGAGATACGGCGCTTTATATTTCGGATCTATCCATACGGATTTCAGTCCATCTAAAAAAGACTGTTTCAATTTGGGCCACACTACACCATGGCTATCTTGAGGCGCATAATAGTGGTTATAGGGAGCTTTCTGAATGTACTGAATATGTGCTTAAAGAGTTTCTTGGCCATGATGATGTCGAGTGCTGGAAGTTTCAACAGGCATCCTTTCTTCTGATAGATCGGAAAAATCCAAAACGTGCTGTCTGCCAAAATTGCCAGATTTATGAGTATATGGAGCTCGTTGATGGCGTCTGGACAGCTCAAAATAGGCAGCTTTCATTTAATTCGACTACTGGAGATAGCGCACTTGATGCTCTTATTGAGCGATGCTTTCCCAAGCTCAAAATTGGTCAGAGAACAGTTAGAGGCGCAGCTCTTTTCTATGAGAAAGATGATTGTAGAAAAATTTGCTGCCCGTCACTTAATTTTTCCTTTACCCGCTCAGAAGATCTCGGGATCTGGGTCTATGATGGCGATCCAGATTTTAAATTGATGACCCAGACTACCGTGCAAGAGCTTGACGGTTATTCTAAGGCCATAGTACTTAAGCATGTTCGTGATGAGAGGAGAAAAGTGCTGCTTACTCCCTTTTCCTTTGATCTAGATGCAAATTTACCAGCTGCAGGTCCCTTTGTGTTTGACATAACAGCTGATGGAATGAGCTCAGATGCAAGCGGACATCTCTATCTTGCGCTCATCTTTAGATATCAGCGCAATTTTACTGAGGCTATGAACCATCTTGATAAAAGCCGCCATATGGGAACGGACGGCGCACTTGAACTGGCAATTACGAATCAAATAGAAAAAACTCCCATTCTTACAGCCCCTGCAATTGCCTTTGACGTGCACATGCTTTCAAGAGCTATCGAGCATTGTAAGCGATTTACCCAAAAATCCTATCGATTTGATCAAGAGCATAGGGCTATAGAAGATCTTCTTCATCAGAAGGTAAGAGACTACCAAGCTGCTTTAAGCCGTTTTAGAGAGGGGGTATCTGGCATTCCAGATCGATTAGTAGTTCCTTCCTGGATGCTTGAGCATCCTAGAGAGTATGTACAGTTTGATGCTCGACTTGCATCACTTGAGCAGAGCCTGCATCGCATACGCTTAGATTATGCGTTTGATGAAAAAGCAGGCTGGTTTGTGATGCTTAGCAAACATGTACAAACAAAAGCTAATACTTCGAGAAGAATTACAAGTACTGATGCCGTGCGGAATCTCTCACAAGAGGACCTGGTGGATGATTTTCTTGAACTTGTGCGCTATGCGGTATCGGACGAAAAAATCAAAAATGCCCATGTACAGTCCTATATACTTACCTATATATGCCAACATAACCTTAGCTCCTCTTTCATCGACAAGCTCCTTCTTCAACTTCTTATCCTTAAGTTGAATGATCCAGGGCGCTTTAAA
>CAYWZU010000099.1:0-5033 GCA_964462925.1 uncultured bacterium
TAAGAGATAAAAAGAGCTTTTTTTCTTTTTCGCTGTCATAGAGGCAGCGCACTTTAGCAAGATAGCTATCGATGGCAGTAAGCGCTCTTGAGCTGACAGGTACTATGCGCTCTTTTGAGCCTTTGCCAAAGACCCGTATCTGATCATCATCAACATCATAAATAGAGAGTTTGCAAAGCTCAGATACTCTAATGCCTGCCGCATAGAGAAGTTCAATGATTGCTTAGACGAGCTCCTGCCACGCGTGCCTTTCACGCAGTTTGTGATAAGCTTTCCCATGCGGATACGTCACTATCTCGAAAATCATGCCACTCTCCAGAGAGTTCTCAAGATAGTTGTGGACGAGATCCGCAAAACACTTATAGCTTGTAGTCCTGATGTCCCTAAACCTCAAATCGGCGCGATAAGCTTTATTCAGCATTTTGGTAATACCCTAAATTATCATCCCCACTTTCACTTCATAGTTGCAGACGACATTTTCGGCAGCGAAGATGGTCTACATTTTCATGAAGCAGTACTTACTCACGACGACATCGCCGACACACAAGAAGCTATCCAAAAGCGTGTCTTGGCCTATTTCTCCCGGAGAAAATTCTTCGGTAAAGCTGAGATGCTGAAGATGCTTTCCTACGAAACCAGCGGCTTTTCCCTAAACGCGAGCGTCAAAGTTGAATCCTGGGACAAAATGCGCATCCCAAAACCCTTTGCAAAGGTCAGCCTTAGCTTCTCAATTGCCTCTAAGGATGATATCGCGGCTAAGTTAGGTTCCTAAGTCTTGTTCTAACGTATAGAAAAAAACAAGCTATACACTTTATTCCGGGCAATGGTGTCAACTTAAGACCGTTTCCGATCTTATTCTTAATCTTGGTCTTATTCTGTCTTTTCCCTTGAATCTTGAAAAAAAGAATAAGAATAAGAAATTTATTTAAGTTGACACCATTGTGGCGCGGCCCCTACTTGTTTATTGCAATCTCTTGTATTGGTATGCTAAGAAAGAAATTTTGAGTTTCCTTCTTTGGAATATAAATGATTCTGTTGCTAACCACCCGAAGGTCATGATCTGCTAACGGTATGTTGCAAACGTGCCTTTTTGTCAGCAAATCAAGCACATAAAAACGATTTGGCTGCAACCTAAGATAGAGCAACCCATTTGACACATGCCCCTCTAATTTTGCCATGCGCTCGCGCTGAGGATGTTGATAGCGATTAAGTTCCAAACCTGTTTGAAAATCATAGGCAATAACCGTATTTTTAGTGTCAGAGAGATAGAGTATTTTTGACGTTGCCGTTAAAATAAAAAGATTTTGTGTATTTGGTAGAACAAGCGTATTGCCTGATTGACTTGAAATATCCTCAATTTCTATCTGGTTTGATGCCGAGCGAAAGAGCCCATAGTGAAATAAAAACGTATATTCAATATTATGCTTATCAAGTTTTCGGGAAAAATGACCCTTTTTATTATTCCAATCTACAACATATATTTGTTTGTTTTCCCCAACCACATAAAAGGTTTCATTTTTATAAGATATATATTTAATTTCAAAATTACAACTAAATATTTCATTATACCAGTTTTTTTCTTCACTATCCAATTGTAATATAGTAAAAAAGGTTTTCCGCTGAGAATAAGTTGATTGAAAAGTAAAAACTCCAAAATTGGTTGATACAACATGCTGATCTCTTTGGACGGCATCTTCATAAAAGAGGGGATTATTCTGAACAGTTAGCGTTTTACCCGAATAGACAAGAAAAGTAGCCTGATTTTCTAGTACTATTTTTTTGCCATTTTCAACTGATTCCAAGGGATTTGCAGCAAATTTTAAGAAATGTCTTTTATGAGGAAATGGACGTGCAAGTGAAACCTCTTGAAAACTACCTGAGGCATAAAGTGCAGTAAGGCGCCTATTTTGCCAAATAGGTGCATCAAGAGTTGAAAAAAAGGGACGTAGATGGGTGGAAAAAAAATGAGATGTAACAGACTCTCGTTCTGCAATCTTTCTCCAGCGCATACAGCTGCTAGCTGCTCTGTAAAAATCGGCAAATGGCAGCAATTTATAAAGGTATGCTAAAAGATCTGCAGGCAGATCTCTTTGCCAACAACTTGCGCCTGATAACGTTAGCCTTGAAAAGATGTCGGTGCATTCTTCAAGAGCATCTCTAGCAAAATAGCCATCAACAATCTGCTGCACGCGCTCTTGTAATTGCTCGCGATCATTAGCTGTTGCCCTTTCAAAAAAAAATCGCAAACGATTCACTTGAGAAAGCTTTGCGAGCTGAGGGTCTTGCTTAGACAAGATTTTTTGAAGAATAAGGCAAATAAACAACGTGCGCTTATAAAGCTCACTTTGCTCTGGTATTACCTGGAGTGTGGAACGAAATTTTGTAAGAACAGCCGGCAGGTATGTACTGGAAGTGCAGGCAAAAAGTTTTTCAAAAAAGCCCCTTTTTCCCTCTTTGTTTGTCAGCTTCATATCTGTTGTAACAAAAAGATCGGCTTTTTCTCGCAAAACGCCTATTGAGCTCATATACTCATAGACTGGATTAATTAAAGCAGCAACTTCATTCATGCTTCTAGTATATTCAATCTATACCTATATTGCCATCAAAAGTACCAGTCTCAAGCCTCTTAATCTAAATAATCAGGCCTGGAAACTGATGCTTAGAGCTTATTGCTTGGCTTGAATGCTTATAGCTCAGTAATTCTATGGATTTGATGCGCTGCTCTTGGTCTCCAGCATAGATTAGATATCCTTGAGGCGCTCGATCACCAGCAAGTTTTTGAAAAAAGTGAAGCTTATCCAAAAACTCAGAGTTATAGGTTTTGGATGACTTGATTTCTATAGGAATTAGCCTATTGCCTGCTTTATAGATGATATCGACTTCATTTTTTTTGACATCTCGAAAATAATATAAATGAGGGTCAAGACCTTGGTTATATCGCCATTTTAGGAGTTCAAGCACTATGAGATTTTCAAACAGATGCCCTCTGAGAGGATCTCGATTTACCTGAACTTCATTTTCAATTTCTAGAAGATAGGTAGCAAGACCCACATCGGTAAAGTAGAGTTTAGGAGATTTAATAACTCGTTTGCCAAAATTTTCAAAATAAGGCTGAAGACGAAAGACGATAAAGGAGGCCTCTAATATCGATATCCATTCTTTGACAGTGTGAGATGAGACACCAATTTCACCTCCAATATCTTGCATATTTAGAATTTGTCCTATACGGCCTGCACACAACTTCACAAATCGTTCAAATTGCGATAAATCTTTGATATTAATAAGCTGACGTAAATCACGTTCAACATAGGTTTGAAAATAGTTGCGGTAGGCTTTTGTAGGGTCAAGGTTATCTTTATATATTCTCGGATACCCTCCCTTTACCAGGACTTCATTTAAAGAAAAATCAACTCCAGATTGTGTAAGTTCATAGAGACTAAGAGGTAGTAGGGTCAAAAGGGCTGTCCTGCCAGCTAGCGATTGTGTAATCGCCTGATTTAGCTCCATCTGATGGCTTCCAGTGAGGATAAATAGCCCTTTAACTTCAGAATTGTCTACAATATTTTGTATATAAGAAAGAAGCTCTGGGACCCTTTGAATTTCATCGATAATTCCACCCTCTGGAAACTGCTCTAAAAATCCTCTTGGGTCAGATTTTGCAAGGTTTCGGATATCAAGATCTTCAAGATTCGTATAGAATTTATTTGGAAACACCTGGCGTACGAGAGTTGTTTTTCCTGATTGTCTGGGCCCAGTCAGAGTTACAACTGGGTAGCCTTTTGCTAAAGATGCAAGCTCTTCTGCTATTTGTCTTTTATACACGTCTTTGGTACATTTTGAAGTTGAACTTCATTTTATACACTTTTAAGAATGTTTTCAAGAAGAATGACGGTAGCCATTGGGTCTTTTTTCAATCAAGCTGTAAAAAGCAAAAGCGGTGCTATCTAGCACCGCACGCTGAAAATGACGCTCAATGAAAATTATTTACTAATAATCTTCGTCACTTTCATAGCTTCCCCAGCGAGACTCAGCACCTCTTCGACCAGCACGTTCATGCTGCTCGCGTGAGCCTCCGCGCTCGCCGTATCCTTCACCCTGGCCGGAATCTCTCAATATCCCGGAGGGATATCTCAAAGGTAGCCAGGGGTGTAAACCCCTGGAAAGCAGTTCAAACACCCCTCTTTACCCCAGAGGGGTAACACTGTAGATTCCAAAAAATTACACTAATTCTTGAACTTGAATGGCTATAAACAAGATACGCTTACGCTGCAGGATCGGCTGCGCCGACAGGATAAGGAAAAAATAATGAATGTAAAGTACTTGTATATTTTCTCTTTTATTAGCTGGCTTTACTTACTTCTTGTAACATTGACTGTTTTTGCCTTAAAGTGATACATTCATGATGTATTTGTGATACAGAATCATTAGAAAACATAGGATTAATTAAAATATGAAACAGGCCATTTGCTTGCTAATTTTGTTTTTTTCATCACTTAATGCAGCAAGCTGGGGTGATAAAGAAACGCACCATACTTTTGACAACATTGAATGGTATGATATGCACTACACAAGCCAGAAAGTTGGCTGCTCTTTTTTGCTTCCGAATTATGACAAAGGTCAAGACTACAGCAATTTCCTGATTGAAGAGTCTTATACTGACGTTGTCCAATTGTTAAGCCTGATAGACGGACAAGCCTATTTTATGCAGACTGCAAATGGATCTATCGGCTCCATTGATTCAGGAAAAGAATTTAAGAAATCAGTCGAAGAATTCTATCCTGGTATATCCAATGTACAATGGCTTGATGCGAAAAAATTCGGTGCAAAATATGCACTTGCATTTACCTATTTTTATGACGACCAGCCTTCATATTTTAGAGTGTTTTATAAAAACAAACGTTTGTTTAACGCGTGCACAACTGATCAAAATGAAACCAGAAGAAATTACTTCTTCGATAGCTTTCATTTCTAAAACATACCTGAAACACTTACCTGAACATCTTCGGGAAGCGATTTTATCGCTTCCTTTACAA
>CAYWZU010000100.1:0-4825 GCA_964462925.1 uncultured bacterium
TCCTCGCCCTTGTTCGGTACATCATGGGCTGTTCGTGAATGAGTGCCACAGGCTTGTTGTCTTTGTCCTTAACTCGCATGCAGAACACCGACCCCTCATACGTCAGCACATGCATATCGTAAGGAACTCTCAAGGTTGACAGTTCTTTATACACGAGCAGGCTATCTTTCCTGTACCGATCCTCTGCGATCGGAGTCCACTGATACATACAAGAATTTCCTCGTATGTACGAGTGTCTTGGGACATCCCATAAGAAGCCATAGAAAAAGTCCCAGTTCGTCCTCGGCCTAATCACCCCCCGTTCACCTGTTTCAGGATCTACGAAGCACCCGTACCTATCCAACTCTTTGGCAATTTCATGGCGTAACTCATCTATTAGCGAGGGTCTATACACCTGAATAGCCCGCCTCTTCGACCACTTTTGATCTGTCCTATAGTAATACGGTACCGGGTCGTTCTCAATCGCATCGACTGCCAATCGACTAGCAATGTCGTAGAACTCTCTAACTCTTAGCTTCCTTTTCATTACATCCGTAATATGCCTACCTTCTATCTCCTTCGCAATCTCAATGTTTAGAAATAGCTCGTGCTGCTTTGTCCCTGATGGTACCTTTAATAATGCATTCCTAACCACCGGCCTTGCAGTTTCCTTCACATCGAACCGTTCTAAGTTCCATTTTAAAATCTTTTTATCCTTTTCACTGAGTGCATCGAACTCAGCTGATTCCTCAGCCGTACAAGTTATTGAAGCTATATTGCTCATGTAAATGTCTCCCTGTTAATTTAGTTACTGAATACCTCTCTTTGTACCACTCCTGCAAGTTTCGGATGAGTTCACTGAACTCACGCGATTTAAGTCTCTTCTTTATATCTTCCATCCTGTCACCCTCCCTACAGTGTAACTTATTGATTTTATGAGTCTATTATACACTAACAGGGACACTCTGTCAAGTTATCTGATTACGATCCTCGTTAGATCCTCGCTTTTCGCTGCGGGGATTCGCTGCGGGGATCCACAGCTTCGTATCCGAGATTAGCTCCCTTACTTTTCTCTCTTATGTTTTCCTTGATTTTTCGCTCTAACACTTTCCGCTTATTTGCCACTATTCCATAGATGCACTTCGCCCTCCTTAATAATGCATCCCTTTTCACCGAATTGCTTTCATTGTGTCTAAGCTCTTGCACCAATATCTGCTCAGCTTGAAGTTCCTCAATTTCTTTTTTAATCAACTGAATCTCAGCAGCCACATTATATTTGTGCAACCTCAAGAACTCCTTGAACAACATCGGCTCCCTCGTGTAGTTCAACTTCGTACTTGCAATCTTCTGCGCCATCTCTCCGAGAATCTGAGGTATGTCAGCAGGGTCTGACATGTTCTGCAACTTCTCAAACTCTGCAACTCCTCTGCGCACACACTCCGTCAGCAGAGAAGGGAGCGACGCTTGCAGTGCTTCATCCATAAGAACCTCGCCACTATCCGCTACTAATGCATCTAATTTAACTGTCAGTCTGCACGACGTGTAATCAGGCACAATGCTCTGAGTAGTGAGCAAATGATTCCTTATTGATTCTGACAAGTGCAGCGTCAAATATACCGTGCACTCAGGCAAACTCCATGACACCCCTGCAGATATCTCCCTAGGATCCGTACCTACCCCACCCATCGCCGCTACACAGGTAATCGTATCCTCATCCAACAAATGAGACGCCATCCTGATCACATCCTCTTCTATAAATTCCTTACTGTACTTCCTTAAGTATGCATCATTTAATTCAACGATCTTCGCCTCGAATAATCGCTTGAGTGCAGCGTACTCACTCGATCTTTGCATCTTTATATTGTCAATTCCTGCTAGCTCTCTTAACTTCTCACAAGTCGGATCGTTACTCGTCAGCCAGAATCTATAATCATCTCGCTTCCGTAACAACTTCTTGTAGAAGTCCTGCCAGGCGCTGCATACAACTCCTATGAACCTGTTAGATGCATCATCTATATTCGTAAGAACTATAGAACCATCCGGTAGAGTTACGAAGGCTGATCTTGAAGGTAGGTTGCTAAGTGATTTCATTTTTTAATCTCCTTAACGATATAAATAATGCGTTTCGTTGTTGTCAGTAAAGCGGTTCATTTTTTTAATCTCCTTAATGATGTAGATAATGCATTATATTGTGGGTAGTTTGTAAAAATAATTTTGGTGATTCAAGGGCTGCGAGAAAATTGCGGAAAAAATGGCTTGTGTATTCTGTGTTCTCTGTGTAAATGTGTGCTTAAAGGGCCTTAAAACTTATTGGATCGGGTCAAAAATAACTGGCGTAAAATGGGTTTCGCGGGAAAATGACAAAAAGTGCTAAGATCTGATCAGTTGAAATGGTGACAAGATGACGAATAACGCACAAAAAGTGACATGGTTCCACTGTTTAAAGTTTATAAAAATGCATCATTTTTGAACAATTTTGAAACGATTTGTCAAAAATAATGCTGACATGTGTCTAAAGTCCCTTTTGAAAAACGGGATTTTCTAGTTGCTTACACCTTTACAGTATACACGGTAACAGGTGAAAAGTGAAAAGGTTTTTGAATGAAATGGGCATTGAATGCATTTTACAAAAACGTGGGATTCCCTAAGGTGCAGGTGTGAATCGCTGTGTGTTCCCTTTTGCTATATCGTGTACAAAGAAATGGGAAGTTCAAACGGCTCTTTTGCAAAAATAGGGGTAAAACGTTTTAAGATGAGCACTCCGAGTGAACGTACTGATTTTTAACACTTTTTTTAGGCCTTGCATAAAAAATATTCCGTCGGCATTTTCAAAATGCGGAAATTTTAATTAGCAAAAAAATGACTGTCCAAACGAGTCGGAAAAAAACACAAGAATTTTTATGAATTTAGAATTGTTTTAGGGCGGAAACGGGGCATGAGAATTGTTGGGGAGCTTGTGGCTGTTGGGGCTGTGCGGTCTGATAGTTTTTTGTACACGAAAACACAAAAACACAGCTTTTTTAGTAGATGGGTACCTAAGAAAAAAACACGCAAAATACACAGGAAAACATCTTCGCAAAAATAGCAAAAAACAGCAAAAAAGGTTACCTATGATTTTTTCTTGTGTACTGCAAAAATCACTATTTTGAAACGGACAGTAAATCGCGGAGAATTGCATTTTTATTATGGTTTTATTATTATTAAGTATATGCATATACATATATAAAAAGGTGTGTTGGATGTGTACTGAAGACTAATCCTTCTAGGTGTTCTATCTGTATAATGCATAATTGACCCTGTTTAACAGCCGAAGCGAGCCTGAACGTGCTGACCGTCACTTATTTTTTATTTACAGTATTTCTACATTTATGGACATTATTATAAAAGTATGCATTACCTAACAGAATTCAAAAGCTCGTCGGCCAGGCAGGTTTTAATAAGTTTTATGTTAAAAATAGAATGCATTAAATTATCGGGATATGCATACTGTCAGTGCTGCACGTTATTTTTACTACTGTCGCGTTTGCTGACAGGGCTTTCAGTGAGTGCAGTGCACTCAAGCGATTTTAAGATACCTAGAATCGATTTTAAATGGTATGACTATGAAAACCATTAGCACGAAAAAATAGGGCTATTCCTGTGCGATCTTGTAGGCCTGTTGAGGATTTAAAAGGCAATAAAAAAGCCCGTTAGGGTTTTACCCCTAACAGGCCTTTAATTACTGCTTATTTATTACGCTGTTTTCTTTTCCAACAGCTTGATAGTGCCATGTAAGCTCATGATAAGCTCATGATCTGACGACGGTTTCAAGTGCTTATCAACTAGCTTCAACAAATCAATCGCGGCTTGAAAGGCCGCTTTTGCATCGGCGAAGTCTATTGTATGAGACTCTATACCAACATCATTATCGCTTGTCGTACCTTTTTCGCTTTTATGCGAGTTAGATATGCTCTTTGCTTTCTTCATTGCTGCTGGGACTTCCGCAGCAATTGCAGTTTTAAAACTGCGGAAAGAATCCGCCTTTTCTAAAACTTCCTCAACTGCTTTCCATCCCTTACCGCTAACTACTTGTTTACTCCCACGCTGCTCACTTCCTACAACACCGCCATAGGCTACACGCCTAGCATTGTTTAGATATTGCACTCTCGCACGTGCTACCTCTGGTAAGTCTTTGAATACTTCCTTGATATCCTGAACAAGCGAACCATACAAGGTTGTATCTTTCAAAGTACCTTCACAGCATAGCAGCAAAGACTTAAACCCTATCCATTCCGCACCGCTTGCAGTGTTGCAGGCCTTAGCGTTCGAGTAATCTATCAAAACTAAGTCGTGAAGATTGGTAGGCGATGCCTTCGTTTTACGTGCTTTGCTTGCTTTTGGTGCTTCTGTCGCTATGTTAGGTAATAATGCGTTTAATAAGTTACTCATTTCAAATACTCCATTAGTTAATTAATTAATATGCTATTCGACTGAATAGCTTGAAGGATTCGCTATTGCTGCAAGTCCTTCAAGCTACACCCTCATTACAAGGGTATAGCGTAACATCATAGTCCTTTTGTTGCTCTATCTATCTTGTCACTAATCATACTAAAATTCGCTTTGATCTCATTCGCGATATGAATCGCGCCTGAGATTGTTGGAATCATTACAATCATGGCGATACTGATAGCAATTAATAAGTGTTTCATGTTGTTCACCTCTCAGAGTTAATTAATAAATTTACAGCATGGGTGAATCGTACCGGAATCGGGGCATTCTGTCAAGTTATCATCAGGTGAGTTCGCGCACTCAGCAGGCTTTTAGGGCTATAAAAGCATTCTTTGTATGGGAATTGAGAGGGGGGAGG
>CAYWZU010000101.1:0-4598 GCA_964462925.1 uncultured bacterium
CGAAGCCACGCTTCTTAATATTTTGTTCTTAAAAGCAATTGAACTTCCTATTCCTAAATATTCAATTTTTTTTGGTTGATGTAAATCTGTAAGTATTTTTACAGTTGCAATGGAGTAGAAAACATGTATTTACATAGGAGAACAATCATGAAAACTGTTGTGAGAATAGGCCTTCTCAGCTGCTTTTTGGGCACTGCGGGGATTGCACAGGCTGAAGATAATCCGCTAATTGAGCGGCTAAACGAACTGGCAGCCATGCCTCTAGATGAGCTTAAAGCAAACATCCACGAAGTTGTGCCTATTATCAAGGCATTAAATGGCGCCACAAGTGAAGGCAATGCTGGAAGTGAAGGCTACGCTGAAGCAAGAGCGCAGTCGCCAGAAACCCAAGCTGCTATCACAAACTTTAATGTGTCGGTTAAAGAAAAGCTGCAGGCACCTGCCGCACAAGCTAAAAATGGCAAAAAAGTAGCCAAGCCTCTAAATCAGGGAGTTCGAAAATAATGAAAAAAATTGCACTCATAGCCTTTGTGGGCCTTATAAGCTCACTTAGCGCCCACACGCGCCCCGCTAGTCAAACTATTCCGGGCACTAAAAAACAGGTCACTGCTACTACAGTCACCACCGATCAGCTATTTGCCCATATGCAGCAAGCAAAAGCTAAGGCTGTAAAAAATATCCGTCCAGCAACTGAGTTTGCTGCCTGTGATGTACCTGTACCGCCTCCTCAACCAGAAGTTCCGGCGATAAACAACCCCAACGCTGTACCCTTAGCCTACAACGGCGAGGTTGCCTTTTACCCTGATCCATTCGCTGCAAACCAAAAAGTGGCTCCACCACAAACTATAGGGCTTAAATTCCTTGCTGCATCCCCGCGCTTGAACCCGGTGCAGCTTGGCACACCACCTGACACAAGCGGCATTGTGTCGCGTGATCAGTTTATTGTGGCCATCAACAATGGCCTTGTAAGCTTTGACAAAACTACGGGTAAACGGGACTTTGTGCTGGATATCGATACAAATGGATTTGGTAATCTGTCACCAGATTTAGTAATCCAATATGATGCATACGACCCCCGCATAAGACGGGACCCCTTTGAAAACCGCATCTACATAGTGTATGGTATATTTGATGCTACCTTGTCTGCTGGAGTGGATGCGGAAGATAATGGTTTTTATTTAGCAGCAAGTGATAGCGATGTAATCACTCCTTGCACAACCTGGAAGCTACTTTTTGTCCCGAATACTACAGAGATTCTAGACGAAAACGGCTGCACAGGCGACAAGGGAACATTTTTTGATTTTCCAGGTCTTGGATTTGATAAGAACGCTATCTACTTAAGTGGCAATATGTACTATGTCCCATCTCCACAAGCTGGTGGTCTTGCTAGCAATACAGTTTTTGTGATCCAAAAGGAATCCCTATTAACTTCTGACACACCAACCATCAATGTATTCAGGAATGTGTTTGGCTACGGTGTGCAAACAGAAAACACGCTTACAGAGGGTCCAACAGTGAGCTGCATCGATAACTATGATGACAGCGAATTTGGCTATTTTGTGGCAAACTATCCGCCTATCTATGGCTCGCTTGCACTCTTTAGAGTTGTTGATCCAGGCAGCGACCAACCACAGCTTGTAGGCCCGATTTTTTTTGACACACCAATAGCCGCTATGGCCTTTTTACAACCTCAAAGTAAAACTCCTACTAAAGGTAATATTTATGGCCAAGCAGGCGTCTTAGAGTCAATCGACCAAAGATTGCAGCAGTCTACCTACATTCGCAATCACCAACTTTTTACCTTAAACGCCACCATCGTAGATAAGGATGGCATTTGCCGGTATGATGAGATAAATGAAGTAGTGCTGGGCGATCGCCTAGGCCAGCGCTGGCACCAGATTGACCTTACAGGCGATGCATCAGGAAGCGGTGCTGGCAGTGAAACTGCAACAACAGTACCCGCACTTGTACAAGCAGGCACGCTATTTGATGATTCAGACACCGCAACACCGCTTTCTTACTTCTATGCTTCAATGATGAGCAATGTACAGGGAGATTTGGTGATTAGCGGTACGCTTTCTGGTGAAAACAGCTACACAAAAGCCTTTTATGTCGGCCGGACAGCGTCAGATCCTTTAGGCACCCTTCGTGTGGGAGCATCGCTTGATGACATTGTCTTTGCAACAGGCAGTGGGCACTACACGCGCTCGCTGAATTCTCGCGGCGTAATTGATGGTGTTTGGGTGGGAGGCCAACGTTGGGGCGATTACTGCCAAACAAGCCTTGATCCCGATGGCAGCAGAATGTGGGCAATTCAGGAAGTAGCCCAAGACTGTTTAGAGAATCTTTATGTAGTTGAGCTATTGGCTCCTTAACAAAATGATACGAGGGGGCATCTTTAGATGCCCCGTCATGAAAATAAAGGAATTTGAAATGATTTTTAAAAAGAACTTTGCGTCTACAGCAATGGCAGCACTATGTCTGCTAAGCTCACTTCAAGCAGAAGTGCTGCAAGTAAACTCAACACTTGATGATTCGGCGTATGACCCTACCATCAGTGCGAGCATTAACCCGCCTTCAAGCCGCGTTGTGATAACACTGCGTTCTGCCCTTGAGCGTAGCTTTGTTAATAATGATCCAGAGGATCATATTACGTTTGCACTTTCAAAACGTGATCCCGGGTATCACCACTCCACCCATCACTGGATCATTGAGCCGCAGAGCTCCTACCTCCCAGTGTTTGGCAAAAAAGTAATTATCGATGGCTTTACCCAAAAAGGCTCAAAACCAAACACGCACCCTATCTGCAAGCGCAACAATGCTCAGCTCAAGGTAGAATTGAGAGGCACAGGACCAGCTGCAGAACGTGATCCGGCACTTGTCCCAGATGGGATAGATTTTATCTTTGCAGATGGATCTGAAGTAAGAGGGTTAATCGTTAACAACTTTGCGCGCTATTATGCAGCTGATGATGCTAATGATGATTTTGGCAGTAGTGGCCTGGCGGCAGTGTTTACAAACAACTTCACCCTGCAAGGCTGTTTTTTTGGCACTGATGTCACGGGCACAGAAGACATTCCCAATTTAAATGCCTTTGCATATATTGGATGCACCAACAGCTTGGTAGGAGGGAGTAAGCCACACCACCGCAACCTATTTTCAGGCTCATACACAGGCCTCGATGGTTGTTTATTTATTGCCGCATCAACTGACTGCACCGTCAAAGGCAACACCTTTGGGGTTGACCGGTCAGGAGAATCCATTATTCAGCCTGATGGCCGCCTGGGGATAAATATAGCTGATTCAGAGCGCATAGTAATTGGCGGGGACAGCCCATGCGATCGAAATGTGATCTCTGGAGCGCGAACCTATAATATTATTATTTCACCTAGCGATAAAACAATTCTAGGTACCGATTATGTAGTAAAAAACAACTACATTGGCACCAACTTAAAAGGCACAAAAGGCTTTGGTGAGCGTAACGGCGTAGGCGTGTGGGCATCTCAAACCACAGGGCTTACGATTGAAGATAATGTAATTTCAAGCAATGGCAAAGGAATTGTTATTGGTAATAATGCCTTTGCACAGCTTCCATGCGACAACACCACAATCCAGCACAACATCATAGGACTGGATGCAACAGGCAAAAGCGGGCTTGGCAACGAACTGCACGGCGTACTTGTAGCATTTGCCAAAAACACCTTGATTTCACACAATGTGATTTCTGATAATGGCGGCAACGGCATACAGACCGGCATAGCAGAGAACACTACCATTACCCACAACCGCATTGGATCCGATAAAGATGGTCACCACAGAATTGGTAACGGCCATAATGGCATCCAACTCGGCACACTTGTTGCTGCAGGCATTCCTTCCCAAGGTGATATTGTCGAAAACAACCTCATCGTTGGAAACCATGCCAACGGCGTAGAAGTCCGTTCGCGTGCTACTAACGAGCTTATCGATCACAACTGCATCGTTAAGAACAGAGAAAACGGCGTCCAGGTTCTTTGCTCCGACGCAATTGTAACCAACAACAACATCAAAGATAATGGACAAAGCACCGTTGTCATTGGCGGGGTTGTCACAAGTCCATAACTTTTCAGCCCGAGTTTCACTCGTGAACACTCGGGCGCGTGCGACCGGTATGTCGTTAAACTAGGAGGTAAAAGTCCTCCACGGGCTCTAGTAAGGAGAACCGTTAGAGAAGGCAAGTAAAAGGGGCCGGGGTCAATGGTGTCAAATTAAGAACAAACCACCTTAATCTCGATCGTGATCTTGATCTCAATCTGTCTTTTCTCACACACAAAAAACTAGATTAAGATCAAGATCACGATCAAGATTAAGAGATAAAAACCTTAAGTTGACGCCATTGGGGCCGGGGTCTTTTACAAGGTTGATCATTGTTGAAAAAGAAAAGCTCTATGCGAAGATCAATGAGATACCTGATGATGTGCTGATTGGTGCGTTTTTTCACGAGCAGCGGATCCCCATCGTATGTCGGCAAGTTCGAGAAGATGCCATCTCCAGAATCTTTGCTGCTTGGCAAAAAACGCGCAATGATCAAGAAAATCAAGTTCCTCACTATATCGAAA
>CAYWZU010000102.1:0-4520 GCA_964462925.1 uncultured bacterium
TCGCCATGGCAAATGAGGCCTTCAAATTTGCCATCGCCGCAGGACAAGCAAGAGCCAACCAGCTTATGAATGAAGCTTCAATGCATATGGCGCTTGCCATTTCAAGCGCGGTTCAGGCAGCCATGACTGCAGTTTCCTTTGGCATACAAAAGGGAATGGAAAAGAAAATGAATCCTGAAATCAGCAAGGGCATGAAGGATAATAGATTAGCTAAGTGGCAACAGGACAAAGACGGCAAAATAATTCCAGAGAGACAACAAGCCGTTGAAGCCGCAAAAGCAGAGGGACTCGAACCCGGTACTCCAGCGTTCCATAATAAGATAAATAGCGGGAGAAATCAGAACGATCATTTTACAAAAGACGCTTGGGATGCACCTCCAAGCTTTGGTGAACAGATGCAAAATATGCAATATAAGCAGTCCAAGCTTGATGAAAGCGGCATAACTAAGCTGCAACCATTTATGCAACAGATTGGCGGTGCTGTAGACCATAGCATTCAGGCTGGATTTATGACTGCGAAAGTGCAAGAGGTACTTGCAGAAGCTTCTGCTAACGCCTACAAGGACATGATAAGCCAACTTATGCAGCTTGTTACTCAGACAATACAAACCTCTAGTGAAGAGATGCAGGCCGCGCAAAAGAATTGGGATTCATTCGCCCAGCTCTATAGAGACTTTGCAAACACAATCACGCAATCGATTTATCGCAGTGGATAAAAAAATCTTCGGGCCTTAGATCTACTGTCCCCCAGTATACTAAGGCCCTTTTTTTAAATAACACTTTTGTGTATGAGAAAAAAATATGCTACATGACTACATTGTAAAGCTACAAAAAGAGTTAGAATTGAAGGAACCGCTCGGCGGGGAAAATGATTCCTCGTTTGCTATAGCCCTTGACGAAGCTGTCATTTCAATAAGTGAAGAGGCCCCAGGCTTTAAAATTTCATGCACTCTTGATGACCTACCCTCTCAGCAGCAAGAAGATTTTTTAACTATGATGCTACGAGGAAATCTCTTTGGCCAGGCTACACATTTTGCAAATCTTGGCCTTGATGAGACCGGCAACAAAGTTACACTTCAGTTCTACTTCTCAAATAAACCAACCTACCAAGAATTTCACAATGCTGTTGAAGACTTCATCAATGTTGTCGACTACTGGAAAGGACAAATCAAGAGTCATCCAGCAGCAGGCTAATATGAAAACGATCGATGACTACATAGACGAAGCGCTAAAGGAAGAAAAAGTTAATTTTTCTTCACGCTTTGAGACTTTTGAGGCCCATGCTGAAAAATTTCGCACTCAGGTAAAGAAAAAAATCTCTGACTACAAAGATAGCTTCTTGCATGGCTACGAACTCCTTGCCCCAACATCCACAAATAATGAAGCTATTGAAAAAATTAATTCCTTTGAAAAGGTGGTAATTTTTCTAGCACAAGGCAAGCTTCTTTATCACATTTTTGGATACAGCTTAGATACTCTTTTACAGCTTTACCAACAAGCACACTACATTGTTGAAGAAAAGCGCTATAATGATGGATATGATGCCTATCTATTTCTTGTCACAGTAGCGCCGCATATTCGAGAAGCATGGTTAAATCTTGGCTTCGTTATGTGCAAACTTGGAGATCAAATAAGCGGCATTGAAGC
Source organism: uncultured bacterium (assembly GCA_964462925.1). Taxonomy (GTDB): domain Bacteria; phylum Chlamydiota; class Chlamydiia; order Chlamydiales; family FEN-1388; genus SZAS-7. The sequence continues at coordinate 1,648 of CAYWZU010000102.1, forward strand.
ATTTGATAACGCAAGAGACCTTGACCCAACAAAAGTAGATAGCTATCTTGCCGCTGCCGGTGCATTTCTTCAGCTAAAAGATAAAAACTCTGCCTTAAAGGTTTGCGAGCTGGGTCCTGCGGAAGTAAAACTCGAGTTAGAAGATGCAAGAAAATATATACAAGGATGGAATATATGAATCCTATACATCATGGAGCATCACCTCCATCTCCAGATCCAGCTCAACAGTCAAATATCGCAAATCAGCTCGCTCACACTCAACAACCTGCAGCAAATAATATAAGCATACAGCCCGAAAAGCCAGCGCGCTGGGGAACCATTGTAGGCAGAGGAATCGTTCTTTTGATTAAAGCTGTTGCGTATGTTGCATTTTCACCATTCCTTTTACTTTATATGGCTGGAGTTGTCATAGGAACAGGTTTTTCTGGTAAAGCAACAAAAGAGTGTTTTTATGACCTTCTAGAGCCCCTTAAAGAAGAAATAAAACACATGTATTTAGGCAAAATCGGTTACGTAAGCGCAGAGGAGTATGCTGCCGAAATGCGCAAGAACTATTTTGAATCCGAAAAACAAAAAAGAGCGCAGCAAGAAATTCAAGCCGCAGCGCAACCTCCAGCTCCTCAGCCGCATCCTGCGGCAAATCCAGCCCCCCAAGTGAATCCCCCGCAAGCAGGGCATGCTGGCGGCCCCCCGCTTAATCCTCCTCCCCCAAATCCGCCGCCAAACCTGCCTGATTTATAAAATAATTTTTGCAAAAAGAGGTATAAACCTTGCAAATTTTGCTCTAAGATGAGATAAAGAAGGTAAACAGCGATTACATTCATAGCGGAGCTCCTGGATGGACGACAGGCATGACACACTATTTGACGAAGAAGAGAGCGAAAAGCCAGAGCTTGCTCATGTAGATTTTGATCTTCTCGATACGACAGGAAGATGGTTTCTCAAGGTGCTCTCAGGGCCAAATACTGGCGCTGAGTTCTCGATGCAAAGCGGAACAAGCTATCTTATTGGAACAGATGCAGCAACCTGCGATGTTGTCTTTCAAGACCTTAGCGTCTCCCGCCAGCATGCGCGTATTAGCATAGATTCTCAAGATCACCTCGTACTAGAAGATTTAAACTCCCGAAATGGCACCTTTGCCGACGGCGAAAAGCTCTCTGGTAGAAAACCAATTACCACGAATGCCCTTGTCTCAATGGGCACTACAACTTTTATGCTTGTAGATAGAGAGGGCGAAAGACAAACTATTGTCTCCCCTGTCCTAACCTCTGGCGGCGAGAAAAAAGCAGAAGTTACCCCAGAAAGTGTGCCCACAAAGACTCCTGGAGAAGAACTTGGTCCGATTCAGCAGGCAGTACTCGCACCGCTTCAGTCAGAAGTCGAGCGCATCAAAGAAGAAGAGCGAAAAGAAGCACGAATTTCACATGCAATCTCAGCTCTCGTAGTGCTTGCATCTATTACTGGCCTTCTTGTTATCGTGGGAGTTGGCACGACTTACCTTTTTAAAACCCAAGAAGTGCCTCAAGAGCATGCTGCAGACGCAGACACTATCATTTCTAAAGCTTTAAAAGATTATCCTGGCATACGCTACAGCTTCAATCCTACGACCGGAAGGCTGCTTCTTATTGGCCACGTCCTTACTCCCCTTGACCGAAATAAGATTCTAGAGACCATGCAGGACATGAAGTTCATCACACAGCTTGATGCAACAAATGTTGTCATCGATGAACTCGTCTGGAGAGAAATCAACCAAGTTATCTCTAAAAACCCTGCCTGGAGAGGCGTATCGATCACATCTCCCGTGGCTGGAAAATTTGTCCTCTCTGGTTTCTTAAAGTCAAGAAAGCAGGCAGAGGATCTCTACGACTACATTTCACAAAACTTCCAGTATGTAGACCTTTTGGAAAAAAGAGTCATCGTTGAAGAAGACCTCAAAGCAGAGATCATGCAGAAGCTTTCTGAGGCCGGTTTTAGGACCCTTCAGATTGCACTTACTAACGGCGATCTCACTATCTCAGGCAACATCCCAAATGGTGCTATAGGGCAATACAACGCCGCCCTTGCCCAAATTAAGACCCTTCCTGGCGTAAGAGGCGTCCAATCACTTGTGAACGAGGTTGCGCCCGAGCAGACCCTTGTAAACATAAGCGACCGATACCAGGTTACAGGACATTCGCTACAGGGTTCTAATGTGAATGTGGTGATAAATGGCAAGATTTTGACCAAGGGCGATATCCTTGATGGCATGACGATTACAGACATCCAATCGAACGCTGTTTTCCTCGAAAAAGATGGCGTACGTTATAGGATTGATTTTAATAGGTAATTCGTAGTAAAATAATTATTAGAGGGGAAGATATGCCAAAGCCCCCTCAGTATAGGAGCAAACCTATGTTTGGAATGGAAAAGCAAAAGAAGAAAGGCGAACCTCCCTTTCTCTTCGATCTTGAACAAGAACTCAAAGATCAAGATAAACAAAAAGAGTATGCAAAACGCATTGAAGAACGCGTTGGCAAAATTAAAGAATTCCTGCGTAAAGGCAGTAAAAAAGAAGAATATGACTATCTTGGGATCCTGCTAAATGGCTATCATGCCTTAGCAGTAGTTATGGGAAGGGCCTCTCAACAAGGCCAAGCCCGAAAGTAAGAGATCCCAGCTGCAAAGCTCAAACGGTTTTGAGCTTTGAATGGCTAAGTAAGTAGGTACTCGCTTGGCATATATAGAGTGAAACTCCTTAACAAAGTAATTGGAGGTTCTAATGACAACCCCATTCACCGATCCATGGCAAAGTCTGAACATTACATCCGGCGGTTGGTTAGCTAACCCACAGCTCGGTATGCAGTTTAGTGTTTTGGTCAACACTATCAACGACT
>CAYWZU010000103.1:0-4369 GCA_964462925.1 uncultured bacterium
CAAGCGGTACCGGCTTTGAGCGCCATCGCCGCGTGAAGAAGTTTGTGGATTCAGATCATGATGAAGAACTCATCTTCGACTTCGTAAGCGTCCCAGTAGCTTAAGTCAAGCATAAAGGGCTTTGCCAGTGTAACAAGTAGTTCACGGCAAAGCCCTTTTCTATTTTTTCACCACAGAGACTCGACAGTCACAGAGAAAGAGAGAGAAGACAACAAGGATAAAACGTCTTTTATTTTATTTTTTTCTCTCTTGTTTTTCGCTTTTCTCTGTGCCTCGGTGTCTCTGTGGTGAAATTTTTTTTACTCTTTTAACTCAGTAACTTGAGGAGCATCGATGTGCTCTTCGATGTTGACGCCCCAGCCGCAGTTGTTTACCTTTTCGCTCTCAACGAGGTCGATGAGGTTATGCATGCTCGCAATGAAGCTTGCTTTCCATTCATCAAATGACTCTACATGATGACCAGCAGGGGGAACTGACTTTGCAAATGCAGCAAATTCATCACTCACTGGGCAGTTGATCTGGATTTGAAGGGTGATGTCGTGGGTTTTTTCCTCTTCTGCGTGCATGCTTGTTGCAAGGACGCTTGAAAGGATAAGTGTTGATAGAAATTTCATGTAAGTCTCCGGGTTAATTAGGATAGCTTCCAGTGTAGGGTATTTACTGTTTGCTGGAAATGGGTAATCTTTGATACAATCCTAAATATGTTTACAAATAGAGCCCAAAATCTATCTTCCCTTCTTTCTCTGGCTCTAGTCCTGCTGTGCCGCCAGGCACAATAATTTTTTTAATTTTACATCTTTTCGCTTAGTTACAAAAAATTAAAGGATTTTCTTTATGAACATATATATGTGGCTTATCGCCTCATTTTTTTACGCGTATCAATATATCATACGCGTTATGCCAAACATTATGATTGATGATATTTGTCAGCAATTTGGCATAGGAGCTGCTGCATTTGGGCAGTTTTCTGGTATTTATTACATTGGCTATTCACTCGTTCACATTCCAGTTGGGATGACGCTTGATCGCATTGGTCCAAAGAAGGTGATGACGGGCTGTATTTTGCTTACAGTAGCCGGGCTTATGCCCTTGATTTTTGCAGAGCACTGGTCTTATCCAATCATCGGCAGATTTTTGGTTGGTATGGGATCATCTGGCGCCATCCTTGGTCTTTTCAAGATCATTCGCATAGCTTTTAGCGAAGAGCGTTTTGCACGTATGCTCAGCATATCTGTAACAATTGGCTTACTCGGCGCAATTTATGGGGGAGCCCCTGTCAGCTTTATGCGAGATGTTTTTGGCTATATGAATGTTATTATTGGCTTTGCGGTAGGCGGCCTTATTTTGGCATGCATTACCTACTTCATCGTTCCGGAAATTGCTTCAAGTCCTACAAAATCGCCAATGAGCGATATTAAAGAAGTGCTTTTTACTCCAAATGTAGTCAAAACTTGCCTCTTTGCAGGCTGTATGGTGGGACCGCTTGAGGGCTTTGCAGATGTGTGGGGATCAGCCTATTTGCATGAGGTGTATGGCATGTCCAAAACTGTTTCATCGAGCCTTCTTTCTCTTATTTTTATAGGAATGTGTGTAGGGGGGCCGCTCTTAAGCTTTATTGCAGAGAAAGTAAAAAATTATCAGTTTACGATAGTTGGAGCAGGTGCTCTTATGTGTGCAGGCTCAATCGCAATTGCCATGAAGGTGCCAGTTGAAGCCTTGCCGGTATGCTTTATTGCGATAGGAATAGCATGTGCGTACCAGATTTTAGCAATCTATAAAGCATCTACCTATGTTCGTGAAGAGGTTGCTGGTTTAACGACAGCAATAGCTAACATGATCATTATGTCCTTTGGCTATGCGATCCATAGCGTCATTGGCATAGTTGCTGAATCTACAAATAGCATCAAGGTTGCCGCCATCATCATACCTATAGGCCTTTTCATAGGCACAGTAGGATTTACAATAGCTATACGATCAAGGAGAAGTTATGAGCTTTCAAAATAAATTAGTTGCCGTAATGAATGAAAAAGTTGAGCCAGGCGTTATCATGAACGCTATTGCCCATATGTGTATAGGCTTTGGATCAGCAATTGGTCCTGAGCCTTTACGCCTTACCAACTACATCGATGCGGATGGCAAAAGCCATCCAAACATTAGCGAGATGCCCTTTATGATCTTAAAAGCAAACTCAAACAAGATCCGCGCACTTCGTGAGCAAGCAATCGAAGCTGGCATCCAGTTTGTTGACTTTACCGATACAATGACCGTAGGGACCTACCAAGAGCAACTTGAGCGGACCAAAAACACAAAAGGGGAGGACCTTATCTACTACGGCATTGTCCTCTTTGGCGATTGGCAAAAGGTCTCTGAGCTAACACGTAAGTTTTCCCTTTGGAAATAGAACTTGACTTAATAAAATAAAAATGAAATTGTGTCTTCTTAGTTTATCAAACCAAGGAGACACAATGTATCGAGCTCTATTTTTGCTACTTAGCTTTCTTGCCTGCTCAAAGTGCAGAGCGGACTGCTGCTGCCCTAACAGTATTGAAATCAATGCTGTGCCATTTGAAATCACGACAAGCAATACAACCTATTGCGTCACACAAAATCTTACATACTTAGGAACCGGTCCGTCAGCTGCGATCACTGTAGATCCAGGTGTACATGATATCGTCATCGACTTTAACGGCTTTGAACTTGACCTTGACCCATTTGTAAATGGCATTCAGATGCTAGGAACAGCAGGAGAAGGTATAAGAGATGTCATTATCAAAGACGGTGTAATTAAGAGCCTATCACCATCAACCTTCAACAATGGTATTTTTACGACAAATTTTAATACTGTCACTGTAGAAAACATGAGGTTTATTGATCTAAGAAGAGGCATGGCTGCTCCCTTTCAGACAGATGTCAATGAAAATCTTACAGTGTCCTCATGTGTTTTTGATCTAAAAGGTCTAACAGGATTTACACGCCGTGGAATATCTCTAAGTACAATTCAGGGAATGAAAGTTGAAGATTGCACTTTCTTACCTTTTGATCAAGACGAAGATGGCAGTGTGGGTATTTTACTTGTGAATAATGCAAAGGATGTTCAAATCAAGCGCTCAACATTCGATGGCCAGAAAACAGCTGCAATTCGCGCGCAGTCAAATTTTAATTCAGACGCGGGGTTTTTCTTTACATTTCCCTCTGTAAATTTTCAAATAGATAGCTGTCAATTTACTAACAATGAAGGTGATGTAAGCATGATTGGTGCAAGTAATGTGCAAGTGACAAATTGCGAGTCCTACAATGCGCTCTCATACTTTGTGACATTTGAGCCATCCGATCAATTTACAGGACAGCTTGTTACTCCAGTTCCTACTGGACTTCTTGTGGATAGCTGCATCGTAGAGCAAACAGGGGAAGGAATAATTCTTCAAGGGACTTTTTATCCGTTCATGCTCTTTGCTGGAGGCACTACTGTGCCCGGGATCAATGCCCGTGATGTTATAGTCCGCAATTCTACATTCACTCATCAAGGTGCAACCGCTCCTACGATAGGTCTTGTATTTGCAGGAGCTGAAGGCATTTTAGTTGAAAACAATGTGGTTGACTTCACAGCAAGCGGCAGACTTGAGAATTGCGATCCAATACAATACCTTGGCCTTCCAACCAAAACTGGAAACATTCACTTGGGCTATAGTATAACAGATGATTTGGAAACTGTTTCAGGCGGCGCTTTTGTTCGAGATGTCACGATCCGCGGCAACCAGCTTCTTGGCGGTGCACAAATTGGCATCTATGCTGAGACAAGCATTGGGAACACGCCAAATGAGCGCATTACAATTGAAGATAACAGCATCACAGCTGCAGAATACGGTATTTTATTTGAAAATACCCGTTCCTCTTCAATCATCGGTAACCGTATACAAGGCGTGCGGGGTTCCTTGTGCCAAACAGGCGTGGGAATTGAACTTGCAGGCGCGCTGGAATATAACGACGTTGCAGCTTCAACAAGCAATGCAATCATCAATAACATTGTGAGCTACAACTCAAATGGCATAAGACTAGACTGCGGCGCTCAAGGAAACCTTGTAAAGGATAACTTTGTCTTTAACAACGACAATCATCAGATCAAGGAAGAGAAAAAACATACAAACAAGATCGAATGCAACACAGTATTTGATCACCAAAATGAAGAACTCAGCTGCTCGAGTTCATAAAGACTGTGAGGCTGAATGATTGGCTGAAGGTTTTCTCCTTCAGCCTTCTTTTCTACAACCGACTCCAAACTAAAATTTGGTTGACTTTATAGAATAAAGATGAAATTGTGTCTCATGCAAACCCAACAAGGAGACACTATGTTTCGTGCAATTTTTTTGCT
>CAYWZU010000104.1:0-4283 GCA_964462925.1 uncultured bacterium
CGTAAGAGAGCATTTTTTCCATTTCATCTTTATCGAAAAATTTGCGTTTGCAAAACACACAGGCACAGAGAACACAGAGAGAGAAATCAGAATGGACACGATCTGATACGATCATACAAACGATAAAAAAAACTATAAAATTCGTTCTATCGTTTCATCTTTTATTTGCTTAGGCTTTTTGAAATATCTTGAGAAAAGCTGATTCTTGACTGTGAAAGCGCAAGGCTATCGAATGAGCTTCATTATCATCTAAAAAAATAGAGAGTAGGAACTGTAATTTGGACCGTAGTTTCTCATCAATAATTTCTGAAAGAGAAAGGGCTATATCCTGGTTTGATGAGATGAGGATTGGAACAATGGTATCAAAGCGTCGATCCGGGATACCAAGATCTGAGGAGAAGCCGTGATAAGGCTTTACAAATCCATTAACACGCGCCGTTTCTTCAGATGCTGGTTTTTGAGATATTTGATTCTTTGAGGTGAAATAGGAAGGTCTTTCTCCAAGAGCTACAGGTTTTGCAATATTGCTTTGAAACCAAGTTTGGCGAATGCTCGGATGCATGGGGACAATAGATATGCTAAGCAGGGTTGAAATAGCGTAGGATTGTTCCAAAAGGTAGGCCCTACTCTTCATCCAGTCATAGATGATTTCTTCCTCATCTCGCTCATAGAGGATGGTCGGCTTTTTGGGCGCGCGGGTGCTCGGATATATTTTATGGCATTCGCTATATACTTCAGAATCTGTAGGAAGCTCTTTGCCGCCAATGGTGTGCCAGATACTCATATTCATACTCAAATCCTAAGAAAATAGCTCATTATCTTAAAGTAAAATAATAACTATATTTTATTTAGTTAGGGTTTTTTGTTGACCTTATAATAGTAATTAAGTTAGTATAATTCTTTTATTTTAGAGGTTTTATGCTACCATTGAATGCTGTTAATCCAAGTTTTTCAACTCAGCCTGAACAGTTAGGTGACTATGCCGCAACAATTCAAAACGTTGTACGAAAAGGGTATATAAAACCATATGAAGCAGCTTTATCAAAGTCAGACGGTTGGTCAAGGGAAAATTGGTTACAACGTCTACAAGCATGTAGTAACGGCAAGGGCAAGCCTCTAGATTTAATTCCTTGCTATCTATTTGCTGTAGCAGTATCCGATGATGTTGATCTGCAAAAGAAAGAAGAGCTTTTTGAAACCTGCTATAGAGATTCAGATGAAAAAGGTTTGAGGAATTTTTATAGTTGTTTTGCAGAATCATTTCCTCCGGTAATGGCAGCACATCTTTTGAGATACTCTGGCCTTGCCCATTGGGAAGCAATGCTAAAAAGACTTTTTAAATATAGCGACATGCACATATGCGAAAAGCCTCTTACGAACATACTCCTAGAAGCAGCTCATAACAACTGGAGTGTTGATGAAAAAAAGGCATTTATTGATCTTTTTTTCGAAAGGCTTCCAAAAGAGCGAGCAGATGAAGTCTACTTCTATATGACTCTGAATGCATCTACTAAAGACGTAGACTCCTTTTTAGGGTCCTGCTCTCAAGCAACCGCTTCACGATTGAGAGGCCTTTCAGATGAACTTTTACAATATGGCAAAAGATGTTTTGCTGCATTAGATGAGCGAATACAACCCGTTCGTATAGACTTCAGCGACTATAGACGGCTTGCCTTTATGGTATGGCTTCTTAAACAGAAACCAGAACATCCTGCCACAGATTGCATTGTCTCAGATTTTAATGAAAAAGATTGGGCAAGACTCGAGGGTAAAGTCGCAACAGAAGAGCTTGCAATGAAATATGTGTCCTCCATCCTCGGACGCATGTCTCGAGGTGAAATAATCATCCAAAATGATTCTTCTGGTCACAATGCGCATATTTGGCTTTTTATATGCAATGCAATGAAAGTCGTTGAGGGTAAGTTCTCACGCACTGTGGACGTAAGATCTCTTGCGCCTACAATTAGTCCAGAGGTACTAGCAGGATATCTTAATGCATTTCCGGAAAAGGTTCGAAAAGCTCTTGTAGCTGAGCTTGTAAAGTCAGACCCATCAAAATTGATTACATGGCTTATTGTAAAAGAAAATGAACCAGATGGGTATCGAAGTACAGCCTCGACAAGGCTTGAAGAGCCTTTGAGACTTATCGAAAAATGTTCAGGTATCCAAAGGCTATTTCTTGCTGAAAATGATGAGGCAAGAAGAGTTACCTGGTTTGCAGCAGCTTCTGAAGAAAGTAAAACAGTGATGATGCAATCTCTACTTGCAAATAGAGATGAAGCTCTACAAGTACTCAGAACATGGCTAGGTCTTTGTGCCTTTGATTCTGTGAAACCTTTTGTCCGCGAAGCAATTATAGGCACGCTAAACAAAACTATCTGCAAACAAGACCCAGAAATTGCAACTGTGCTTAGAGGAATCTGTCTAGGGATAGAAGGAGGCCTTGCTGATTTTGTTGAGCTCGTTATACCTGCAGAGCTCGATCCAACTGACCCACTTGCCCGCTCTAAACAGGCTTTAGGCCAGCTAAAAAGGCATTTTGAAACTCGTAATATCGGTCATGAGGATCGCAAAAATTTTGTGTATGAAATTTATGCAGACTTAAGAGGCCCTATGAATCGGGACGAGTTTATTGAATTTCTATTTGCCTCGCTTCCTTCTACCTTATGGCCACTTGTATTTCTCTATTTTGAGCGAGATGTTTGCTCTGGATTTTTTGATGCCTATACAGAAGAAAAAATGGGCGGCCTCATGATGAAACGTACTAATAAACATGGACCTTCAGATCTTTCTGGAACACTGCATGAATCAAGAATGGAGGACTATCTTGCAGAACAGGTGCAAAAGCACGAAGAGACTAATGGTTTAAATTTACAAGGTGTACTAACAGCTGCAACACTTGTAAGCTTAGAAAGAGCGGCAGGACCATCTCGTAAAGATGCAGGATGGAAAGATGAAGCGCGATTAGTAGAAGTGTTCGCCACTTCGCTTGTGCATATGTTAACCACTCCTGGTTTTACTGATGTAAGTCAAGCTAATTGGGCAATGTCGCATCTTTACCAGGCTGCGTGTGAGACAAATACTATTCACAAAGTAATGTCACGTTTTATCGAAATGTGCCCGCCTGAACGCTTTATTCCTATCATGACCGAGTGGTGCCGCTCTGCTTTTTATCATAACCGTGATGGACTAGTAAATCTTGTTGCGGAAAGCCTTGAAACTGTAAATATCAATAAATTTGAATTTATGGCACGAGTTATTATAGCTGGTCATAGGTTAAATCAAAACTCTGGTGGTTTTGTTGATTTTACAGAAGTTTTTTGGAAAGAACCATGTACAAAAACAGAAGAAGACAGAGCCAAAATTGTTAGATGCATTATTGAGATTACTAAAGATCAATTTTCATCACTTTTTACTTCATGGTCATTAACCCCTGCAATCAAATGCCTTTACGCTACTGATCAGGCTTTTTGCACTGAGCTCTATAAATCACACATGAAAAATTATAGAGGAGAATATAAGACTTTTGAGAGGTTTACAGAGGCCTTTTTTGATGCCGGCGTAGATGTTTTTACAGAACTTGAAAGCGATGAACTTTCAGATGTTTGCCGAGCCGCTAAAGAATGGCTTGTACGCACTCGTGCAAGTGATGTGGTAGATAACTTCTTTTCTTGGACTCTTCTTCATAGACTTGTCCCAGAACTTACTCTGTCACGCGCTGTTGAGCGAGTGGATACTCTTTTTGCCAAAAAGAATCCCCTATTTTTTTATTTCAGAATGTTAATTTCAACTATGCATAAATTAGGACTCGGGGATCAATTTGAGAAAAGCCTTTTTTCAGATGAGGTTCGTGTGCAAGTGATGAGTTCTGTAATATTAGGGAATATGCATGATGTATTCACTGATTCGGAGCTTACTGTCTCACTTCCTTTTATCGAAAGGCTGGTACCTGACTGGCAAGAGCGACTTGTGAAATGGACACGAGAAGAGATGCTCAAAGAGCAAAACGAAAGTCGATCTCACGGTAATAGCCCTCGCTATTATAGAGTAAAATCTCTCGTAGAATATCTTCAAAAAGCAAATCTTTATGAAGCTTTTCTTGCTGAACTTATTAAAGATGGTCACGAGATGTTTAAAAATGAAATTGAGCGCGTTATGAAGAAGTAGTGAGAGGGTTGGTACAATGGGATGTACAATCCCTATTAATATTATTAAAAATTCTTCAAACAAGGAATAGGAAGTTCAATTGCTTTTAAGAACAAAATATTAAGAAGCGTGGCTTC
>CAYWZU010000105.1:0-4236 GCA_964462925.1 uncultured bacterium
TGCACTACTGCAAAGCGTGCCTCAAGATTTTAGGCCTCGCTTCAAGCAGGTTTTTCAAAATTTCCAGTACAGACAAAGCCCGCAGTCATTTAGAGGATACATTATCGATATGCTTTATGCCGATAGAGGCTTAAGGACTATGCATGGGCCGGTTATCTCATCTGACGAGGTCGACTCTGTGTTTTATTCGCATCTTCCCTACATTCATCGGGAGCGAATCTACAGTACCCTCTATGATACGTTAAGCGCAATATTTCCAAATAATTCTGAGGTTTCGAAGGTGCTAGACTTTGTGTGGCAGCATCAAGGAATTCGCGAAGTGCTATCAGCAAAAAGACTGCTGGAGCTTACAAAGGCACTAGCGGCGCTGATAATGATGAGTACACGATCAGAAAAAGATCTGCATAAAGCCATAGTTCATGAGCTTCGCATAAGAAATTGCCTTCTTGCAAAACCCCTGCTTGTTGCAGATACCAATTGGGTGAAAGATTATTTTTCTTTTGTAGTAAGCCCGACTACTGGAAATTTAGAATTTTGGAGTACTGATTTTTATGGAGTTCGTGGAAGGCCTATTAGTTATTGGAAGAATTGGATGAATGGATCTAGAAGAAATCCAGAATGGGGAATTTTTTCAAAACCATTTGAATATGTCGCAAAATAAGTAAGAGAAAATAGGGCAAAAAAAAATCACTTCAGAAGTTATTCACTTTGACCAACTTGTGAAAACTGCAGGAGGAAATCTATTTACAAAAATTCCAAACCTCCCTATACGTTGATCGCATTAATTCAGGTGCGATTGAAAATAGAGTGCTTGATTTAGAGAATTATTTTAGAGAACTTGCAACAATGGAGAGAACCATGAATTTTCTAAAGCATTTGTTGCCACTCGCAATGGCAGCATGTGGCATTATGTCCACAATAAACGCAGCGGACTACTCAACAGTCCAAGAAGCTCGCGAAAGGGATCCAGACGCTGTTCTAGATTACCTTAAATCAAAGCGCGCTATCACAATGGCGGAAAAAGGTGGAAACCTAACCCTCAGCGGCGATATCCAAGCTGAATGGGATTACATGAAAGCGCATAGCTGCGGTAAGAAATATCGCGGTAGCGGATCAGGAAAAAGAAAATCCTGCAACAAGCCATACGGCGTACCATATGCGACAAGCGAATTCAACATCGAAGTTAACTTGATGTTTGACTACAGAACAGATCGCACATGGGCTGCTATCCAATTCCAATTTGACAACCCAATGGGTATCAGAGAAGCTCGCTGCATTCCACGCGATAAGAAGCCTTCACACAGACAGCGTAATCGTCTTTTTGGAAGCGGCCAAGTTGATAACATCGCTATGCGTAAAGCATACTTTGGCTACAACTTTATCGACCAAGGTACATCACGCCTAGACCTAGAAATCGGCCATCGCCGTCTTTATGACGTGTTTGATTCCGAAGTTCAGTTCTACAACTGGTTCGACGGCGCACTCCTCCGCTATGCACATAGCTTCGAAGGCATCACCGATTTTACTGCTAAAGCTGCTGCATTTGTAGTTGACTACACAGTTAACCATTTCGGCTATGTTGGCGAAGTTGGATTCCTAAATCTTTGCGATACAGGTCTTGACCTCAAATATTCCATTATTGACTGGGATAGAGATGGTGCAAACCGCTATGGTAAAAAGCATGCACGCGGTGCAGAATTCCTCGTATCGCAATATACAGCTGCATACACAATTCCATCTGACTGGCTACGCTGGAGAACAACACTTTACGGTGCGTTCCTCCATAACAGCCGCGCAACTAAGAACAAGTTCTCAAATTATGAGAAGAAACCAAATGCTTGGTATGCTGGCGTAAAAGTTGGTGAAGTTCGCAAGAAAGGCGACTGGGCATTTGACGCTCGCTACGAGTGGCTCCAAGCGCAATCAGTACCAGAAACAGATGTTTCAGGTATCAAGCGCGACAACCCAGCAGACATCTCTTTCTACAAGAGACGCTGCGGTGGTTTTGCTAACTACAAGGGCTACAAAGTAGATGGTTTCTATGCCTTTACCGATAACCTCACATTGAACGCATCTTTCGAGAAAGTTCGTGAAGAGTCACATCGTATTGGCGGAAGACATCGTTCTTACCAGTTCCAACTTTCAGCAATCTACGCGTTCTAATCTGCTAAAACAGAAAAGAGCGTTTTGCAAAAGGGCTCCCCAAAAGGGAGCTCTTTTTTTTTGCCTTTTCGAAACCAATCAAAAAGGCATCGTCATTTGAGACCGAGTCCGAGACCGAGACCGAGTCCGTGACCGATGCGTTACGTAGTAAGTTTGAGAAATAATAAGATATGGCTTGTACTGCAGACTCTTGAGACTTCAACAATCTGTCTCGGTTTCAGAGCAAAACAATCATTCGAAGCCGTATGCTATCAGATAAACCAGCTCTGCTGTCTGGAAATAAATCAACAGCAATCAGAAAGGCATTGCCCTTCGAGACGGAGACCGAGACCGAGTCCGTGACCGATGCGTTACGTAGTAAGTTTGAGAAATAATAAGATATGGCTTGTACTGCAGACTCTTGAGACTTCAACAATCAGTCTCGGTTTCAGAGCAAAACAATCATTCGAAGCTGTATGCTATCAGATAAACCAGCTCTGCTGGCTGGAAATAAATCGACAGCAATCAGAAAGGCATTACCCTTCGAGACCGAGACTGAGTCCGAGTCCGTGACCGATGCATTACGTAGTAAGTTTGAGAAATAATAAGATATAGCTTGTACTGCAGACACTTTCGTTACTCGGATTTTATTGTGTGGGGAAAAGATAGTAGCTATCTTCTCCCCAAGTAGTAAATTTCAATTAAGCGCGAGCTCTTTTGCGGCAGCTTGCTTCTTTTGGTACCAGTAGAAGAATGCAAGCGGGCCTATGGTGATGAGGTTTCCGCCAACGATCATGTAGATGTAGCGCTCGGGGCTTTCGATCGTTACATTTTCTGGAGGTAAAAAGCTTACAAAGATTGTAAGGAGGCACCCTGTCAGGCCAAGAAGGGATACTGACCAGATACCAACCCTTTTGCCTGGAATTGTAAAGCAGCCTGCCCTATTTGTGTGCGAGTAGTGAAGCTTTAGTCCGGCAAGAAAGAGCAGCACATACATAATCATGTAGAGCTCGGTGCTTAGCGCTGTTAAGAACCAGTAGAAGCCATTTACATTTGGCTCTAGAAGAAATAAAAGGCAGAAAACTGTTACAAGCACAGCCTGGCCAAGTAAAATTCTTGATGCAACGCCATGTTCATTTTTCTTGGTGAAGAAAGAGGGCAAAAAGCCAAGCTCTGCTGCATGAAGAAGCCCCTTTGCAGGAGAGATAAGCCAGTTAATCATGGTACCCGTAGATCCCACAACAATTAAAACTGTAAGGATTGGAGTAAAAGCTTCTAGGCCAAATGCGGCAAAAAAGCTCTGAAACATCTGCATTACGCCTGATATGAGGTTAATCTCATTTGCGGGCAGAACAAAGGCGATTGCAAGCGATCCTAAAGTCATTGAGGTGAAGATAAAGGTCGTTGCAAGAAGTACAGCTTTTGGAAAATTTCTTTGAGGATTTTTTATATCATTAACATGAACGCCGGAGAGTTCAATCCCCAAAAAGGATGCCATGATGGCAATGAGCGATACCCAGTTTGTTGTGTTAGAGAAATCTGGGATAAGAGACTCTTTGGTTAGGCTTATTTGCAGGGGGTGTCCGTTAAGAGCCCAAATTGCTCCAAGTACAATCAAAACAACGAGTGGAAGCATAGTTCCGATCACACAAAAGATGCTATTAATCTTTGCCGATGTATGAATTCCTTTTAAGTTAACAAGTGTAAGCGTCCAAAAGATTGTAAGTATGCACGTTATGAGATAGGGCTTATTGCTTGCAAGATCGGGATTTATTATATAGGCAAGCGTTCCAGCAATGAATGAGAGCATTGTAGGATACCAGACCATTGTATTGATCCACTGAAGCCAAATAGCTGCCATTGCCCATCTTTTGCCAAAGGCGCTATTAACCCATTGATAGATTCCGCCCTTATCGGGAAATGCAGCTGATAACTCTGCTGCTACTAAGGAGGTAGGGAGCAAAAATATGAGGGCAGATAATATAAAGAAAAAGATAAGTGCCGGACCAAAAAGCGCTGCGGAGGGCAGGTTTCTCATGTTGTCGATAGCTGCGATGATCAGTACGACGAGGGAAAAAAGTGAAATTTTGTTGG
>CAYWZU010000106.1:0-2050 GCA_964462925.1 uncultured bacterium
ACTTTATTGAGGGTATACTCTTTTTATTTTAAACACAACTTCTGATCATATCTCTCCATACTACTTCCTACTCTTTAGATTTTCTAAATAACTTTAGCGTAAATGGAAGGCTAGCTAACAGCATGACTGAAGAAACAAGAAAGATAGACAGATAGCCTTTCGAATCTGCAAATGCTAAAAAATGGACATTTTTTACACTCCCTGTGATGGCGCCCCTTGAAAGCGGTGCAATGAAATAAGGAAGATAGCTCGTTACAAGCGTATAAGCAGCCGAAATACCAAGGCATGGTGTCCCAAGCCACAATAAAAACTTCGTTTCATCCCAGTTTTTCCTCTCACCCTTTATCAAAAGAGCCCTCTGTATTTTAAGGTATTGATTTACTTCTCAATCGTTTATCATAGTGTACTGTTAAAGGGCGGTTAAAATTCGTATTATCGAATCTTGAACTCGATGCGAACAGAGGGCGCTTTTTCTTAAGCGATTTTGATTCAAAATCTGCTATCGCTAAAAAGCTAGGAGTTATACGCAAATAATCAAAAAGGAGTATTTTATGTCACTACATTTTTTTGGATCTGATCAAGCCACACTCGGCGTAGAGCTTGAACTGCAACTCATAGATCCTGAGACAATGGACCTTACTCCAAGAGCACAGGAAGTTTTAGCGCTTTGTGAAAGGCGAGCGATTTCCCATGTAAAGGCTGAAATTCATCAATCCATGTTAGAAATTGATACAAAAGTTGCTTCTGATGTGAAGGAATGCCAAAAATGCATGGAAGCCACACTTTCCTCTCTCTATCCAATAATTGATGAATTTGGACTGGCTATTGGTGCATGCGGCACTCACCCTTTTCAAAAGTGGCATGAAAGACTACTCTTCCCTAATCCGCGCTATGTAAATCTAGAAAAGAAATTTCGCTGGCTTGCCAAGAGAATGAATGTCTATGGCCTGCATGTACATATTGGCGTTTCAGATGCGGATAAAGTTATGGCGCTTTCATTGGCAATGTATCGCTTTTTACCGCACCTTTTGGCACTTTCTGCAAACGCCCCATTTTGGCATGGCGAAAATACAGGTATGCTAACCGCAAGGCCAAATATCTTGCAGTCATTTCCTACTGGAGGGGTTCCACCCTTTCTTGAAAATTGGAGCGAATTTGAGCATTACTTCAACACATTAGCGAAAGGCGGCGCTATAAAATCCCCAAAAGATCTCTACTGGTACATTCGCCCAAATAATAGCTATGGAACTATCGAATTTAGAATATGCGATGCGGTAAATTCTGTTTCAGATATTATGTCAATTGTAGCCCTTATTCAAAATCTTGTTGAATGGGTTGATAAAGATCTTGAGCGCTGGCGCTGGACAAAAGAACAGCACTGGCTTTTACCAGAAAACCTACTCATTGCAGCGCGGGATGGTTTTACAGGCGTCATCTCTAGTTTCGGCACAAGAAAACAAATAGCAGACGAACTCTATCAACTTATTGAAGAGCTTTCCCCTATCGCTCGAAGCCTAAATAATTATGAGGAGCTGCTAAATATAAAAAACATCCTGAGAAAAGGAAATGGAGCGATGCATCAGCGTCGTATATATGCTGAAACAGGCTCCCTTCAAGAGGTTGTGCAAATGTGTACGCAAGAGCTTCGCTCAAGCATCTCTTTACCGTCGCTTCAAAAATAGAGGCTTGAATGTAAAATTCTTTTTTGCTAAATGATTGATTTAAAAGGAAAATCAATGATTAGTGCAAAAAGACTAGGTTTGGCTGGCGGTATTCTTTGGGCTGCATGCATTTTTATAACAACCATACTGTCAATCTACACAGGATTTGCAGAGCAATTTTTGCTGATGATGGCAGGAATTTATCCGGGCTTTAGCATTTCCTGGATTGGAAGCGTGGTTGGATTTATTTATGGATTTATAGATGCAGGTATCGGATGCTATCTCCTTGCCTGGATCTATAATCGTCTAGGTTCTAAAGTTTCTTAAAGTTATATATACCCAAGCAACTTGGAAGTTTCTTGGGTATAAATGAAAGGCATCATTTCACG
>CAYWZU010000106.1:2150-4221 GCA_964462925.1 uncultured bacterium
TATACCCAAGCAACTTGGAAGTTTCTTGGGTATAAATGAAAGGCATCATTTCACGATGCCTCCCCCTTCTATTGTATGCAGTGCCCGAAAATGTGGCGCACGCTGGAGGAGCCGCAATGAGTAAAGCTAGTCGCTATGACGCTATTGCCGCTGCACTTCGGACCAAATGCCCTTGCATATTCTTCGTATATTTTTCAATTTTCACAAGTCCTATAACGCCCAAAGCCTATCCAGAATTATATGTGGGGCCATTGTGTAGAAAACTTAACAATTAAGGAGTTTTTAAGGTGAACAAAATTACCATAGACGATATAAAGATATCGTCCTACAAAATCCCTACAGATATGCCCGAAACAGATGGGACATTCGAATGGGATTCTACTACAGTTGTCCTTGTACAGATTAAAGCCCTAAATATTTGGGGAATGGGTTTCTCTTATGGCCACGCAGCAGACTGCTTGATCATTAAAGATTTCCTCCCTTTCATAAAAAACGCGTCCGTTTTTGATAGAGGAATTTTGTGGGAAAAAATGGTACATAGAGATCGTAACATTGGTAGAAGAGGAGTGGCTTCAAGTGCCATCTCAGCTGTGGATATCGCTTTATGGGATTTAAAGGCAAAAATTCTCAATGTACCCCTTTGTACTCTTTGGGGAAAAGTTCGGGAAAGCGTTCCTCTATATGGAAGCGGTGGGTTTACCTCCTACACTGATAAAGAGCTTGCCTCGCAGTTTCAAGGGTGGCAAAATCAGGGAATCACCAAATTCAAAATGAAAGTCGGAAGGGAACCCGAAAAGGATCCTGAACGTGTACAAAAAGCACGGGAGGTAATCGGAGATAATGCTGCGCTCTTTGTCGATGCAAATGGAGCCTATGATCTCAAGCAGGCACTTTCACTCTCATATCGATTTTCTGAATCCAATGTAAGCTGGTTTGAAGAGCCTGTCAGTTCAGATAACCTTACAGGCCTTAACTTCTTGCGCCATGAAGTGCCAGCAGAAATGAATATAGCTGCCGGCGAGTATGGATATGACATCCACTATTTCAAAAGAATGCTCCAAAGTGAAGCTGTAGACATTATTCAGGCAGATGCGACAAGGTGTTTTGGATATACAGGCTTTTTCCAAGCATGTACGTTAGCCAAGGCCTTTAATACGCCACTTTCAAGCCACACGGCACCCTCAATCCATCTTCATGCCTGCCTTGCAGATTCCAATATTTGCCATATGGAATACTTTCATGACCATGTGAGGATTGAAAGCACATACTTTGACGGTTTTCCTCAAATTAAAGATGGATCCTTTGCGCCTTATCTAGATAGGCCAGGTCATGGCCTCGAACTAAAAAAACATGATATCGAAAAATTTAAAGTTATGGGGTAAATGATGATCGGAAAAAAAAAGTGGGCTATCGCAGAAGGCTATATTCCACCTTATAGCTCTACAAGCGGCAGAGAACTCGAAAGCCACGAAACGATGTGCGTCCTCAATGCAAATGACCAAGATGCCCACATACTCATTACGATCTATTTTTCGGATAAAGATCCGATCGGCCCTTATGAAGAAGTAGTCCCTGCAAAGAGGACGAAGCACATTCGATTTAACGAATTGTCAAATCCTCAGCCTATTCCTCACGGAGTGGATTATTCTAGCGTAATTGAATCTGACGTGAACGTCGTTGTACAGCATACAAGGCTTGATGCACGAAGTTCAGAAATTGCTTTGATAACAACTATTGCTTTTTCAGGAGATGAATAACATGACAGACACAGCAGGTGATATATTGGTTGATACACTTATAGAATGGGGTGTGGAAGTAATTTTTGGATTGCCAGGCGATGGAATTAATGGCGTCATGGAATCCCTTAGAAAGAAAAAGGACAAAATACGCTTCATTCAAGTAAGGCACGAAGAAGCTGCTGCATTTATGGCGTGCGGCTATGCTAAATATACCGGAAAATTAGGAGTATGCCTTGCAACATCAGGGCCTGGAGGTATTCACCTATTAAACGGCCTCTATGATGCTAAACTTGACGGCCAGTCTGTCTTAGCAATTACAGGGCTTCAATTTT
>CAYWZU010000107.1:0-2325 GCA_964462925.1 uncultured bacterium
GTTTTAAAGTAATACTTTAAAGATTGAGGGTCGCGTACGCAGGTGATTTGTGTTTTATCAGTGTGTATGGTCTCACCATCTTTTTTGCCCTCCTCACTTCGCGCAAGCCCTACTGGTATATCAAACTGATTTAGCAGATGAAACAGCTGAAATACAGACTCCTCAGCACTATCAGAAGGTATTGCAGTTGATGAAAATATCGCAGCACGAACAAACCTCGACGGGGGCGTAAAATCACCTGGAATACCAACCATGCCAGAGCCTTCTCCTAGAGGTTTTAATTCGATATCATCAACGAGCACCGGCATAGCGTTTTTAGGCGTAAGGTTGATGTAATTTCGTAAGTTTGTCATATGCCAATCAAATGATGGCGAGTTTGTGAAGGTTCCAAGAGGGTTATCGTGCGTGACAAGCTCGCCGCCTATAGGCTCTATAACGATACTCCGGCCAGTTTTATCAAAAACGATATAATGGAAAGGCGGAGGAGCTGGCCCCCACTCCTTTACTACTACTGGAGCAATATAGACGTTTTTGAGCGCACTCAGGACTTCATCCACTGTGGCAAACTGAGTAACAATCCAGTTGGAAAATTCAGCAGGAGATAAGGCTTGGGAGTGATTTTTAGCGCCAGCTTCGCTATAGCCTGCAAAACCTGGAAAATAAAAGGTACCGACCGCAAGCCCCTTTTCATTCATGCCATCCATGAGCGAGGGCTTTCCAAAAGTCATCGCTCCAACTGCTGCGTATTTGGAAGTATATTCAAGACCACTACCTAATGGTGTTGTGCCCCGAAACTGATATCCTCGCGGAAAAACCGCACACGAGACATCTACAGCAATACCAAATTCAAGGGTTCTTCCATGCACAAAGGATCCATCCTTTGCAACTAGCTTCATTCCAGTACACATAAAAACTTCCCGGGCTCAAACATTTACCTTCTGTTAACAGTAAAGTTCATTTTTTACCATTCGTTTTAGTTCACTTGAAGACTCTATCGATTGTGATAGCGAGGATGAAGCATCTTAAATCGATATGCTTGGCGGAAGCATCCTTGCGTCTATACCGTGCTTGTTAGAGTATACTGCTAATGGTGCACCCTATTGATTTATGTATTCGGTCATTGTTAAGCTTTTAGGCAGCCTGACGTTGGTTTAGCTCTTATCTTTTACTTTAGAGAGAATTTCTGCTCTATTGAGTTCTTTTTGTGTCATATAGACCCCCTGGACCATACTAACCTCCTTGTTAGGTTAGAAGCACTTTAATCATAATGATGATTTCTTTAAGAAAGGAATACGACATTTCTACTTTGCCCCCCACAAATGAATAATAATTAATTGATTATTAATTATAAAAATGATATACTATTTTTTAAACTATTTTTATTTAACAAAAAATTAGGAAAATATGAGTTTAAGCATTATACCCATGGGTTTACAGCATAAAATTTTTTCTTATTGCTATCCCGGCAAACGCCCACCTCCAATAGACAAAAAACTAACCGAGTATTTTACAGAAATGCTTGCCCGAGATGAAACTGATGAGGCTAGGCAATGGTTTGGTCGATTTATGGAACTTGTAGCTAACGGGAAGGTGTTTTATAACCCATTAGACAGAGAGAATTTCGTAGTTAACCTTATGAGCGGGAATATCCCCGTAACGTTGCGTCTTAGATTAATAGGCTTTTCTCTGAGTAAGAATAGACCAATTTTAGATGAAAGCCGCGCCTTTTTGGCATTTTGCATGGACGAGCCACAGCTTTTACCTTATACACTACCTATTGCCTGTCAGTTCCTAAAAACCATAAAAGAGCCTCTTAAACTGGCTTTAGATAAAGTCAAATATTTACTTACTCATGAAGGCTTTCGATTTAAACAAATAGCAGCCCGGAGTCCTGCAGAGATCATAAAATATTGCGATCACAAAGAAAAAATAGTTGTGCTTGAACAGCTCAAGGCATTGTGTAGGGATAATGACTTTCAAGTGCGAAAAGCCGGCGCTCTAGCACTTGGTCATGCCATAGCCCATCTTGATGCAAGTCAAAGACTAAACGCTTTTGAAACGATCAAGACATTATGTAGGGATGATGTTTTTGTACAAAGAACCAGCGCTCTAGCACTTGGTCAAGCCATAGCCCATCTTGATGCAAGTCAAAGAGTACACGTCCTTGAAATGATCAAGGCATTATGTGAGGATGATGACCTTGAAGTGCGAAATGCCGGCGCTCAAGCACTTGGTCATGCCATAGCCCATCTTGATGCAAGTCAAAGAGCACACGTCCTTGAAATGATCAAGGCATTATGTGAGGATGATGACCTTGAAGTGCGA
>CAYWZU010000107.1:2425-4216 GCA_964462925.1 uncultured bacterium
AAAGCCGGCGCTCAAGCACTTCGTCAAACCATAGCACATCTCGATACAAGTCAAAGACTAAACGCTCTTGAAATGATCAAGGCATTATGTGAGGATGATGACTCGGATATACGACAAACCGTCGCTCAAGCACTTGGTCAAGCCATACCCCATCTTGATGCAAGTCAAAGACTAAACGCTTTTGAAATGATCAAGGAATTATGTGAGTTTTATGACTTGGATGTGCTAGAAACCGTCGCTCAAGTACTTGGTCAAGCCATACCCCATCTTGATGCAAGTCAAAGACTAAACGCTTTTGAAATGATCAAGGAATCATGTAAGGATGATGATTTGTATCTACGAGCAGCAGGCGCTGAAGCACTTGGTCAAGTCATAGCCCATCTCAATGCAAGTCAAAGACTAAACGCCCTTGAAATGATCAAGGCATTGTGTAGGGATAATGACTATGAAGTGCGAGCAGCCGGCGGTCAAGCATTTGGTCAAGCCATAGCCCATCTCGATGAGAGTCAGAGACTAAACGCTCTTGAAACAATCAAGGAATTATGTGGGGATGATGAATTGAGGGTACGACAAGCCGGCGCTAAAGCACTTGGTCAAGCTATAGCCCATCTTGATGCAACTCAAAGACTAAACGCTCTTGAAATGATCAAGGCATTATGTGAGGATGCTGAATGGACTGTGCGAGAAGCTGGCGTTCAAGCATTTGGTCAAGCCATAGCCCATCTTGATGTAAGTCAAAGACTAAACGCTCTTGAAACGATCATGGCATTCTGTGGGGATAATTCATCGAATGTACGACAAGCCGGCGCTCAAGTACTTGGCAAAGTATTAGTTCACCTCGAACCAGCTGCCTTAAACACAATATTGGGGGCACTTACTGACGACATTAAAGAAATTATCTACAATGCAATTTCTTTACATTGGCCGGATAAAGCCTTACGCGAGAATATTTCAAATTTGCCATTAAAAGATGAACTTGCCAAATTCTTCGAGAAAAGGCACTGTGCTGATTGATGATTTAGACCCAACACAGAGTGAAAGTCGTTGAGCGTAAATTCTCACGCAAAGTGGATGTAAGGCCTCTTGCTTCTACGATCAGTCCAGAGGTACTCGCGGGATATCTTAACGCATTTCCGGAAAAGGTTCTAAAAGCTATTGTAGCTGAGCTTTTAAAGTCAGAGCTATCAAAATTGATTACATGGCTTTTGTCAAAAGAAGAGTTACCTGGTTTTCAGCAGCTACTGAAGAAAGTAAACCTGTGATGATGCAATCTCTACTTGCTAATAGTGATGAACCCAATTCCGACACAACACATCTACAGCAATACCAAATTCAAGGGTTCTTCCATGCACAAAGGATCCATCCTTCGCAACTAGCTTCATTCCAGTACACATAAAAACCCGCCGTCTTAGGTAATAATTTTATCCCCCATTAACAACTAAATTTATTTTTAGCTATCCATTTCGCCATATTGCACCCCAGAATTGAGATGTTTCTGCAAAAAATATCCCGGAGGGATATCACAAAGATAGCCTGGGGTGCAAACCCCAGGAAAATGGAATAAAAAATTACGCACCCCAGAGGGGTGTCGCAATAAAAATTGTGTTACCCCGCTGAGGTAATTGTGTCAGGGGCGCTATGCATTTCCAGGGGTTTCACCCCTGGCTAGCTTTGCAATACCCCTCCGGGATATGGAAGATCAAGATTTTTCGTAGCGAGGATGAAGAGTCTTAAATCGCTCGTGAAGCTTTGAAAGGCTGACATGTGTGTAGCGATCGGTGCTTGAGATGT
>CAYWZU010000108.1:0-4213 GCA_964462925.1 uncultured bacterium
GTTACAATGGTTGATAGGGCCTCGAAACTAACCAAACTTTGTTTAGTTTCGAGAAAAACATCCTCAAATATTGCAGAGGCACTAATAACCAAACTTCAGCCTATGAATGACCATGTACTTACTATTACAGCTGATAATGGTGGTGAATTTGCAAAACATGAAGAGGTTACGGAGAAGCTGGGGGCGGAGTTTTACTTTTCCAAGCCTTATCACGCTTGGGAAAGAGGGCTTAATGAGCATACAAATGGCTTAGTAAGGCAATATATACCTAAGAACTCAAACCTTCTTACTGACTTCTCAGAGAGCGAAATTGAAGAGATTGAAGATTTGCTTAACAATAGGCCTAGAAAAGTGTTAAACTACCTAACACCTTTACAGGCCTTTGAGAAATTGAAAGGGCCATCAAAAATTGCACTTCATAGTTGAATTGGCCCTTTAGCCTGAATAGCCGTCGTGCAGTTAGTCCAAAATACAGAAGTAACCAAGGTTTTATCAGACTACGAAGCAAATATCCAAAAAGTCCTTCCTTTTTTCAAAAAAGTAAGTGAAATTTTCATTCACAAAAAATTTCCTATAGGGTGCTAAATTTAAGCATGTTTTAAAATTATATCTTGATGTTTTAAGCAAATTACGTATAATAAGTGTAGATATACACTCGAAATAGAGGTGGCATATGTCTGATAAAGTATCTGATATGGTTGTCCACACAGTAGCGCCAGCTTACGCAAAGCTTGAAATCGATGCCTTAGAAGACGCAGACGTCAAGAAAGACTGTACTAAGCTATTAAAGACGCAAGTTTCTATGGCTAAGCAGCTTGAGACTGTTGACGCCCTTGATGAGAAAATCACTAACTTGAAAGGTACTTTAGATGACCACCGAAAAAAACAGGATGCTGCTCCGGATGTATCCTTCGGAAGGCGAGTAGGTTACGTACTTGGTGGTATTGGTGCAATTGCCCTCTGTCCAATTGCCTGGGTAGCTGGCACCGTTGTCATTGGCATTGCTGCAGCTTTTGTTGGTGCTGCAGGTGGAAATGTGCAGAGATCAGGCCCCGAACAGGACGCTTTGGGAGGGATAGCTGCATTCTTTTATGCCGGCCCCCTTGTCCTTGTCGGAGGCGCCTTTTACTCGGCAGTCAATACAAAAAGTCACTGGGGTCACAAAGCCGAGCGGACGGAAAATGGGCTTCATTCGTTAGAGGAAAAACGCAATCGTGTTGTACAGTCCATAGATACCCAGAAGGCCGAGATGGATTCCCAAATGAAAAAAGTGGCAAATAGGATACCTAAGCATTTACACAACTTTGCATCCACTTTGTCTACTGAAGTTATTGCAGCCCATGGCACTAAAGAGCGCAACATTATCCAAATAAGATATGGCTATGATCTAAAAGATCCAAAAAAGAGCTTAGCCCGCCTGAATGAGATGATGACCGGCCTTAAGAAAATGGAAAAAAATTTACCCGAAACGGTCGTTGTTCGCAATAAAGGAAACCAAATTGACTATCTCGCCACCTTAGATAACTTCAGAAACATGCCTGTACGCGATTTTATGCAGCTCTATAGCAACTATCATCAGGACAGCAAGGTTCCTTCACACCTTTGGGATCACTATACCAATGGGAACAAAGATGCTATTACTAGCAAGGCAGCAGAATATGGCTATCTCGATAATCTGAAAATGAGTGCCTTAGACTACTTAAAAAGTATGTGCATTGGAATTGCCAATTTAAGTAAACAGCTTCCTAAAGATATGATTGCACATAAAACAAGAGGTGAAATTGATTATATGCAAACATTTGATAACGTCAGAAAAGTACATGGGGAAGATTTTCTGAAGTTCGTTTGCCAACATTCTACTCTTAACATTGGCACACTTTTTGTCTCATGCTTCACAAATCCCGACAATGACTCTATTGTCAGCGTTCTCTCGAAATATGGCTATACTGAAAAGAGTAAACGGGGCGCTTACAACTATTTAGTCAATGTGCTTAAAGGAATTGAGAAACTAACAAAGCAGTCTAGTATACCTAAAGGTGTTATAGCTTATAGTGGGGGCAAAGTTGACTATTTTCAAACATTAGAAAACCTTAGAACAATGCCTTTAGAGGATTTTCGCAAGCTCCATAAAGACTATTCAAACTGGATCCCTAAGAGACTTAATGAGCATGAAAGACTACTGGCTGAGAAGGCAGAGCGAGAGGTTGAGAAGGCAAAACTGCAAGAGATGCTGACTAATCTTAAGAAAATGGAAAAAGATTTACCCGAAACAGTTGTTGTACGTGGAAAAGACCAGGAAATTGACTATCTCAAAACCTTGGATAACTTCAAAAAAATGCCTTTAGACAATTTTCTAAAGCTCTATTCAAAATATTATCAATCAGGAATTTCTTCACTTCTTTGGAATTCCTACACCCATGGAGGGGCTTTACTTAACAAAGTAAACGAATATGGTTATAGCGACAGGAAAATTCCAGCAACGCCTATAGAGTTCTTAGGCGAAGTGTTCAAAGCAATAAGCGAGATGAGAGATTTTAAAGAAATGATCGCACGTGGAGAAAACGGCGAAATCGATTATTTGCAAACGCTAGATACCTTCACAAAAATGGCTGCAGGGGATTTTCTGAAGTTCTTTTGCGACGCGTTTAAAGGTAGCAAACTTCCTTGGCACATTACAGCCGCTTACATCGCAAGTGCCGACAACGATTCTTTTGTCAAAGAGGTAGCAAAGTATGGGTATGCAGGAAGTAATAAAAAAGTGGCTTTTGACTACTTGGAAAATAAGCTCGATGGAATTTCGAAATTAGAATCGATCAACCCTTGGGCTGTTTTAGTTATAAAAAATGATAAAGTCGACTATTTTGAAACATTAGAAAAGCTCAGAACAATGCCTTTAGAAGATTTTATGAAGGTCCATCAAGGCTGGCCTAATTTGGTGCCTGTACAAATCAACGATAATGCAAGACTGCAGGAGATGCTGACTAGCCTCAAGAAAATTGAAAAAGATTTACCCGAAACGGTTATTGTACGTGGAAAAGAGCAGGAAATTGACTATCTCAAAACATTAGATAATTTCAGAAAAATGCCTTTAGACGATTTTCTGAAGCTCTTTTCAAAATATTACGAAACAGGAATTTCTTTACTTCTTTGGAATTCCTACACCCATGGAGAGGCTTTACTTAACAAAGTAAACGAATATTTTTATGACAGGATAATTCCAGCAACGCCTATAGAGCAATTAGAAGTCTTGTTCGAACAAATTATATATACAAGCAAGGAAATTGAGATACCTAAAGAGATGATCGCACGAGGGAACAACAAAATCGATTATTTTCAATCGTTAGATAATATCAGAAAAATGCCTCCAGAGGATTTTCTGAAATTCATTTGCAAGGCATTTGATAGCGGCAAGCTTCCTAATGCCCTATTCAACGCTTACGTTGCAAGTGCCGATAACGACTCCTTTGTCAAAGTCGCAGCAAAATATGGCTATACTGGAAATAATAAAATAGAGGCTCTTGACTATTTGTTAAATGCACTCAGGGGAATAGCCAGAGCCTCTAAGCCTAATTTTTTTGTTAAAAAAAATAATAAATCCGACTTTTTTCAAACTTTAGAAAATCTTAGAACAATGCCCTTAGACTATTACCTGTCACTAAATCTAGCTAATGAGGATATACCTCAGGCAATCAATGAGGCCGCAAGGAAAGCTCCATCATCCAAGTATAGGTGAGCACCATGACTCTCTTTAGAGAGCGTTGTCATAGTTATTCACTCAAGAATAGTTGGACCATTTTGGCTATGTCTTCAGCACAGGGACGCCGACTCGCCCAGTCCCTAATATTTCGGTCTTTCGTGTCAAATACGACACCAAGTAGCTGTATGGCTTTTTTGGAGTTTAAGTATTTCGCCCCTTCAATGGTGAAGTGCAATTATCTGTATGGAAAAAATTAGGGTTAAATAAAGCCCTTTTTAGCAGATTTCTAAAATAAAAATGGCCAGATGATAGTCCTGGTCTCTATAAGGTTATTGTGCAAAACAAACCTGGAGACCAATATGCCAAAAGGCTACCAACATCTGACCCGTGATAAAAGATGCCAAATCGATGCTTTAATGAAAAGAGGTGATTCTCAAGCTCAGATTGCAAGAAGCATTGGAGTACATGCGTCGACAAATGGCTTGAGATTGTTTGAGACAACTAAGCGTCTGCATG
>CAYWZU010000109.1:0-4199 GCA_964462925.1 uncultured bacterium
GTCTTCATTGGCCCATCCCAAATGGGAGTACTCGGCACCTTTAAGGGTACATTTGTAGAAACAAATGCAGTTTCAGCATCAGACCCATTTTTGATGCTTCCACAAACGGTAGCTTTTACCCTCACCCCAACCTGGATCAACTATTTTGTAAACTTTATAAGCCCGCCAGAGCCTCAAGATCAAGATAGCTTTGGCTTTAATGCAGGCGGTGGAGATGCCCCTATCGACTCAGGCCTAGAAATGGCAGTGCCAAGCGATCTTACCTCTACAGACAAAAGCGTCGTACTCAAGGCACTTCAAAAGTTTACAGGCGTAGACAGCAATATGGGCTTAACAGCCGATCAAAAGGCATCTTTTAGCGATATTTTAGACCAGATGGCAACAAAAATTGCCTCTGAAAATAAAAATGGCCCTATAAAAGAACTCGCGTCAGGCGATGCCCAGGAAATTTCAAATTATTTGACAGGACTCGTTCCATCCAATCACCTTTCAGATGGCGATAGGGAAATTTTACAATCAACACTCTCAACTGCCGCATCGACTATCACATCAAATGAGTATATTTCTGGGCTTCAAGATACCGATCCCCAACAAGTCCTAAACGCACTTATGTCATTTACTGGAATTGACAAAGACCCAGCCATGAATGGCAATGAAGCTGAGAGAAAGGCATTGCTTGGAAAGCTTACAGACCTTGCAAATGCGATTGCAAAGCAAAACGCATCAGGACACCCTGATCCTGCACTTTTATCTTTTGATCCAAAAACAATAGGTACTTATCTCCTTTCACAAGTAGATCTTTCAAGCCTACCAAAAACTGATCAGGTACTTTTTACAAACTACCTGAGCCAGGCAGCTGGCAGCATAGGATCTCTTAACGCCGTAAGCGGACAAGCGCTTCCAAAAAGTGCTTTGATGCAAAGTATGGAGTCTACTGATCCTTCTGTTGTTCAGGGCGCTCTTCAGAATATGCTATCTAGCCAAGGCTTATCAGATAGCGATATTGCAGCGCTAGGGGATAACTTAAAAGCTCTAGCAACAACAATTGCCACAAAAAATGCATCTCCTGATGGATCAGGACTTGATATTACAGATGCAGACACGCTAAAGCAGGTACTCACAAGCCTCATCGGAGACAAAATCGTTGCCGGTAATGATTTACTTCTAAAAGCACTCGCAGCTATTGCAACAGCATTTGCTGCAGAAAATACAAATTACTATTCAATACTTGCAAAATCAGGCGACGCAAATGTAGTATTCGATGCCCTAAGACACCTCAGCAACATCGATCACAACCCAAATCTTACACCAGCTGAAAAGCAGGCGGCACTCGATTACTTAAAGCTTATGGCAACAGCGCTTGCCTTTATGTCTCAAATCAGGGCAAAAGTATCGATGCTCGAAGCTGAGCTCAGAAAACAAGAAAGCGCAGGAAAACTTGCGACTATTAAAGACCAAACAGCTGCAGCGCACCACACATTTACTACAGGCATTGAAAAGATCCAAAAAGACCTTGAATCAATGCTTAATGCCATTTTCATGAAAGCGCTGATGAAGATCCTCGGGCCTATTATCATAGTGATTGTTGCCATTATTATGGCGATTATCACCATATGTACCTTTGGAGAGGCAGCGCCCGTTGCTGCTGCTATCTTAGTAGCAGTTATTGTCGTGATGACCGTGCTTGCAGTCGCAGATTCAGCTGCAGGCATATTTGAGAAATGGAGCAAAGCCATGGGCATCAAGAGCAAAGAGGGCCAAGAGGGCTTTGCTGCTGCGGTCCAAGCAATCATCATGGCTATTGCCTGTGTTGTCACCTTCGGCGCAGCCTCTGTTGCCTTTGGAGCTATGAGAGGCGCACAAGCTGCCATACAAGCTGTTCAAAAAGTGTTAAAAGAACTTTTTGGCAATATGACCAAAAAACTGATGCAGCAGTTCATCATGTTCTTTATTGGACAAACGATGAACATTTTAATGTCATCCGGCCTTCTGCCCGATGTCCTAACAAAAATGTTTAAAGCAATGGGTATGAATGACCACGATGCAGAAATCGCTTCGATGGTCACAACAATGATTATGATGCTTGCGATGATGGTTGCAATGGTAGCAGCAGCTGGATCTGCAGCCGAGTCAGGAGCCGGTGCTGCAGGAAGAGGCGCTCAAATGGGAGCGAAAGCAGGACAAACCGTGGCTACCGAAATTGAGCAGGAAGTAGACGCAGCAGCAGAAGCTGCAAAAGCTGCTGCAAAAGCATCAGCTGCAGCCGGCGGCGCTACTCAAATAGCAGCAGAGCAGAGCTCTGAGTCTGTTATGGTACAAGTAACCCAGCAGCTTCAGCAAATTCTTTCTAAGATGAGAGCTATTGCCCAAAACCCAGAAACATACTTAAAACTAGCTCAAGCTATTGCTACAATGATGCAGATAGCTTCAGGACTTGCTAATGCTGTTAATGAATTTGGCCAGGCAAAACTTCTTGAAGCGCAAGCTAGCCTTACAGAAGCGAATGCTAACACGCAAGCGCTTATCGACTTGCTCAAACAAGTACTACCTACTTTTGACATGACCCAGCAAGATATAGATAACGATGCAAAAGACTTTATGAAAACAATTAATGACCTCTTCAACCTCTTTGCAAGCATGGTATCTTCTGCTAGTGCAATTACAACGCAAACAGCGCAAACCGCATAGAATAAATTACTTTCTCCTCGCTCGAAAGAGCGAGGAGCTTTTAACTTAAAAAAAGGAGTTGGCAATATGGGTATGAATGTAGGCCAACAACCAACACCAACTTTTCCAGGCAATGAGCCCACAAGTAGCTCATCATCGACGCAGCATTCTGCAGATGTCGATCCAAACCAGCTGCTTTTGCTCGTACCAGACCTTGATAAACGGGCAAGAGAACTCGCAAGACTCTCTAAAACTGTAAAAGAGACAACTGAGCAGGTAAAAGGCGATGCCCAGCTTCTTGCAATGGAAGAATTTGCTAAATCTCTCATTGCTGAACCCGATCTTCCAGCAGGCTCTAAAGAAGCTCTCGACAAGTGGATAAGCCAGATGAACATCCAGGAGCAGACTACTCAAACTGCTCAAGCTGGCCAGAATCAAGCGCAAACAGGACAAACACAGCAGCAACCTCAAGCAAAAGCCGATATTCCACAATCTCCTGGCGAAGATCCAAATCTTCTTTTGATGGACGACCCCAAAGCCTCTCCTCAGGTAAAAACACTTGGCAAACTTGCACAGACTATTGCTGCATCTCAGGGCGGAAAACTTACAGAAGAGCAGGTAACTCTCCTGACGAAAGAAGCTGGCGATATCTTTAGCGCCCATTCAAGTACTCTTACTGATGCAGATAAACAGCTCCTATTAGCCTTCATCGGCCAACTTGAGGAGTTTCCTTCTCCCGAGGGTGATAAAAAAACTGCAGATGCTCCAAATCGCTCTGCTACAACTACAACCACTCAAGACAAGGGAAGTACAACGGCAAAAACAAAATCTCAAGACCTTCCTAACCTTGTAATGGATGAACTCGGTCTTGGCGAAGAGGTGCACCAACTTGGTCAGCAAGCACTAAGCTATGTCCAAGGAAACAACGGCAAACTCACTGAAAAAGAAGCAGACCAGCTTAAAGAAGCAGCAGAAGCACTCATTGCGGGCGGTGCAGATGGCGATGACCTCAAAGCCTTGCAAAACTTTCTTAAAACCCTCCTCACATTCCCAAAAATTGCATCGGGCTCCGAATCTCCACTACTTCTCACCCAGCCTGGTATAAATCCAGCAATGATTACACTTGCCCAATATGCAAATGCCATGCTGAAGGGACAAGGCGGAAACCTTACACAAGCTGAAATGACCATGCTTAAAAGCATGGCAGAAGAGCTTATGGCCCAGCTCTCTCCCGAAGATCAGGCAGTGCTTAAATCATGGCTTACAACGCTTGGCCAAGTTCCCGTTACAAAACCACCTCCAATACAGCTTTTTAATCCAGCAGACCTCTTTGCACCGCAGCCATCAAAGGAAAACCCTTTTATGAAGCCTGGCATCATGGCTATGCTTGCACCAATTCTCTCTGAAATCCTTACCGTCAACAACGATATCATTAGGCAAAGTTCAAAACTCAAACAAAGCATGATGAAGCTGCTTGTCGCCATGGCAAATGAGGCCTTCAAATTTGCCATCGCCGCAGGACAAGCAAGAGC
>CAYWZU010000110.1:0-4192 GCA_964462925.1 uncultured bacterium
CATTGATATATCAAACATTGAATTGGTCGGCGAAATCAACCAACATACAGAGAAATCATGCAGCCGAGCATCGTTAAATGACTTTAATATAAATGAGATTAGGAATGAGATTGGTTATATTCCGATAATAACTTTCAAAAATAAGAAAAGCAAGTTTGACCATATTGATCTTGATATGCATCTGTTTAACGTTCTTGGTTATAATGGTCTTAGCGGTAATGATATTGCTGTAGTTGGGACACCTCATTATAATGACATAGTATACAGGTTATTTGCTTTTGCAGTTGGCATAAATCCAAATAGCGAGAGAGAATTAAAAACAAGACAAATTGAGTACGGTCATTACCGATTCTGTTTTAAAACGTTCGCAAGCAAAGAGATGCAACAAATTCAGCTTTCATTGATCGAATCAGAATTAATTCAGGCTGTTGGCAGGGCAAGGTTGATACGAAATGATTGTGTTGTGGAAGTCTACTCTAATTTGCCGCTTAATTTTTCAAATCTGAGCTTAGTTGCATGATCAATTATTAACGTATAAACATTTGGCATCAAAATGGAGCTAAAAGACATGCTTTATATTTATCTGGTTGGAGTTCGAAAAATATGAGCTATTTTCTTTTGGATAGTTCTTCAATTGTTCTTAAAAAAGATTCATTTTGCTTAACCAGCCTTTGCAGTTCTTCATCTTTAGTTTTTATGATTTTTTCATATAGCTCCCCAATTTTGTCCGAAGTAGTTTTATGGATGACAATACCTTCGCCATTATGGGTACTGAAATTATTGTAAACAGCGTTCCCATCTGTTTCAAGAATATTATTGAGTGAGGTTTCCAAAACCTCAGCTATTTTTAGCAGATTATCAACTGAAAGCCTTGTTTCTCCCGTTTCAATTTTGCTGTAAGCTTTTTGCGATATATTAAGTTTGGTAGCTAAAAATTGCTGCGAGAAATTGCGTTCTTCTCTGATGTGCTTTATCCTTTCACCAACTTTTCTTATTGCTTCCATAAAGTTCTAAATTAGAACTTCAAAAGTAGTAAATAAGAACTTAAAATCTATATAGGTAATTCAATCTTTTCTTTTGTTTGCACCCAATTATGGAATTCCACGCATTGCTACCTTATAGTACCACAGTCAGACTTGACAACAATGGAATGAATGTATTTGCTCCAGTTATTATAGGTAAAAACCAGACGACATATAATTATAAGACAATTACGGGTATTCAAATTAGTAGCGGAATAATATTTTCGGATGTAACAATACGAACTATAAACCAAGCTTTGACATTTCGGTTCTTCAAAGGAGAAGGGAAAAAATTTCACCAGGCTATTTTACCCAACCTAAACAACTAATCAATCAATATTATGAAACTGAGTATCAAATCATATTATATTAATCTTAAACCCTGTACCCAAGGGGTGAATTTGGGAATTGTTTAATCAAAAATAAAAATTGCATGTCAGTTTTAGTTGAAACATCATCCTTGATATCAAAATCAAAAGTTGAATTGCCTAAAGGTTTATTTAACTCTATTTCTCAGACATGGGATTTTGATGGCAGGGAGATTACAAGCCAGAAGGACTTCAATATTTACATGGGAACGTCATCACCGACTACCTACTCCCTTACATCAGGAAGTGGTAAGGATAATGATTCCGATGACAGAGGTACCTGATTCGAACTAAGAGAGGTTGTACAATTCAGGCAGCCTCTCTTTTTTTTAGTTTTAATATATTAATATGATCCTAATAATTGCAAGTGAATTTGACCCACACGTAGACAGCGTTATATATGCATTGAAAGAGTTGGGAGAGAACAATTATATCCGATTGGATTTTGAAACTGCTTTTGAAAAATTTCTCTTTGGAATCGAGATAACTGATGGTGAAGTTCCATATTGGTTTATCAAATCGAAGATTAATGAAGACTGTTTTGTTGATATCAATAATCTGGGGTCAATTTGGTGGAGAAGAAGTTCGGCTTTTTATAAAACAGACCATCTGACATTACCAAGTTCAGATACAGTAGATAATGTTGAA
Organism: uncultured bacterium; assembly: GCA_964462925.1. Lineage (GTDB taxonomy): Bacteria > Chlamydiota > Chlamydiia > Chlamydiales > FEN-1388 > SZAS-7. Next base: position 2,039 of record CAYWZU010000110.1, read on the forward strand.
ACATACTGGATGTTGAGATATTTGATTGAGTCAATAAATGAGAGTTACTTTCCGTTTGGTCACCCCTTTCAAATGAGAATCGCTGAAAACAAAATTAAGCAGCTTATTGCCGCTAAAGAATGTGGTTTTTTAGTGCCAAATACAATTCTAACCAATGAAATAAACATGATAAACAAAATGTTTATTGATAAGGGCAATTTGGTCGTTAAACCAATAAAGTCCAGCATAATATTTAATGAAACCACCCAGGAAGAATTCTCATTGAAAACGTCATTAATTAAATCAGAGGAGTTAAACAAGAAAATTGCATTAGCCAAACAGTTCTCGCTTTTATCACAAAAAGCAATAAAGAAAACTGCCGATATTCGTGTTACGGTTTTAAATAAGGTAATAATTGCTTGCAAAATAGATACTTCGACTCTGCCTGATAGCGAAGTAGATTGGCGACCGAACACATTTGATTTCAATCATGAAATAATTCAACTACCAAAAGAATTAGAGTTCAAAATATTTGATTTCATGGAAATAATGGGAATCAGATCGGGGTACTTCGATTTTGGGTATGACGCAGATGGTGAAATATGGTTTATTGAATGTAACCCTAATGCTCAATGGCTCTGGATTGAGCTAAAAACTGGGTATAAAATTTCGGTGGAAATTGCAAAACAATTAATAAATCAAGCAACAGCAGAGATTTCAGACACAAAGCATGACATCCGATTTCAGTTAAGGAAAGATTGGTCATTTAGTTGAAATTTGCCCTAAAATTTTTCCCAGGGTCTATAAAGGTGAAAACAGATAGCCTGGTAAGAACCAATATGGTAGCACCCCTGGGGGGGTGTATCCTCGTATTTTATACCCCCTGGCGGCGGCCCCCATATGGGGGTTTAGATCCGAAATCAATTTAAAACCGCAAAAAATTTCCGAGTTTAATTTTATTCAGAAAGTTGACCTTTCCTCAAAATGCTTAAAAAAACATTGACCATCTTTCAACATCGAACCATTTTCTCAAAAAATTTCTGAAATTTTTTCGTTCCCAAAACATGACCCTTGTTTTAGAATCAAATAGCATGTTCAAAAAATTTCTGAAATTTTGAAAATTGGGCAGAATGGTCTTGACCTGAATACCCATAACCATCTCAACCATTTACTAATTTAATAGCTGGTTTGAATTTGATGATCATTTGGAGGGTGTATTCCAATGTCTTGAAACGGGTATCTCTATAGTAATTATAATAGTGATACCCGTCCTGGGACATGACCACCAGAAATTAAGTATTATATCATTGTGGTGAAGTTGTAAGAAAGTTTAGAACATCAACTCAACGGGATTTATGTGTGCTCTCCCGATATTTCTTTTATACAATTCCTCAACCAGCTTACCGAATTGGTGTTGGGTTACCAAGTAGATTATTTTTCTCCTGGGTAATGGGTAGTGGACATTTATTGCCCTGACCGTAAGATCGGCAGCATAAGCGATTATATCTTTCTTTGACATTGTTTGCCCCATATCAATAAATAGGCTGGAGTGGAAAATCTGAAATTAGCCTGGTGCAAAGCCAGGATTCCAGTTTTGAAGTATACTCCAAACTGGTACATAAATATACCCCCAAAACCTTGGTTATGTACCAAATATAGGGTAAATTTGCCACCACTTATAAAATGGTATGAAAATGAAGGTATTCTACTCCAGGGTGTCAAGTAATGACGGCACTCAGAACCCAGAACGTCAACTACAGAAGTTGAAAGGGTTCAACTATGTGTTTACTGACTTCTGCTCTGGTTCAATACCCCTGTTCTCCCGTCCCAAAGGTTCTGAGATAAAGAAGCTGATCGATAGCGGCTCCTTAAAACACCTGGAGATCCATTCCATAGACAGGCTGGGTAGATCTACCCTGGATGTACTAAGCGTCTGGGAAGACCTTACCAAACGGGGCATAACTGTGGTATGCAGAAACCCCAACATCCGCAATATTGATGAGAACGGCAAGGTGGATAAGTTTAGCGAGTTGATGATGTCGATCCTATCAACTATGTCCAGCTTTGAGAGGAACCTGATCCGTGACCGTCAGATGGAAGGAATCCGCATTCGCAAGGAAAAGAAGCTTTACTCAGGTCGTAGGGTCGGAACGGTGGATACCCCAGAACGTTTGT
>CAYWZU010000111.1:0-4126 GCA_964462925.1 uncultured bacterium
CGCCAGAGCGTAAAAATTTTATCATGCAACACCTTGTTCACGAAGAGTAGGAGACTATGCACGACCTAAAAGAGATGATGCGAGAGCATTACCTTAAATATGCCTCCTACGTAATTCTTGATAGAGCAATTCCGAATATTGCAGATGGCTTAAAGCCTGTACAAAGAAGAATCCTCCATACCCTCTATGAGATGCATGATGGTAAGTTCCATAAGGTAGCAAATGTGGTTGGTCAGACCATGGCCTACCATCCTCACGGTGATGCTCCCATATACGAAGCACTTGTAAATATGGGGATGAGAGATCTTCTTCTGGATACCCAAGGAAACTTTGGAAATTTACTTACAGGTGATCCAGCAGCTGCAGCTCGTTATATTGAAGCAAGGCTCTCGCCGCTTGCCCAAGAAGTGCTCTTCAATCCAGCAATCACAAGCTATATGCCATCATACGATGGAAGAAATCAGGAGCCAATTACCTTTCCGGCAAAAATTCCTCTTCTACTGCTTCTTGGCGCAGAAGGTATTGCTGTCGGTATGTCGACAAAAATTTTGCCGCATAACTTTATTGAGCTTATTGAAGCAGAAATTGCTATATTGGAAGAGAGGCCCTATAAAGTGCTTCCAGACTTTCAAACTGGCGGCATCATGGATGCTTCAGAATACGATGGCGGCAAAGGAAAGGTTAAGCTTCGCGCAAAGATAGAGATTAAAGATCCAAAGACACTTGTTATCAGAGAAATTTGCTACGGCACGACGACAGAATCTGTCATAAGCTCTATTGATGATGCTGCAAAACGGGGTAAAATTAAGCTCGACTCTATCTCTGATTATACTTCTGAGAAGGCTGAGATTGAAATTAAACTTCCTCGCGGCCAGTACGCAGATGAGGTTATTGACCAGCTTTATCACTATACAGAATGCCAGGTAAATCTTGTTCCGCAGATGGTAACAATCAAAAACGATCTGCCGGTGGAAGTTCGAGTTTCAGACATCTTGGAACATCATGTACAACTTCTTCTGAGCTATCTCAAAAAAGAGCTTGAGCTCGAGGAGCAAAATTATCTCCAGGAGATCTTTGAAAAGACACTTGAGCAGATTTTTATTGAAAACAGGCTTTATAAGCATATCGAAGAGGTGAAATCTTCTGAAGAGATGTACTCGGTATTAGAAAAGTCAATAAAGCCTTATCACCACCTGCTTGCGAGACTGCCAGAGGCAAAAGATTATGAGCGACTTCTTCAGATTCCTATCAGACGCATCGCCCGCTTTGATATCCAGAAAAACCAAGAAGACATACAGGCGCTTGAGAAAAAGCTTTCAAAAACAAGAGGTCATCTCAAAAAGTTAACGCCTTATGCCATTAACTATTTAAAATCCCTCATCACGCGGTTTGGAGAGCGTTTTGCAAGAAAAACACAAATCCAAGAGATTGCTACTATCGACAAAAAGGCGATAGAAACAAAGCAAATTACTGTAGGGTTTGATCCAAAGACAGGGTATATTGGCACCAAGGTTACAGGAGCAAAAGAAATTTCCTGCACAAACTTTGATAAGTTGCTTATCTTCTATAAGAGCGGCATCTATAAGGTGATCAACATCCCAGAAAAGCAGTATGTTGGAAAAGAAAAGGATACAATTCTTTTTGCCGGTGTTGCAGATAAGAAGACCGTCTTCAATGTATGCTATCAGGATAAGAAGAGCGGTCTTTCCTTTGCTAAACGATTCATTGTAAAGGCATTTATTCTTGATAAGGAATATGCGTTCTTTGATGAAGGTTGCAAGCTGCAGTTTTTCTCCTCTGACGTCGAGCCAAAACTTTTGATACAACTTCTTCCAAAGGCTCGCCAAAAGGTCGCAGCGCTGCAGTTTGAATTTAAAGATGTGCTTGTTAAGGGATGGCAGGCGCAAGGCGTTCGCATTTCACCTCGTCCTGTAATGGAAATGCAGGGGATTAAAAGTTGAAAACAGCTCTTCAGACGGCACTTACGAAGCTTTCTCGCCGAGCAATGCATTCTGAAGAAATAAAAAAATCTCTCGCCGAAAAGGGTTTTTCTGCAGGAGAGATTGAAGAAGCGGTAGTAGAGCTTCATCGTCTTGGTGTGCTCAATGACAAAGATTATGCCAGGATGTTTGTGACTGCCGAAGAGCGTAGGCATAAAAGCCCTCGCCAGATACTTGCAAAAGCACGCATGAAGGGGCTGCCACTATCTGATGTACGAGAGTGTTTAAGCCCAGAAGATGAAACAATGAACGCACTTATCAAAAAGAAGTATTCTGTTCTTTTAGATACAAAAGCTTCTTATCAAGAGAAGCAAAAGGCGCGAGCCGCGCTCTATAGACGGGGGTTTTATGGTAGAACAAGTTATGGAGATTCAGACAGCTGCAGCTCAGATGAATGCGGAAGCTGTTGAAAAAAACCTCGAAAATAAGCCAGTAGGCGAGATGAATTTTGACGGCACAATAGGTGACCTTCAAAAAAAACATCCCGAAATTTATCAAAAGCTCGTTTTGCAGCAGATTGCCTTCCAGATTGTGCGCGATTGCCAAAGAAGTAGTGAACATTTCGTGGAAGAGATGAAAAAGCATAGAGATGGCTAGTACTGAATCACTTTTTGTAGAACCAAATGAGCAAGATGTCCGCCTCGATAAGCTCCTGGTAGATCGCTTCCCAAATATGTCTCGTACCTATTTTCAGTGGCTGATAAGCGAAGGCTTTGTCTCTGTAAATGGAGAGATCGTCAAAAAAAGTTCTAAGCTTGCTGTAGGCGATGAAATCGAGGTGCAGTTTGTACCCACAGTAGAGCTAGATCTTACTCCGGAAAATATCCCCCTAGATATTTTGTATGAAGATGAGCATATGATTGCAGTCAATAAGCCTGCAGGACTTGTGGTCCATCCTGGGCCAGGAAACTGGAAGGGGACGTTTGTCAATGCGCTTCTTTATCACTGCAAAGCCTTAGAAAAAACAGATGCGATTCGCCCCGGCATTGTCCACAGGCTTGATAAAGACACCTCAGGAGTTCTTATAGCGGCAAAAACATCAGAGATGCATCTTAAGCTTTCAGCTCTTTTTGCTAAGCGGCAAGTAGAAAAGCACTACCTTGCCATCTGTATAGGAAAGCCGCAATCTCAGACTATAGATGCTCCAATCGGCCGTCATGCGACACAACGTAAGCTCATGGCAGTTACTGAAACGGGAAAACCAGCTCGGACCCATATAGAGGTGCTGCAGTCAAATGGGCTTTTAAGCCTTTTAGACATAAACCTAGAAACTGGCCGCACGCACCAAATCCGCGTCCACTTGAGGCATATAAACCATCCAATTCTTGGCGATGATGTCTATGGAAAGGTGCTCTACGGCGCTACAAGGCAGCTTCTTCATGCTTATACGTTACGCTTTATTCATCCAATCACAAATAAAGAGCTCAAGATTGAAGCTGCAGTTCCAGACGACATGAAACACTTTATCGAGAAAATAGCGCATGAGAGCACTTCTTCAACGGGTAACTAATGCAAGCGTTGCAGTGGACAATAAGATCATAGGATCTATTGAGAGGGGGCTTCTCATCTTTTTAGGTGTGCAGCATCAAGATAGTGAAGCTGAATCTAAGTGGCTTGCAGAAAAAATCGTAAACCTTCGCATTTTTACTGATAGTGAAGGCAAGATGAACCTTAGTATTAAAGATTTAAATCTTAACGTACTGATAATTAGCCAGTTTACCCTCTACGGCAACTGCATGAATGGCAGGCGACCAGACTTTATCCAAGCAGCAAAGCCAGAGCATGCCACAAAGCTTTATAACGACTTCATAAAGCGTATGGAGCATCTTTTGGAAAAAGAGGTCGCAAAAGGCGAGTTTGGCGCCGATATGAAGGTTAGCCTGCTTAATGACGGCCCCGTCACATTTCTGATAGAAAAATAGTTCAATCCTCGAGACCGAGTCCGAGACCGAGTCCGTGACCGAAATTTTTACGGAGTATACTTATGCTACACAATCGGTCACGGTCACGGACTCGGTCTCGGTCTCGATATTTCTCTCTTTCAATTTAATCCCTTGTCGATAAATTCTTGGTGTGGCTAAGATGAGCACATAGGAAAAAAACAACTTACGGAAGTGCACCATGAA
>CAYWZU010000112.1:0-4071 GCA_964462925.1 uncultured bacterium
ATACGGAACGTGCTGCTATCGACATCAAATGATCTATCAACTACGAGGTGTGTAGAATCTATAACCTGTACGATATTTGCCCATGAACCGCTCATGAGAGGCGCTGTTTGGTAATTAAAGACTATGCGGCCGCCAACCATCGCTTGAGTAAAAGATGTACCGACACCTGTTACTGTTGTACCAGACTGTGATGCCGTTCCGGTAGAATAGAACTTGTTAAAAGGCACATTGATAATTGTGGGATTTATTTGGTCGTCATTTTTGCAGCACTTTGAGGTAATGCATCCATCGACAGTAAGCTCGCCATGGATAGCAGCATCACCATCAACTGTAAGATTATTTGTCTGAAGATCTGAAATCGAGGCGCAGCCTGCGCTCAGACTACCCACTTCAGCTTCACAAACTTTCAATTCTTTCGCATTAATGTGTTTAATGCGCGCATTAGAGGCGTGTATACTTTCTGAGGATCTTGATGATCCCCCTCTTTTTGCAGCAATAGCTGGATTCATTCCAAAAATCATTCCACATATTGCTATGAGGGCCACAAACATTCTTTTTCTAATTTGCATGAGAATCTCCTATGTTAAGGACTCGGAAAAACCTTACATTTTTTATTTTTTTTTGCAAATTAGAAAAGATATTGCGTACTCTAATGAAAAGCCATTGACCAATTTTTGTAGTAGTCTGGATAGAGCAACTTCATGTAGCCATTGATGTATTCAGTGCAAGAGACTTCTTCATAGCCTCTTAACGCATGCGAAGCTGTAAAGTGCAAATTCAGAATTTTTGCAACAGATGGATAGATAATATCTGTGGTTTCAAAAGTCAAATGCTCGCGGCTAAAGAAAGGATCTGAATCAATATTTTTTGACCTGAGGCCAAGGAGAGGAAGGAGCTGTTTGAACAGCTCTTTTAGAAGCACATTCGTAGGATGTTTTACTGTATGAAAAAGCCGATACTTTCTAAAGTTCTTCTTAATAAAATCAGAAAGCTTTACATCCGTTTCTTTTTCCTTTTCCCGAAGAATTTCCAAGGTTCTTTCAAGGTTACCATATAGCTCACCAGGAGAAAAGAGATCATCCCTCTCTGATAGCTCAAGGATATGGTGAGGAGCTAGTCCTAATGCAATAAAATCGATAATTTTCTGGTGCCCGTAGCCATAAATGCCAAAGGGACATTTATCAGAAATGGTCCTGATATTATTACGATCATCCACATAATCGGGGAAATACCCAGAAAAGAAGATATAGGGAAAAGAAATACATCTGCAGCTACTTTTTAAATAGTTTGCTCGAATGTAGTCGGTGTCTATTCTTCCATGTCCGTGCAAAGGTTGAAAGATAAAAATATCAGCTTGCTGCAACTGCTGTAGAGGAAGTAAATTGCTATCGAAGATTGTTTTATAATTTATCACTAATGTGCATTCATAACGTTCAGGATGCTTTTTCGTCAGGTAATCATAGACAACCTTCATCTGGCAGTTGCCATAGAGTGTGCATTTGAGTTTTTTAGCCTCTTTTTTTTTGATTGTATGTGAAGCAGCATGGCACATTTGGGCATGGGTAGAGCCAAACAAAACTAAACAAATATATAAAACAACTACTTTTGCACTCATTTATGCACAAAGGGTATATCGTTAGGATTGATCTTCTCACGCATCCATGAATGGCATGATACGTAGTCATACCCTCTTTGTCTAAACTCTTCTAAAGCCTCAATCGAGCTTACATTTTGCCATGTGAGTTTACGAATCGTTGCTTTCTTTGTTCTGGAAAAGAGAAAGTTAAAATAAATTTCGTATTCCGAAGCTCCTTGCGTGCATGGGTTATCAAGCTGCACCGAGTTGCAGAATGCTACCCAAAAGGGTTTTTTATGCTCTTTCTCAACTGTTTGGAAAAGATCATCAAGGACAGGACGCTGAAAGAGCATATGATGCGATATACCCGAATGCTCCTTATATAACTTTTTCAGCCCCTTCACAAGCCTTGCAGCATGAACGAAATAGGAGGATACATACTCAGTACCGGGATTATAATTTCCTGCTTTATGCCTATTTAAAAACGTAACAGGGCGCAAAAAGATAGTGTCTGAATCAAGTACAAGGACATTTGAGGAGATTCCAGGAATGACATAAGGAGCATAAAACTTTAGTAGCTGCTGGTAGTACCAGCCTCCCCAGTAGGCAGTGGCAGTGAAGGCTTTCCCTTTTTCTACATTGCCAGTAAAAAGAGCGATGCCCACATCAATTTTGGTAAAGGGATATGAGGCCTCTGGAAACCACTCTGCGTTATAGGTTAGACGCTCTTTAGAGACAACGATTACCCTGCGAACATTTTTGCAATTTTTCTTAATGCCGTCGATGCAGTGGTTTAAAATTGCTACATCTTTTGCTGTAGATGGAATGACAACATCTATAGGGTCATTTTTGAAGGCGTATTTTTTTTGTTTGGACGCCTCCATTTCTACAGGTACAAAGAATGAGCTTAGGACTAGGGCAACAAGCAAAATCGTAAATTTCATGTGCGCCTATTGATTCTAACTACTTCAAAATCTATCTAGGGCACATTTTTTGGTCAATAAAAACTATAGCTCATCTTGGCTAAAGGCTTGCACATCTGAAAGTCTTTGAGCACCTGTAAGCACCATAACAAGCCTGTCAACTCCAAGAGCCATTCCGGCACCAGATGGCATACCATTCTTGAGGCAGTCAAGAAACTTCTCATCAAGCTGTACAGGCTTTTTTCCTATTGATACCCTTAAGGCTTGTTCATGCTCAAAAAGCCTTCTCTGAAAGTCGGCATCTTGCAAAAATGGAAAGCCATCTGCAACTTCAATCCCCTTCATATAAAGCTCTGAGCGCTCTGCAACGCTTTTATCGTGAGCTGTCAGCGGCGCTGATGTTGTAAGATAGGCTGGCCAATCGCGCAAAAACGTAGGCACATCATGTCCAAGATGCTTTTGCAGCTGCTCAAAGAGGTATGATATGAGTAAATATTTATCATCTTGAAAGGTATCAGGTATCGCAAGAGCTGCTACTTTGCACGCTCTACGTAAAGGCTCAAGCGAAAAATCTTCAAGATCATGAAGGCCTAAATGCAGTGAAAAAGCTTCTCGAACCGTGAGCCTTTTAAATCGCTCAGAAGGCGCAATTTTCTGTATAAAGCGCTCAGCATCTTCTTCAATCGCATCAAGGCTCACTCCAGTTCTTGCCCACTCAAGCATGGTAAATTCTTGACTATGGTAGCGTCCAACATCATTTTCTCTAAAGTTTTTTGTAAGAGTAAATACCTTATCAAAGCCCTCTTGCATCATCCGCTTAATTTGATATTCGGTAGATGTTGCTAAATAGCCGCCCTTTGCCTCAATTGAATCTATATAGACATCAGGGCAGGTACCTTTTATCAAAAGCGGCGTTTCTACCTCTAAAAAACCCTCGGCATAAAGATCTTCGCGAATGGTGCGTATAATCATCTGGCGCTTCCAGAGCCGCTCTTTTCGTATCTCGTTCCAAATCATCGTTTTTAATAAACCTAAAATTTACAGCAATACCCAAGCTTAACAAAGGATTTGTTATATGCGCTCACTTCCCTCTTTATTATACTACCCGCGTGTCAGCTTATAGGAGCAACAGTCACGGTGAATAAGCAGAAGAGCTCATATCTGCACTAAATGCAGCTGCCTGGAACAAAAAAGAATCTACAACAATTATTGTTGTTGGAACCCTTTATGGCAACTTTACTGTGCCAAATGCTCCTCATTCTATCACACTTGTCGGAAAAAAGAATAGCAATGCAGCCTAGATGGCAAATCAAAGGGTACCACTCTGACAATAGCCCTTCGAGCCTGTGCTAAGGTAAAAAACCTTATAATAACAAACGCAAGAAGCACCTCAGAGAGAATTGGTGCTGGAATTTTCAACCTTGGACCCCTCTCTCTTTCAAATTGCACGGTCTCGCGAGCACCTGATACCATTGTAGGAGTATAAGCGGCCTTCTTGATCTCGACCTTAGTCTCATGGATTAAGGTCCTCGAGTTTGGACATTTAGCTTAAAACAGGGTTTCAGTGAGCGC
>CAYWZU010000113.1:0-4012 GCA_964462925.1 uncultured bacterium
GCTACAGCTTCTTCTTGCTTTTCTTTTCGCTTTGGAAAAAGGCCATCTTCGCGCGTTTTTACTGCCCAAAGAGGCAAAAGAAGTAGCGATGATATAACGCCGCATCCAGCAAGAGCAATAAAAAATCCATCCCATCCATAGCTTTGAATGATAAGACCCAGAGGATAGCCAGCAAAAGCCGCTCCTGCATAAGCCCAGGTGCCTGTAAATCCACTTGCAGTGGCTGCAGCTTTCTTATGCGAGAGCTCAGCAGCGGCCATGCCAATGAGCATTTGAGGGCCAAAAATTAAAAATCCAATTACAAATAAAAGCAGTGAATCAAAAAAGTAAGATGGTTCAGAGAGCCAGCTAAAGCACACTATAGCCAGGCCGACAAGAATCGAAAATAGTACATTTATCGGACCCCTTCTTCCCTGGAATATCTTATCAGATGCCCATCCGGCTACTAAGCTTCCAAAAAACCCTCCTATCTCAAACCACATCACAATGCCACCAGAACCAAGCTGTGAGTAGTTTTTTGCTTCTACAAGATAGAGTACTGTCCAGTCATTTACAGCTTGCCTAATTACGTAGACAAAGAAATAGCTTACTCCCAAAATCCAAATAAAGGGATTTTTGAGCACGTGCTTAAAGAGAATTTCTCGAACAGAAAGCTCATGCTCATCTTCCGCTCGAGATTTTTTATCGGGATAATCATTACGAAAGCGCTCAATTGGAGGAAGTCCCAGAGATTGAGGCGTAGCCCTCACACCGGTCATGATAAAACACCAAACAGCAATGCAGATAAGGCCTGTAATTTGCATTGCAGGGCGCCATCCATAGGCATGCGCAAGATAGCCGACAACAAGAGGAATGATTGCACCGCCAAGGTTATGCGAAGTATTCCAAAATGACCACCACCTTCCCCTTTCGGTATGCGAATACCAGTGTGTGAGAAGTCTTGCACAGCCAGGCCAGCCAAATCCTTGAAACCAGCCATTCAACCCCCAAAAAATCGCAAAGAACAGAAGAGAAGAGCTAAACCCAAAGAAAATATTAAAAACACCGGTCAAGATAAGCCCAACAGCCATAAAGTAGCGAGGATTCGATCTATCACCAAGGATGCCGTTCATAAACTTACTGATGCCATACGTAATGGCCATGACACTGCCTAAAATACCAAGCTCGCCCTTTGTAAGGCCAAGGTCTTGCATAAGTGTAGGCATGGCAAAGGTAAAACTTTTACGAGTGAAATAATAAAATGCATAGCCCATGAACATGGAATAGAAAACGCGAATCCGCCAGTATTTATAGCTACTTTTTATTTCCTCGCTATCAGAAAGCTCTTCTGCGTGGGGAGCCGGTTTAAAAATGTTAAAAAAAGACATTTTAAGATACCTCAGTAATCAATAATCAGTGATAGGAACATCTAGGAACCTAGGACGGGGCAAAAATCGCATCCTAGCAAAATCCTATGTTGGCATCCAGCCTTTTTTTCCACCCATGCCCTTAAACTTACCTTTTCGATGTATTTTTTCCTTACCTTTATCTCGAAGTTCGCTCTTAACAGCTTTTAGAGTCTCTTGATCCTGCTGCATCGACTGATAGATTCGCTCTCTAGCACTCTCACAAGTCTCCTGAAGGGCTTTCATGCGATCAAAAATCTTTTTTTGCTTAGGATCGAGCGATTGAAGCTCCTCTTCTGTTGGACGAACTTCTTCCGGAGTAAGATTGAACATAGACAAGTCGTTTCGATAGTTTGCCTGAAAGAGTTCGATATTTTTTTGAATTTCCATCAGTTTTTTATGCACATCTACAAAGGAAACCTCAGGCTTTAAATCCTTCTCCTCACACTCCAGAGTAAATTTAACGAGGTCTTCAAGCTGCTGTACAATGGCAGTGACATCTATACTATCGCTTCTTTCTGGGATTTTATCATCTGAACTAGAGGCCATAACATACCTAATTTTTGAGTAAATCCGGATCCTATCATATCAAGTTATTTTTTCGAAGCTCGGAATGATATCTTGGGTTTTTTGGGCTAAAAGATCAAAAAAAACAAGCTTTGAAGGGCATGTAAGGGCAATATAGGGGGCCCCTACATAAAAATTATACCCCAAAAGCTGCCGCAGCTCTTTATCACTGAATGATTTAGCTTTGCATTCTATCAAAAGAAGCGGCTTTAACCCCCTACCATAGCAAAGGATGTCAACTCGCCTATTTGGCAGCTTACTCAAGGGAGCAGCAAAATCCGTAAGTTTCTTCTCAACAACAACTAAAGACTCTGGAAAGCCGAGTAAAAAAAGAGAGGAGAGCGTGCCTTGGCGCACTCTCTCCTCAGGAGTTTCTTGCACATACTCTTTGCGTACTTTGCAAAAGAGGGTTTTAGTAGGCCTCGATGACACCGTAGTTTCCATCATCTCGGCGATATATTACCTTAAGCTTCCTCGTCTCCTCATGCCTATAGACCATAGCACTTGTACCTGAAAGCTCCATCTTCATAATAGCCTCATCATCGGTTAAGATCTTAAGCTGTTGAGGTTCTACTTTGACAATTTCATGAGGTTGTAAAAGAGCCTGATAGCCGCGTGCATTTTCACCGTCGATGCCCTCATTTACCTCTTCTTCATCAATAATTGGGCTATAGACAGTAACTGACATCTCATCAATTGGATGTTCTTTCGCGTGATGCTCTTTTAGGCGTCTTTTGTATTTTCTGAGCTGAGATTCAAGTTTATGAATCGCTAAATCAATCGAGGCATACATATCGGTAGTCGCTGCATGGCTCTTGATAAGCGTATGGCCATATTTCATGACGATATCCACTCTGTGCTCGAGCTTTTGAATATCCATAGTAAGCGCGATATCCAGTATACGATCTCCGATGCGCTCTAGCTTAGCTAGCTTCTCTTCAGCATATGCCTTCATAGCATCAGTGACATGTAAATGGCGCCCTGTTACTACGATATTATATCCCTGTCCGAATTCTGCGATTCTTTGCTTTCGAGTAAGAGTCTCTCTAGTCATGACAACCTCCAGATTTTTACGATATGTAGTATACCAGTGGTATCCTACAAATTCATTGTAGCTCGCGAACTAGTTAATTTTCTACCCAAAACAGCATTTCCTAGCTGCCCGCAGCCAGCCATTATAGACCGGCCCTTGGTGCGCCTTAGTAGCACTCTAAGCCCCTCTTTGCGAAGCAGTGAGGCGAATGCATCAACCTGCTCATTATCAGGTACTTGGAACCTGTCGTTGGACTGGGCATTATAGGGTATTAGGTTGATTTTGCAAGACAAGTCTCTAGCAAATAATGCAAGCTCCTTGGCTAAATCCAGGGAATCATTTACACCCTTCATAAGAACGTAGGCGAGCAGCACCTCGCGGCCTGTTCGCTTTGTATAGCACTCAATTGCTTCACGAATAGCCTCTAGGCCCTCTTTTCGATTATGAGGCATAATCTTTGAACGAAGCGAGTCATTTGGCGCATTAATAGAGACGGCAAGGTTTGGCTTTATCTCCTTTTCTTCAGAAAGCCTCAAAATCCCATCTATTTTGCCGCTCGTAGAGACCGTGATGCCATGCATGCCAAAAGCAAGGCCATTTTGGTCCGTTAAAATGCGGATTGCCTGCCTTACTTCATCATAATTATCAAATGGCTCTCCCATACCCATAAAAACCACATTTCGAACGGGAACCCCAAGCAAAAATCTGGCTGCAAATACTTGTGAGACTATTTCGTGAGCCTTTAGATTGCGAATGAGGCCCATGCGGCCTGTTTCACAAAAGGTGCATCCCATCCTGCATCCCACTTGAGAAGAGACGCAGAGGGTCATGAGAGTCTTCATGGGAATAGCTACGCTTTCCACCATCTGGCTATCGCAAGTTTTAAGTAAAAACTTCTTTGTATCACCTTCTATATGCACGTGAGCTATCTCAGGAAGGGTCCAGTCGCAAGATGCCACAATTTTGTCTACGCACTCTTTCGTCTGAACAGGCTTATCTAAAATAAGAGATCCCTTTTTATACCAAT
>CAYWZU010000114.1:0-3973 GCA_964462925.1 uncultured bacterium
AAAATTTAGAAGGTAAGCCAAAAATCGTCAAATTCAAACGTCCTTCTCCCATTGGAGTTCCTATAAATAAGAGCGCGCCTTTACGTTATCTAAAGCAAGGAAAGAGAGAAATCGCATATAAAGGGTAGTTTATAATGTTGCCATCGTGAGCAAAATTGCGCAAAGATGCTCTCGAGAGCACAGGAGGGGCGCTTTCTTCTTTCGAATATTTTTCGCCATATACGAGAAGACTCTTTTTTTTCTTAGAAAAGCCAGCTTTTACTTCTAAAGGGAAGATCTGTTGTTCTGTTGATACAACGAAATCTACTTCAGCAATGCCTTCGCTTGTCCAGTAGTAGAGCTGATCAAAATGGTTGTCATGCAGTTCGGTTGCGACAAAGTTTTCGGTAAGAGAGCCTTTAAATTCTTCAAACAGTTGATCTCCTTCCAGTACTATCCTGGGGTCTAATTTACTCATTGTTCCAAGCAATCCCACATCAAGCAAAAAGACCTTAAAAGCCTGTTTATCTGAGTAGGAGTCTAACGGAAGTTTTGGGGTAGAGATGCAGTTGGATTTAAGGATTAACCCTGCACTTTTTAACCACTGTATGGAAGTTTCATATTCGCGTGCTCTAGCGCTTTGTCGGATAGCAGAAAAAATGAATTTTTTATTTTCCTTTGCCAGCTGATTTGGAATAGATTCCCATACAGCCATAATCTTAATGACATCTTCTTTAGGGGCATGTTTTGCAAAATCCAGGGTGTAAGCATCTAGAATTTCTTTTTGTATGGTTCTCACCTGGAATATGTCTTCAGTTTTTATGTAGGTATCTACTGCTTCTGGCATGCCACCTACAACAAAATAATATTTTAAAAGAGAAAGGAGCTTTATATGAAAGATCTCAGAAATTGCTTGTGCGTTTTTTTGCTCTTGAAGCATCTGCACTAAGCTGCTTTCATTAAGGGCATGTAGAAATTCGAAAAAATTCAAAGGAGCAAGATCAAGAAAATTGACTTTTCCAACAGGAAATCCTTTACTAAGTTTTACACCTAAGAGAGATCCTGCTGTTGCCACGTGATATTGATTGTTTTTCTCGCAAAAGTATTTGAGTGACCCTAAAGCTTTGTCACACTCTTGGATTTCATCGAAAATGAGAAGCGTTGAGCCTGGGCGAATTATTTTTTTAAAATAGATGCCTAATTCTTTGATGATTCGATCTGTGTCAAGATTCTGCTCAAAAAAACTGCTAAAATGAGGTTCTTCATCAAAATTAATATAGATGTAATCTTCATATTCTGCTTCTGCAAAGCTCTTCAATAAATAGGTTTTGCCTACTTGACGAGCCCCCCTTAGCACCAAGGGTTTACGCATGGGCGATTTTTTCCAATGAAGAAGTTTTTTGTAAAATTCTCTTTCCATACCTCGATCTTAGCTCATGATAACCTTAAAATCAATGGTATATTAGCAAAACGTGATTATTTCACAAAAATAGGTTCATTTTTCGTGATTTATGACAAAAAAGTCGACGTATCTGTGCTAACTCGTGTAAAGGAAAAAGCCAGAATGATTCTAAAAAAACTAAACCAATGCAATTTTTTAATGAATATACCCCACTTAAATCCAAGAACAGAGATATAACATAATTTTATGACGATGCCCTTCGCTCTCAATCACTGGTATATTATAGGGCGAAAAAGCTCTCTTATATCAATTTTTCCTGAGCCCATGGGCTCTTTCCCATTTGCACGGTACCAGCAAAGAAAGGAGTCGTAGTCGTAGAGGTTTTTTTTGTAGATAACTGGTTTTACTGGAGTATCCTGAGAGATAATACATGTTTCATTAAGAGGCTTTTCTTCCGTGGTAGGAAGCTCTTCATAAGGTGGTACATATTGCCTCAAGTGGTTTTGCCACGGGCCCCATGTTTTGAGAAACGCCTCGAGTTTTTCTTCGCTAAATTCCTGTTCTATCTCATCTCCGTATGAGTTAATTTCTTGCTGAGACATCTTTGTCATGTTCCAAAAGATCATATTGCGCGTCTTCACTGGCAAGTTAAATCGTTCGGCTAGGCAGATATGAAATGCAAGGTAGAGCTCGATATCATCTATTTTTCTAGCTTTTAGAAGTTCACGAACTTTGGCATCAACAAGCTCTAGCATAAAAAAGCGCTTTGCTTCTTGCCTTAAGCGATCACTAGAAAGCCCGCCCTTTTCGATTTCTTTTATGCTGAGTATGAGCTCCAGTTTATTAATGGTATCGATAATAGCGTCGTCACATGAGCTGAGAGCTGTATCCATGAGCTCAAGTGCTTGCTCATGAAATGCATTATCAGTTGCCATTTTAGAAAAAAGATCCATCATTCTCTTTGCAAGATATGTTCTTGCGTGCTGATTTTTATACTCGGCTGTTGTTAAGAGCCTTCCCATAAATTCAATTAGGATTTGAGATTCTGGAATGTAGGGCAGGCCAATTGATAAATCTTGAGAGAGGCCTCTCCAAAAAAATATTGCCTCTTCAACAGTAGCAAATTCTGGAAGAATAAAATTCATGCCAGGAGTGTCTGCCATCCTAATTTTTTCTATAACTTCGTATGGAAGACCAGTAGAGCGTAGATCCACATTTCGGATCATGCCATCGCTTCTTCTTCCAAGTTTTGTGATCCAGTCCGGTAGAGATGTAAGACTTGTACAGCCATTGAGTATAAGATCGCCTCCTACATAGAGGTCTTCAGGCAAATGCGTCAATTTTTCGCACTTTTCGATATAACAATTTCCTATAACTTCTGTGCCTTTAGATAAAGAAGTTAAATTTGGAAGATTTGTAATATCAAGTTTGCCCATAACCCGCAGTCCTTCAGGAAGGGATGTGATGTTTGCGCAGTCAGTAATTGTAAGTGATTCAGTAATTTGCATATGGCTAGGCAAAGAAGTTGCAAGTGGCCTAGCTTTTAAGATAACCCATGATTGCACTATGATATGAGATGGGAATGTATGGCCTTGCTCCAAAAGTGTTTTAAATAGATGTCCAGTATATGAGGACTTATCCTCGATAAATCTACCTAAAGCCCAAATCGGGAGAGTAATAAGAAAGGGAATGAGCCCTAAAGCAAGAATTGATACTTTTAAAGCAATTGCAACCACAGGATGAGATGTATATGCTTGATTACAGCAGGTATCTATCTGTGTTACCCACCGTAGGGGCTCTTGGATCGCAGTGCCTATCATATAAGAGAAAGAATCAAAGTTTCGAACTTTTATAAACTGTGCGCGATCTAACATAGGTCCCTCAAGTAGAGAGAGAAATGTTCTCATCTGCAGCCTATTTTTGCAAGATATGTGCAAGTGTGGGTAAGCTGAACATGTCCATCACATACATCTAGATCGTTCATTCTCTTAAAAATAGCCTTTTACAAAAAGGTTGCTCTCTGTAGCATTGTTGGACTTCGCGGGCAGAAACTGCAATGAGCTTTGGCACTAGAGTCGAAATTTTAAATCCTACGCATCTTCAGTACCTCATGGGACATTTTACGAGGCTATCGGAACATGATAGACAGCTTCGATTTAGAAATTACTGCACAAATGAGGCAATCAAGAAGTATCTCCAGTCTATAGATTTTGTGAAGGATAGAATTCTTGGCATTTCTGGAGAAGATTCTGTTCTTGTTGCAGTGGCTCATATTACCTTCTATGCTACACATAAAGTGGCAGAAATTTCCTTGAGCGTGAATTCTGAATATCGCCGCTTTGGCTATGGACAGGCTTTACTAAATCAGGCTAAACAAATTGCTCACGATTGCAGCGTTTCACACCTAAAGATTTCCTGCCTTACGAGTAATCGACCCATGATTTCCTTGGCCTTAAAAAATGGATTTTGTCCTGAGGCTTGTGAAGATGATGAATGGGAAGGCGCTCTCCTCATGGCATAAGGAGATTCTCGACAATAAATTCATGCTCTTGTAGCGTATAGGGCATGGATAATATTGATCTTTTACTTTCT
>CAYWZU010000115.1:0-3942 GCA_964462925.1 uncultured bacterium
GTACATGCGTCGACAAATGGCTTGAGATTGTTTGAGACAACTAAGCGTCTGCATGCAGCTCCATTATAAAATTGAATTTTATAATGGATGGAAAACTTTTAGTGAATATTAAAATTTATCCGGGCCGCTTAGAAGTTTCTAGAGTCAAGTTCCGGTTTAGTTACCCAGATAATCGCCAACACAAGATGAAACATTCTTACGAAAGTAAGCTGATACGTGTCTGAAGCAGCTTCAGATATTTTTCCTTGGATGCGTCGGACAAAAAGCTCTCTTGTATAAGGTTTTCCCATAGCGGGAAAACTCTGACGAGCTCTTGGGACAGCTCATCCACAGTTTTATCTGAGAGACCAAGGCGCTGTTTCGCAAAGTAGCTAAAAAGATCGTCTCTTGTGAGCCTGCTTTTTTTGCCCCTCAGCGGCAGGGCTAGTTCTTCTTCTGATTTTAGCAGGATGCTCGTATTGAGAAGATCGTAAGCTGGGCTTAGCTCAACTCTGTTTTGTCTGCGAATGAGGGAGAAGTTTTTGAGGTGCATGTCTTCATTGCCTACGACAAAGCAAAAAAGAGTACGACAAAAGAGTTTTTGCTTTTCAAGCAGCGGAAAGGTTGTGTGCTTTTCAATACAAGAAGTCACATTTTCCATGCTGGAGCTATACTTTGTATCGCGTGAGCTATTCAGAAGTTGTGCAAAATCCTCTACGGCCACTTTATGCCCTCTTGAGAGTCTATCAAAGCGTTTAATAAAGTAGCTCTTTGTGCCGTCTTTATTGTACATGAGGCCATGAAGCGGCACCTCAATGCCAAAAAGGGCCGCCATGCGCATGGTCACATCTTCATTTTCCGGCACCTCTTCATAAATCTGATGGGGAGGCTTAACAATAAATGTTCCACCTGCCTCAACCACTTCAAAAAGCCCCTTGGAGGCGGTAAGCTTTACGCTCAGCTTTGGCTGTACACCCTGGATTGAAAGCTTTGAAGCAAGCTGCATGGCAAGTTCCAGCTGCTCTTGTGCACTGTAGGGAAAGTCGTAGAGGTCTTTTAGCCGCCCAGACAGCGACTTGAGTCCCTTTTGGCTATAGCGTGCGTTCGCTACGAGTTCATACGTTATTGGACAGCGATTCATCATACGCCTCCACAGTGACATTGCCTACAAGATCATGGCCCACCGCAATAAGCTGGCCCATGAAGTCGTTTTGATCTAGCTTGGCGGCACGTAGCAGCCCCGCCAGCATGATACCTTCTGGAAGCAGCCCTTCAAAAAAGGGTGGAAAGCGATCATACTCATATACTTGTTGCGTACAGGGCATTTCAAGTGATACGGAGGGCCCTTTGTAGTGCAGGTCATAGCGAAATCTATACCGCTTGTTCGGTTCAATCTCCTCAAGCCAGCCCGCAAACAGTCTGTCGACAAATACTTTAGCTTGTTTCATCAAAATGCTCCATAAGCTTGCTTGCAAGCGATATCTGGATATTGAGTGCTTCGAGAAGTTTAAGTAGGGTTGAAAGGCGAATCGTGAGCTTGCCCTTTTCAATATCGAAAACCGCAGTCTTGCCGACCCCGGCAGCTGTTGCAAGCTGCTCTTGCGATAAGCCCGCCTGCTTTCTGTGAAATCGAATGATGCGCCCTATATTTTTATGTTCCATGCTTTTTACCGCTATACCAGTAATTTTTGCATATTTTTATAATTTATGCAAGAAAATAGGCTCTTGCACGCCAAAATTACTGCTTAAGCGGTAAAAAGGGTAATACTAGCATAATAAATCCTGTAGCTGCTCCAGCGTGATGTCCAGGGCAAAAGCAGGCGCTCTCTATCCCTTCTTTCTTCTGTGATAACTGCGATTCGCGCGATTCCGTTACTCAAATCGCATGAATCGCAGTATCCGGCCCTTTTCACTGAATAGCTACTATTAAGGAATCTGGAAACGTATGCAGGTCAGGTTGTCTTCGGAGCCTTGTTTGTATGCCTCTAGAGCGATGTGAAACGCTGAATTTCCTTGCAGAAGGTTATAGCAGATTTCAGCTGTGGTAAGAGTATCAGTTACTCCATCACAGCAGAGGGCAACAGTGAGGTTTTTACCCTTTTCAAGTTTGAGTATATGCGTTTTAGCAAATGCTCGAAGAGAGGGTTCAGCAAAGTCGCCAAAGGTTGAGAAGGTTAAGAGATGGAAATTGAGTCGTCCCTTAAATGTTCCTTCTGTCAAAATGATACCATTTCGGTTTCGTACCTTTTCTCTAAAGACTTCACTAGAGGCACAGGCATCGAGGCTGAGCTGCAGTCCTGAGCTTGTCACTGCTCGAGAGTCTCCAATATTTACCGTAAAGAGCCGCTCGCGATAGATAAAACAAAAGAGTGCGTTAGAGCCTGTACGATCAAGAACTGTTCCAAACGTAGCTTTTAATAGGTGGTTTAACTGGATCATCCCAATCTTCATGGCGTTTTTAATCGCAACATCAAAATCTTTTTCCCGAATAGCAACAGAGAGCCATGCCTGCACAGTCGGGGCAAGTACTTCTTTGAGATACTCAGAGACGATGGAGCTTGAATGGCCATCCATAACGGCAAAAAATGGGCAGACGGTGCCATCACTGAGTGTAAGTGAAGTAATCAGATGGGCATCTTCCATCGCCTTTCTTCTTCCCTGCGAGCTGCAAAAGTCATAGCTAATGCCGCAAACGATTCCCTGATCACCAGAAAAGCCATGGTAAACAGGTGCACATTTTCCTTTATGCGTAACGGAGCTTGGCGGTATTGGTGTATAGAGGGAGTTAGGATCGATTTTTTTGAGGTGAACAGGGTACTTTCTTGTGTCATGGCAGACGAAAGTTTTTATTTCAGGAACAAGGGAAAGCTCTTTCGTTTCTGGACAGAGATCTGCAATTTGTAGGAGATCCTCAACCGTTTGGAAGGTGTAGGATTCAAGCTTTTGCCATTTACTCGTAAAGGTTTCATACAGGCTGAGGAGCTGCCCAAAGGAAAGATCCTTTCGTAGGCTTAAGTTTCGGCAAAAAAGAATAGCGGCACTTGGTCTCACGACCTTATCAAAGAGTATTTGCTTTCGAGCTTCATGTGCCTTTGCATCATAGGTAGTCGCCTCATCAGTAAATTCTACATGCTCAAAAAGATCAAAATGGGGCCATCCGCGCTTTTTTAGTCCTTCAGTGTAAAATTTGAGCGTAATTTTTCTGCATTCTAAGTAAAGCACTTGTCGAAAGGTTGGATCATCAAAATACTTTATAGCAAGTGGCAGGAGGGCTGATCCATCCATATCTGGATCTAAGAATTCCCTGATTTCATCTAAATGGTTGAGCGTTTCAATCATTTGAGGTTTTTGGTCTTCAAGAAGTGCAAGCTCACGCTCCATGGCCTCCTGATAGAGGCTTGGGCCATCAGCATGTAAAACAGCGGGTATTTTCTCTAATGCTTTACTAACGCGATCACGAGCAAAGACCCGAAACTCCTCAGGAAAGCCCAAGATGCGCTCTTCAGGAAGCTTTGGATAGTGAGTAACAGTTTCAATGACAGCATCCGTTGACATCTCTGTATGAGAAAATTCCTCAAGCGCGCGAAAGAGCAGGGGATTGGGGACTTTGGCTGCTCCCTGTACAATGGATAGGAGATTATTAAGAAGCCCTATCACCCTCGCTTTGCCTTGCACATAGTGCCCTTTATCGCGATAGCAATCATTTCGCACCTGTTCAATAGAGCGTCGCACTAAAACAGCGACTCGATTACCCACATCTTCTGGTACAGACTTTACGCGCACCTTAACGAGCGCATTGAGTTCTGTAATCAAGACCGATACACTTTTACTTGCGTCTTCAATGAGTTGCAGTTCACATGCTAATGGCTGAAGAGAAAACGAACCAGCTTTCGAAACCATAATTTTCCTATTTTCAGCCAGTAACTATAGAGAAGTTTCTAGTTATTAACGAGAAATAAGTCG
>CAYWZU010000116.1:0-3909 GCA_964462925.1 uncultured bacterium
TCGTAGGCTTTTAGGGTCAGGAAGTCTTCGAATTTTTCGCTTGTGACGAGCATATCGAGGAGCTTTTTTGCAGTCTTAAGAGCATCGGATGCTTTCAATTTAGCAAGCTCCTCGTCAACAAAGGTGTTGTAGAGGCCAATATCAATAAGCCGGCCATCTGCGAGTTTGGCACCTCTATGGTGAATCCATTGCCAGATTTGCGATCGGGCAATTTCTGCAGTTGCGGCATCTTCCATTAGGTTAAAGAGCGCTACAGCGCCAGCTCCCTGCAGCCACGATTCAAGATACTTAAGAGTGACGATAATATTTTGCCTCATACCTTGTTCTGTGATTTTTCCACCAGGAACTCTAAAATTTGTAAGCTCTGCTTTTGCAACCTCTACATCATTTCTGAGACGATCTTTCTGGTTAGCTTTACCTTGCAGTGCTTTCTGGAAGACTTCCATCGCTACTGGCACAAGGTCAGGATGTGCAACCCAGGTGCCATCAAAGCCATCTTGAGATTCTCGAATTTTGTCATCTCGCACTTTTGCTAAGGCTTTTGCATTTATCTCTGGATCTTTTCTACTTGGAACAAATGCTGCCATGCCCCCCATTGCATGGGCTCCTCTTCTATGACATGTTTTGATGAGAAGCTCCGTATAGGCACGCATAAAAGGGACAGTCATAGTAATTTCTGCGCGATCTGGAAATATGAGATCTTTTTGATTTTTGAATTTTTTGATAATGCTAAAAATATAATCCCAGCGGCCAGCATTCAGGCCAACCACATGCTCTTTTAGTTCAAAAAGGATTTCCTCCATTTCAAAAGCTGCAGGGATTGTTTCAATCAAAACTGTACAACGAATAGTTCCCCTTGGAAGAGAAAAGGCATCTTCAGCAGTTGCAAATACATCTCTCCAAAGCCTTGCTTCAAGATGGCTCTCAAGCTTTGGAAGATAAAAATAAGGCCCCGTGCCTCTTTCTAAAAGCTTTTTTACATTATGAAAAAAATAAAGGCCAAAATCAACTAGTGAGGCAGACATCTCAAGGTGCTTTTCTTCTAGATGCCATCCCCGCGGACGTACAATGAGGATAGCCCTCCTTTCATTGAGTCTATACTCTTTTCCTTCAGGAGCTGTAAAAGAAAGGGTTCCCTCTATAGCCTCTTTTAGATTCTCTTGACCTTGAAGGATGTTCTCCCACGTTGGAGAAAGGGCATCCTCAAAGTCTGCCATAAAGGTATCAGCGCCTGAATTTAGCGCATTGATCATCATCTTTTTTTCTACAGGACCTGTAATCTCGACGTATCGCTTTTGAAGATCAGATGGCGGAGGTGCTACTTTCCATAAGCGATCCTCCCTGATCCCTTTTGTCTCTTCAAGAAAGCCTAAACTCTTTTTTTCGCCCCTCTTTTTAAGGAGTTCTAGACGCATTCCGTTATGCTTCGCCTGCAGCATGTGCAAAAAATTTACAGCCTCTTTAGATAGCATTGACATATTAGAACCCTCTAAATTATAGAAAAGCTATGGATGACTTTGTTTTTCATAAATCTACCGTTATAACTCCCAAACAAGAGCTTCCTCCAGAAGTAGTCAGCATGCTGCCAGACTTTCCATCAGGAGAAGAATGGAAAGATCCCCATCCAATTACTCTCATACCAAAAACGAAAGGATCTGTCACGACTGAAATTGACGGAGGCCACTATTTTTTAGGAGGCATACCTGCTCTTATGCAGGCTGTCCGCCTTTTGCAAAAAGATCCACAAGCTAAAGTTACCTATGTTTGCGATGGCGAGCTAAAAAAATCATCGCAATCTGCCCATCAAGGCCATGTTCATCCTACTGAATGGACAACGCCAGAGCTTGGGATGTGGCAGCTCACGAAGACGCTTGCCTGCACCTTTGGACTTATAAAACCACCAGCACCGGATGATTTTGAAAACTATTCCTATATCCACTTTCCGCTCTCCAAGCTTAAATTTTCCATGCTGTTAAAAAATGCAGCTTTTAAGTTTTTGCATATACTCTCGTCAAAAAATGGCGTCTCACGCGATGATCGCTGGCAGTGCGATGCTGTTCGCACCTCTCTTGCCCTGCATAAATCGTTAAGTGATGAAATAGTCAAATCTGGAGGAGATCCTACCTACTCTTCAGGATGGAGGCTGATCTGGTCAACGAGTCAAAAAGGGATAGAGAGAAAAAAAGCTCTTTGGAGAGAGCTTGAAATCCCGACGGAATCTATTACAGAAGATGAAATCAGATCACATACGCTACTACGAACAGATCTTCCCCTCTATGGCCTCAAAGTTTATGGAGATGGCAAATTCTTTCCAAATATCGAAGAAAAGATAGCAAAGCACCTCTTAGGTAAGTACCCAAATTTCACTGCACGAGAAGGCGTCGTCTCAGAGCTTTACATCGATAATGCTCGAGAAGTTTTTGCCCTGCGAGAAGGTGACAAAAACATACATGTCGACTCATTTTTTGGCTCTGTTGGCCATAACGCAGTCTTTAACGAAGGCTCCAAGAAACCACTTTGGGAAGAGACACCGGTAGCTGGCGTAAGCACAATCTGGGTATGTGAACTCTCTAAACAACTCGTGCTGGAAAGATTTAAAAGCTTAGAATGCCTTAAAAACCTTCCTGGGGCTGCCAATCTTGCAAACCTTCATGTGACAGTGTGGGACTATAGAGTAGTAAATGACACTGTATATATTCTTGCAAGAGCTACAGAAGGAGCCAATTTCAACTCCCCATATGCAGATCCTAAAGACCTTGCCAACATGCAAGAAAATCTCAAACATTTTTTCATTGGCTCATGGAAACTCTTGAGCGCAGGCTACTGCACAAGAAAAACAACGCTTGCAAATGTGCCAGAATATAAGGACCACTTTGTGCACGGGCTCTCCGGAATAGGCTTTAGCTTTTCCGGCGCACCAAAGGATAAGCTTTTTAGAAAACCTCTCTGGGGTTAGCCAAAGTCACTGTAGGCAGTAAGTCCAAGGCGTATACCAATAGATGCCGCAAGAAGCGCAACGCCAATAGGCGCACAGATGCCTGTTGTGATGAGGATAAGACCTGTGAGTGTAATGAAGCTTGCAAAGAGGTTGCCGCCATCGACCAAAAATTTCTTCCTAAAGTCTTTTGCAATCTGGTCTAGCTCCTTTCTTAGCTCATCTTGACTCATCTCATTTTTTTGCAGCTTTTCATAGATCTTTTCAAACTTTTTGATTGTCTCTGGCGGGCTGTAGCGCTCAAGCTCCTTTTTATTTTGCAGGACATTCTGCAGATAATCTTTAGGCGCTTTCATCCCTTTAAACTTAGCAAAGACGATTGCTGTCTTTACCATTTGATAGCTTCTTGTGAGTATGCCAACACCGGAGATTGCAAAACCTATAGGCAAGGAGACTACAGAAAAAAATTGCACCGCAGCTTGGGAGCCAATGGCAAGAGCCGTATTTACGATTGTGCCGATTGAGTCAATAAGCTCCGCAGAGAGTGTGAAAAAGGTAATTCCGCTAAGTGTCGCCCCCTCGACATCCCTTTCTCCAATACTTTTTATTGCTGAAATAGCGGTATTTGCGATGTTTGCTAGCGTAAATGGAATGCCAATGCTTCCAATCAGCTTAAAGGATTGAATAGTACGCACAACTGCCGCTTCTGTTTTAATCGCAGATACACCGAGCGAGAGCTGAGTAACCCGCATGGCCTTTCCGACGTAAGACCATCCCTTCTCACACTTTTTAAAAATAAAGTGTAAGTTCTTTTTGGCATTTGCAGCTTTTTCTGCAAAATAGTTGCTTGAAAAGTGTGTTGTTGTGGCAGCTATTCTCATAGTGCCCTAAATTATAAAATAATTGCTATTTAGTGTCAACTATTACTTTTATAATTAGCCTTGTTCTTTCAAGTGTGCTTTATCTAATGACCT
>CAYWZU010000117.1:0-3852 GCA_964462925.1 uncultured bacterium
ATCCAGTAAATGAGGTAGCTGTTACCCCAGTATAGGTTACTGTTTGAAGCCCTGCTGTTGTCTGCACCAAAATTGTGCCTGCAACAGGAAATTGTGCTCCACCTGTTGTAGAGGCTACATTAATTGTTGCAGTAGGCAAAGATACACCATTAGACAACGCTGAGACAGTTGTGCTCAGGGCATTTGGCCGTGTTTCAACATATCCTCCAGCTGTACAGTTATCTATTGTATTATTTTCTACCACGCCTCGGTCACAGAAACCTGGTGTGTAGTTAATAAGATAATAGGTAGTACCTGAAACGAGATCAGGAATAGGATCGCTTGGTGTTGAGGCTGTGTACAAAATCTGATCTCCCACTTTCCATCCAAGTGTATTCATGCTTGTAGGGGAAGTGATAATATCTTTTGTACCATCCACAGTTGCAAGGTTGGCAGGTATTGCAATGCTGTTACCCACTGTGACATTCTGGAATGTATGTGTACCTCCAGGATAGCCATAGGTTACGGTAAAGGGCCTTGCTGGTGATATGAAGTTGTTTCTATAAACACTCATAGTCGTAGGCGAGGATACATTTCTCGTGGGCGTGATGCCGAGGTTTATCGTGCAGCTTTGAGATGTAAGAGCTACAGGGAGCATAGTATCTACTTGCGCACTAGTTGGACTCATAACATCCACAATATAGGCTGTGTAGGCGCTATTTGGGAATGTAATTGTATCGCCAATCATATCGCGTGTAAAG
Source organism: uncultured bacterium (assembly GCA_964462925.1). Classification (GTDB taxonomy): domain Bacteria; phylum Chlamydiota; class Chlamydiia; order Chlamydiales; family FEN-1388; genus SZAS-7. Next base: position 741 of record CAYWZU010000117.1, read on the forward strand.
AGTGCTGTTGTTGCTGTTACAACATCAAGCGTCTGACTTGCTGTACCCGTTGCAGAACCAAACTGTATGGTACCTGTACTACCCGGAAGCATTGTGCCGCTTGTATTCAACCCGCTAATATTGGATAAGATAAAATTACCAGAATTTCCACTAATGAAAAGTGCTGGAATTGTACTTACAGGTGATGCGCCTGCCATGTTGATAAGGTCATCTGTCGGAACGTTATTAAAAATAATAACACCAATTGCGCCTCCAGCTTGAGCATTTGCCACTTTTTGTGCAAAGCTTATAGCGCCGCGCTGAATAAGGGCAATCTTTCCGCTTACATTGCCTGGAACAGAGCTTGCATCAAGTGGAATTGAGGCAACAATCGTTCCTGAAAGACCGCTCGGTGGTGGGGCTGGAGCAAATACACCAGAAGGCACAGATGCGGGGTAATTGCCAGCTGAGCTTGCAGGTGTTGTTATGGTAACTAGTCCGCCCGGTGCCATAACAGGACTAAAGTTTGTCCCTATACCTGTTACGGTAATTCCTGAACCAGGAGGAATAGCCGCTCCTTGAGAGGCAAGGCCGGTGGAATAGGTCTGGTTTCCTCGTAGGTCGATAAAGACCGGAGGTGTTGCAAGCGCATTAGGAAGCGATGTCGCAAGCTGAAACAGTGTAGATGGAGTTACAAGCCCTGTACCTGTAAACAAAATGCCTCTATCGCAGTCGCTAATGCTATTATCTTGGATGACAGGATGGTGTACTGAAGCTAGATATATACCCGCAGAGGTAGGATCAAGAGCGCCATGTACATCTGAAATCCTGCAGTCTTTTATAAATAAATTAAAATCGACCGGTAACACTTGAACATTTGGTACTAAAGCACAGGAAATGCCCCAGGCTGTTGCAGGAGAAAAGATCCTTTCTGCAATGCAGCCTTGAAATACGGCATTTCTTGCATTCGGTTGCTGGCCTATTCTATCAGAGGGTATTCCTGCTGTGGATAATCCTACTGCCACTGCGCTTGCGCGAATATCGCTCACAACGCAGTTTGAAAAAGTCAGGTTTTGTACATTTGAATAGAAGGGAATTGGATCTTCGCTTACCTGTGGAAGATCAATACCTAAAGCTACACCAGTGTTTGCATCGCCTATATCACATGCCTGGCAATTTTCAAATACAACATCTCGTATCGTAATTGCAGTAAAGCCAATTGCTGCATCAATTATGTTTAAAAAAGTTCCTTGAGTGGTGCCGGCGTTTCTTGTGCCATTAAACTGGCAGTTGATAAACTTGAAGCCTAAGGCGTTTATGTTTTGGAAAGTACTATCTGACATATGAATGCCAGCAGCAAAGCCATTTCCAGAAACTCCATGCTTGTTGTTGTTAAACTGGCAGTCTTCTGCAACAAAATTGATCGAGTTGGAGCAGTTAAAATTAACAATACCATCTGCTTCCCCATAGGTATCATTAAATTGGCAGTCTTTTAGATAGACATTTTTGCAACCCTGAATAAATGAGCCTACTTGGCTGTTTAATGACTGGGGATCAAGATTGGTAGTGCCGTTTCCTTGGCAGTTAAACATCTGTATGTTTTTTCCAAATAAATAATAGGCTCCTATAGCACTGCCTGCCGTGCCATTTACAGTGGTTGTACAGTCATTTGCTTGAGTATCGTGTATAACAAGATTATCACAGTCAATTATGCGTATGGCACCAAGTCCTTTTGTGCGATTTACCTTGCAGTTTGTGATAACGAGATTGCTATATGCAAGAGGTGGCCAATCACTATTGTTTTTTGGATCGCCACTGTTTGCTGAAAGGTGTATGCCGGATGCTAGATAGGTAGTCGGGCTTGATCCGCAGTCAAGTACATTAAGGTTCGTAAACTGAAGCGACTCAAAAGGCACGCCTACATAGGGGTCTCTATCAAAGCTTGCATTAAAGCAGTAGATGCCAACACCTTTAAAATTTATAATGCTTCCGTTAGCAATAGTGATATTCTTGAGAACAAAATCTGGATCCTCGTAGCTATCACCTTGTCCAATTAAGATACCGATTGCCTGTACGTCAGTCATCTGATTGATTGTAAAGGTGCCAAGATCTAGGTTAACATTATCTGATAAGATTTGAATAGCCGCAGCAAAGTCATCTTCTGCTGCAAAGTCGATATTTGCTCCTAAGCAGTAGTTTCCGGGTTCTGTAATGACATAGGTCTCGGTGAGGTTGCCATCTTGATCTTCAAAATCTTTAGGAAGAATGAGCTGGCACTGGCAGGCGCAGTCTTTGATATCAGATACTATGTCTAAAATCTCAGTATCTATTGCAAGATCCTGCTGAGTTGTTTTATGAATTGTGTTTACAACGCTAAGTGTTGTTTGATCGACGAGCAAATCCTGTGTGGTCTTTCGGTCGATTTTTTCTGCGATGTCGAGGACCTCTTCACAGCATTTTTTCTTTTTATGGCTGCTGGATGAGGAGCATCTCGTCTCTTTTGTTTTTTTTGCAGCTGCTACTGCTTGCTCATTGCTACAGCACATGGCAAGGAGTGCAATCAGGGTAAATACTACTTTTTTTGCATTCATTTTAGGACTCCGGGTTAGGACTATTCTTCTGCTGTTTCTATTTGCATCTGTCTTTTACATGGACATGGAGCAAAATGAGGATAGACTTCTGCAAACACCTTGAACATCGTGTTCATATCGTACATATAGTTACCCTCTTTCATCCCTTGATGGACTTCCAAAAAGTCATTCGAGAGCGAGCTGAAAGAGCCATTTGAGTTCATTCTTTCAAAATAGGCATTAAATTGCTTTTCATGATTTTTAAGATTCATCATTTGGGGCGCTAATGCCGTTTGCGAGGATTGCTCCTCAGCTATAATAGGTGCACTGCTTATCATAAAAGCAAGTGCTGACGTAATAAACAGATATTTTTTTATCTGCTTCATAAAGCCTCCTGGTTTACATGTAGATTGTTATGGGGGGATTTTTTATTCAAAAAGAGCAACATAGCAAAATCATTTTTTAGATGATGGATATACCATGATCTTTAATGGATTTTTTTGCAATGTAAATTCAAATTGAATTAAGCAGCAAGGCTGAGGATGGCTTACGAATTCTTAGAG
>CAYWZU010000118.1:0-3796 GCA_964462925.1 uncultured bacterium
TACATGTAAAAGATTTTTGTTCAAGCTTTTTTCTTCGTTTTTTTGCACTTTTTTTAGTTTCCCTCTAAAAATGTTGATTTTTCCTATTGGCAAGGAGTCCTTTGCCTGCTAAGATGACAACATTTCAGATGGAGCATAATATAATGGCCAAAACCTACTTTACATTCATCATATTTCTTGCCACTTTGCTCCAAAATGGTCTTTCGGCTAAGCCGGCAGAAATTAATCAGTATGACGTTACCTATAAAATGCAGGAGATAATGCGGGGTCATGCGGTCTATAAATCGATGTCTCCCGTGCTTGCTAAAAGGTCGCTTGATAACTTTATCAATATTTTAGACCCGTACAAAACCTACTTTTTGGAGGGGGAAATAGAGCGCTGGCTTCGTCCTACAGATGAGCTTTTAAATCAAATTACGAAAGACTTTGAGTACAGCAAATTTCCTCAATACGAGGAGATTTTCAACCTTATGCAGCCTTGCATTGAGAGAAGAAACCGCTTTGAAGAGAAAATAAAAAGCGAATCATTGCCAAAAGATGTCCACGCAAAAGAGTTTAAAGATCTTACCTGGTGCAAGACAGAGGAAGAGCTTTATACAAGGCTTCTTCGCATGAGAGCTCTTCAGATGATTGCGGCTGAAAAAATGGATGCAGAGTTCAAAAATCTTGCCATGCAGCGCCTTCAGAAGATTCGTCTAAAGTATGAAGAAGATGTGCTTACAAAAGATAAAAAGCTTAGAAGCCAGCTTTTCTGCACCGATCTATTAAAAGCTTTTGCCTCATCGCTCGATGCACATACCATCTATTTTACGCCGGCCGAGGCAAGTCAGTTTCTAATATCTGTACAGCAGAGACTTTCTGGTATAGGTGTACAACTTAGAGACGACGTTGATGGCTTTACAGTCACGAAGATTATTGAAGGCGGTCCTGCAGATGTGGAAGGGGAGCTTCGCCTTAAAGATAAAATCATCGCAGTAGATCATGAACCTGTTCTTGGTCTTGATGGTACTGAAGTCGTTGAGCGTATTCGCGGAAAAGATGACTCAGAAGTGGTTCTCACGATACTTCGTGAAGTGACATCAAATGATGAAAAACATGTAGAAAAGAAAGACATCACGCTTAAGCGTGGAGAAGTCATTATTAAGGATGCGCGCCTACAGCAGTCTGTAGAGCCATTTGGTGATGGTGTTATTGCGTGCTTTCAGCTGCATTCCTTCTACCAAGACCTTGAGAGCTCATCCAGTCAAGATCTTGCAAAGGCCTTCAATAGTGTAGCCAAAGACAATAAAGTCCGAGGGGTAATACTCGACCTTCGAATGAATGCTGGAGGCCTTCTTACTCAAGCAGTAGATGTCGTAGGCCTTTTTATTAAAAAGGGTATAGTTGCCTCTATCAAAGATGAAAACGGCAATGTCCAGCATATCAGGGATATTGATTCAAACCGAATTTGGGATGGCCCGCTCCTTGTGCTTGTAGATAGGCTAAGCGCCTCTGCGGCTGAAATTGTTGCGCAGGCACTTCAAGATTATGGAAGAGCGCTTGTCATCGGAGATGATCACACCTATGGAAAGGGCTCGTTTCAGACCTTTACCCTGACGACCCAAGGAAATGGAGCTGTGGACCCCCATGGTGAGTACAAGGTAACCCGCGGCCGCTACTACACTGTATCAGGAAAGACCCCTCAGCTTGTTGGCGTGCAGTCTGATATCGTAATTCCGGGAGAGCTTTCCTTTATGGAAGTTGGCGAAGAATATGCAAAATATCCTCTTGAAAATGACTCTATACCGCCTAATTTTGACGATAACCTCTCGGATGTTCCCTTCTTCCAGCGAGAAAGGATCAGACGCCTCTATCAGTTTGATATGCAAGAGCCAATAACTAAATATAAAGGCCTCACAGAACAGCTAAAGCGAAATTCAGCCCAGCGCATCTCAAATGACAAGCTTTTTCAAAATTTCATCGAAAACATGAAAAAGATCGACGATGGCATCCAGGAGCCGATGGTTAATGTCGATTTTCAGATGCAAGAGGCGGTCAATGTAATGAAAGATATGATTTGGCTTATCCAGGTTGAACAGCCCCTCCTCGAGCAGTCTGCCCCTGCAAAAGCTGCTGCATAATCTCAAGACCGAGACCATTTCCGATCCATTTGCTATAAACTATTTGAGATCAAAAGTTCGGTCTCGGACACGGACACGGTCACGGTCTCGATAAAATTGTAGAAAAGAGGATGGTATGTTATACTCCTCTCTTTCTAACTACAAATTTGAGAAAATGTTATGACAGTCCGTGTACGTATTGCACCATCTCCTACAGGCGACCCGCATGTGGGAACAGCCTATATGGCTCTTTTTAACCTCATTTTTGCCCGACATTTTGGGGGTAAGTTTATCCTGCGTATTGAAGATACCGACCGCTCAAGAAGCCGCCCAGAATATGAGCAAAACATCTATAAAGCCCTTGAATGGGCAGGTATTAGCTGGGATGAGGGTCCTGATGTTGGAGGTCCCTTTGGGCCTTATAGACAGTCTGAGCGTACCGAAATTTATCAAAAATACTGCTACGACCTCTTAAAGGCTGGAAAGGCATATAAGTGCTTTGCCACAAGCGAAGAGCTTCAGGAAATGCGAGAAGTTGCAGCAAAAACGGGATCAAAGCTTGGCTATGACAGACGCTATCGCAACTTGAGCGAAGATGAGATCAAAGAGCGCGAAGCAAGAGGCGAGTCCTTCACTATCCGCCTTAAAGTGCCTCTTTCCGGCGATTGCGTATTTGAAGATGCCATCAAAGGCCGCATATCATTTCCTTACGCAGATATTGACGATCAGGTGCTGCTAAAATCAGACGGGTTTCCGACCTATCACCTTGCAAATGTCGTTGATGACCATTTGATGGGTATTACTCACGTTATCAGAGGCGATGAGTGGATAAGCTCTACGCCAAAGCACGTTCTTCTCTATGAAGTCTTTGGCTGGACTCCCCCAGTATTTATGCATATGCCCCTTCTTCTTGGTAGAGATGGCAAAAAGCTCTCAAAACGCAAGAATCCCACATCTATCTTCTATTACAGAGATAGTGGATATCTCCCAGAAGCTTTTATGAACTTTTTGACCCTTATGGGCTACAGCATGGCAGATGGCAAAGAGGTCTACACGCTATCTGAAATCATCAAAGAGTTTGACCCAAAAAGAATCGGCGTATCTGGCGCTGTCTTTGACATCACAAAACTCGACTGGATAAACCAGCAATACATAATCCAGCATATTCCTCAGGATAAGCTCTGGGAGCGCCTAAAGGGATGGAGCTTTAATGACCAGTTTATGAGCCGGCTGATGCCTCTTGCCCATTCTCGAATGAAGAATTTTGGCGATTTCATGGAGCTTTCGGACTTCTTATTTATCAACCATATGCCCTATACAGAGGCTCTTTTTGAGCTTCAAGGCGTCTCAAAGGCAAAGATCGCTGCAATCTATCAGAGCATAATCTGGGAACTTGACCGCTTAGAGAACTGGAGCGGATCTGGCATGAATGAAGCCTCCCGAAGAGTCGCTGAGCTCTTTGGAGTAAATCATAAAAAAGTGATTATGCCGCTTCTTTTTGCATGCATTATGGGTAAGCGCCATGGCCTGCCGCTTTTTGACTCTGTAGATCTGCTTGGCAAAGACCGTACAAGAGTGCGTTTGCTTGAATCTATGGCATTTAATGGCGGCATCTCCTCCAAAAAGAGCGGTCTGCTAAAGAAGGCATGTGATTCTGGAGCTATTTCTACAACGCTTTTGCAAGACTTATGAGCTAT
>CAYWZU010000119.1:0-3715 GCA_964462925.1 uncultured bacterium
TAAATACGTCTGCACAAAAACCGCTATTTTAGAAGACTTGGAAATTAACCGTGATTTGATATACATCTGCATGCAGATGTATATCGATACTAGAAAGATTTTACTTGTCTCTGGTGTTTGCGCAAAGCATCCAAAAAAGTGCGCGTAGCTGTCTCACAGTTGTTAAAAAGAAGTTGTTGCCGTTGATCCAGCGATTCAAAGAAATGTTTTGCAGCAGCTATTTTACTGGGATGTTTAATGCCCTCTGCCAGATAAAACCTAATGAATCGGTCTTTGACGGCATTGGTTGGTGCATGCTTGGCTTTAGCAGCCTTGGTAGCATTATTATTGACTGTTATGGGAGTTGATCGTTTTACCTTTAATTCGGATCCTGCTTTTTTCGTTTCGTCATAAACCACTAAAAATTTATAGCGCTCCGAATCCTCTATTTCCTCATCATCGTCTAAATCATAAGGATATCTATCATTATCGGGAAACCAGAAATTAGGTAATGGTTCATTATTTTCAATACACCAGCGAGCTAGTGCATTACGAGTCAGAAACATGCTACCAAAAAGGCGCTTATCAAATACCTTTTTATCTATGGAGTTCTGTAAATTCTGCAAAAAGCTATCTGTACAAATTTCTTGAATATAACGCAAAAGTTTCAACAAATATGCCCTTCGTTTTTCGACGAATACACTAATTTTTTTATTTGGGGTTTTGATGAGTACTAGTAATGTATCGCGAACCTTTAGCGGAATTTGATGAGTAGAGGACGTTCTTGGATCACAATTATGCCAATAGTGCGCAATCTCCCATAAAGACAAAGTTTTAACATGCACAAGCATCTTATATAAATCAATTTCGAGTAAGTCAGAAAATTTGAGCAAATACAGGATAGTTTTTTTATTTATTACGCCAAAATTTGAGAACTCTTTATATTGAAATGTAAGAAATGCTTCAACAAACGTGAATTAACCTTGACAGCTAAAGGCAGGCACAAGAAGATTAATCAAGATCGTAACAAGCTCAATGAAAGGGAATATCCCATATGGTTAATTTCAAAGCAATCAGAGGCCTATTCTGACTCCTTCAAAAAGAAATATATACGAAAAACATTAATCCAATTGAGTGATAAGGTGGGATTTTAGGCTTCTATATTATCTAGAGAGGCACAACAGCTTCGCTCTTGCGCATGAGATTTAAACAGACTGGCGTTGCCAGACTGTGATGTGAAGTTAATCCGAATCAACCTAGTGTCTATACCAATCAAATTCAAAAATAATTGGCCATCAGTATTGGCAATGTCCGCTCAACATCTCTAGCAATTTTTAATTTGTGTTTCTTGATATCACTCTTCATGTGAATTCTTTAAAACATAACATTGAGTTTCCACAACAGCAGGTGGTCAGCTGGAAAGATTTATTAGCTTTCTAATTGTTCTGCATATGCATTCCAGTCAATAGCCGCTACAGTACCTAAAGACTGAAGCTTTTGAAGAAACCTAAATAAGAAAAATATCAGTGCATTTTGACTTGGACCAAAAGTAAAAGAGTAGTCAACATTGAAAGTGTCAAACGATGCACCACTCACGGACAAACCACAGTTAAGTTTTTGCATTGTAGTTAATTCCGAATGAGCCACAGCAAAGGCCTTGCCAAAATTATCAGCCCATTCAATGTTAGTCGAAATAATTCCAGCGATGATTTCAAAATGGGATTTAGCTGGATAGACACCTCCCACATGGGCTATTGGAACACTCGTTCTCTTTAGTTTTCTAACCGATTCAGCTTTCTTCCCTGCATAACTCAAATAGGTTTTATCTACGCGGGGTTTTACCTCAAATACGGCGTAAACTGATTCGGCAGGTATAAAACGATGATTCTGTTGATCCAGAAGCGTTGGTGTGTACTGATTATCAAATACGACAACATCTATTTGATCGCTTGTTTGACCATCCGAATCAATTACTATTCCTGTGTCCACAGCATAGCGATCTGGCAGATATCGCTTAATTATTTCTATGAAATGTTTTTCATTTACATCACCCATAGTTCCGCTGTGTGTTATGGATACACTTGACATTTCAAGTTGAGTTTTTAGCATGGTTTGCTGCATAGCGAAAGACTGTTGTAAAAAAGTCTTTCCATTAATTTTAGATACATCCTTCGCTTTGTTACTCATGCTACAACATCCTTCCAATATTGTTGACTTGCACTATTTCTTGCTGTGATAGCAATTTTTCTTTTTTCAGCAATACTAATCTGGTCAGAAATGCAGTTATTAGTGTTAGCAGGGTCGTTATAAGTTTTACTTTCAATAGAATCCGCTATGAATCTAAGTACCTTTAGGAAATTAACGTCTGTAGCACCAATCATCTGATTATATAGAGAATCAATAACAACTAACTCCAAATAAAATGAAGGAAAATCTAGATTGTTTGCATTTCTCCAGATTTTTGCCAACTTGATCTCTTCTAGTCTATTTGAGTTCAGAACCTGTGAAATATGGGTATCTATATTCGTCTTAGTCCACGAGTTCTTTTTTCTTATGTATAGGCTATGATCATTTCCATACTGATCTTGTCGTCTTGCTGGAACAAGATCAACTTGGTCTGAGTTATAATCAATGCCAATTGAAACGTTCTGACGACTTACGCTAAAACCTTTTCCATTCATATAAGAAAAGAGGGATTCATATATTTCATTAAGCGTGTTATTGGTTGTCGATGTTAACGAAATAAACAAGTCAACATCCGTCCCACTTGATACGGCAGTTCCTTTTTCTGATGATCCAGAAATTTTTACATCAACCAAATAGCCATTTGCCCATTCCGTGATATATGGTAGAAAAAAATTGCGGTACTGAGTAGCTTTATTCGAATTAACAGCATACCTTTGCAGGACACTGTTAACATATTCTAAACCAGTCATTCTACCTTCCTAATAAAAACATAACATTTGAGTTCAGTGGTGCGCTTCAGTGCATCCGCTGGAAAAAATTGTTAGATATATTAAAAGAAGCCATCTTCTAAGACATTTGCTTCGATAGGGTCTTCATTGTTAATAAGGCTTTCAACGTGACCTATAAATCTCTCAAAAACATCGTGTGCAAATGGATTGCTCAGCAAAAAGCCATGATACCAATCGCGTTTTACCATTCTTCCATCATAGGTGCTAAATGCGCTCCTGATATTGGACGATATTCTTTTTGCCTTTCGCATGATAAGAACTTCATCGATATCGGTTGGTGCCGTACTAACCGGGGTCATATCCAGCCATTCGCAAAGCAGGAAATATTTGGCTCCAGGTGCCGCTGACTTTACATCATGAGCAGTAGCATTTGCTTCTTGAAACATAGTCTTATCCAGATTGGTTTTGCACTCTGCTGTTACGTAACCAAGATATGTTTCAACAGAGTCAGCCAGCTCAAAACCAGCAGTGTGAGATGATTTAATAAATAATCGCCTAGAAATGGCAAAATCTTGGTCTTTTGTCCTAATGGATAGGCTGCCGCCATTTGTTTGGTGTTGAAGGGTGCTCTGAAAATATGCGGCAGAGAAGCATTTTGTTGGACCAATACTTAGCCCTGCCTGCAATTCTGGGAATGCTTTATAAATGAGATGAGGTAGAAACTCTTCAATAACGGTATTGTCTAGTTTGAGTTGTCCCTTCTGACGATATAAAAAGTCATCTTCTGAGCAATAGATTAAGTCGAAATCAATATAAAACTT
>CAYWZU010000120.1:0-3636 GCA_964462925.1 uncultured bacterium
GTCTGTCGCCTGGTTTTCAACAGCTGGGTTCCACCACATGTCGTAGTGAATAACAGTGTCTGCGCCAACAAGGTTTAGACCGCTTCCGCCTGCCTTTAGAGAGACAAGGAAGAGCGGGCAGTTTTCATCTTCATTAAATTGCTTCACAATCGAGAGGCGGTTTTTGCTTGAACCATCGAGGTAGGCAAATTTGAGCCCCATGCGGGTGAGGTCGTCTCTCAAAATACCAAGCATACGTGTGTACTGGCTGAAGATGACCGTCTTGTGGTTTGATTCGATAAGACCTGCCACGAGATCGAGCAGCATCTCGTACTTTGATGAATCGCCAGGCTCTGCAGCCTCTTTCGCAAAAATTGCTGGGTGGCAGCAGATCTGCTTAAGACGAGTAAGCGTTGCAAGAACATGGATGCGGACCTTATCAAAGCCCTCTTTTTCAACAAGCTTCTTAAGCTGCTCTGTTGCCTGTTTCGCATAGGAAGAATAGAGCTGCTGCTGGCTGTCTGAAAGGTGGCAGTGGTAGACGATATGGGAGATTGGAGGAAGATCCTCAAGCACATCTTGCTTCATGCGGCGAAGCACAAATGGAGAAATCTTTCGTCTAAGCACTTCAAGCTGGCCAGTTTGGCCGCCTTGCGGCTTGATGTAGGTATTGATAAAACGCTCTGGCGATCCAACAAGCCCTGGCATAAGAAAGTCAAAGAGGCTCCAGAGATCCTCAAGTGAGTTCTCAAGCGGCGTACCTGTCAAGATAAGCTTGTGGCGCGCTGGTATCTTTTTTACAGAGCGGGCATTTCTTGTCTCGCGGTTCTTAATAGCCTGCGCTTCATCAAGGATCAAGTAGCCAAAAGACATCTCTTCGTAGAGTTCAATATCTTTTTGTACAAGGCCATAGCTTGTAATAAATACTTCCCACTTCTTATCTGCAAGGATCTTCTTACGCTCGCCAGGAGTTCCTGTAACGGTCGTAACTTTAAGTGTAGGCTGAAAGTGGGAAAACTCTTCTTTCCAGTTATCAACAAGCGAAGTCGGGCAGACGATAAAGCAGCGGCCAGGAAGATCATCCTGCGGATTTGCCTTCCTATTTTCAAAGTACTGAGAAATCGCAACAATAGCCTGAAGAGTTTTTCCAAGACCCATATCGTCGGCGAGAATACCGTTAAGACCCATTGTACGAAGGCGGCTGAGCCAGTCTACGCCATCCTTTTGGTAGTGGCGAAGCTCAGCTTTAACTGTTTTTGGAACAGCAGGCGCATTGGTAATTTTTGGATCGAAGATCTGGCTTTGGATTTTTGTAAGGTTTTTAGAGAGTTTTACTTGAAGCGGAAGGCCTGTAAATCTTTCTGGAAGAAGGTTAACAAGGATCCAAAGCGGCAGTTCAAAGGTAGAATCTGCAAGTCGTCTTACACCAATCTCATCAAAGACTTGAAGGCACGCCGCTAATGGCTCTAGCTGAAGCACCAAGATCTTATGCAGGCGGGTAACATTATCCTCTTCACCAAAACTCTTTGTGGTCTTTTTAGGAGTAAGCGAAATATACGTTTTTCTTGCAGATACACACTCCCAAAGGGCATCGACAGAGGCGCCTTTTAAGCCGCCAGTAACAGTAAGCTTTGCTTGCACTTTATCAAATGCAGAAGATTCTTCAAGATTAAGCACAAACTGCGTCTCGTCATAGGCAAATCGGCTTTGAAGATTTTCTGGGCAGTTAAATTCGACCCTGTGGCTATTTCTAGGAACAATTTCCGTCATGAATTCAACAATTTTCTTCTCACTTGTTGCGCTGTATGTGCCAGTCTTTTCATCGCGAACAAAACCTTGGAAGATTTCTCGGATAAGCTGATTTTCTTCGACAAGATTTCGTGCAAGTATCCCCTGCTTTGTCACAAAGCTCTTCATCTGCTCAAGATCAACACCTGCCTGAGCTTCCGGCACTGCAATGTCTCCGTAATTGAAGAAAATGCGAGCTTCCAGCTCCCCTTGGGTATAGTCAAGGTCGCATCGAGCACTCATCTGTTTTGGATGCGGCAGAGTTGAAAGCTGCTCGAGTGTGTCTGTATTTTTTACTAAAGCAAAGCGCTGAAGTTCAGGAAGTGCATTTTCTACAAAGCTTCCAAAGAGGTACTCAGGGATTGCCATCTTCTGTATTGGCTCGATCTCTAAAAGATGCTGGCGCTTGATTATTGGATTAAAGCGAAAATAGAGTCCATCCCAGATGCAGCCTGGCTTTGTACATTCAAGCAAAATCGCATCATCAACTGAGACGTGATCATTTTCTCCAATCGCAAGGTGCGGAGAGAGAAGAAGGCGAGCTGCTGGCTCTCGTATAAACTGCAGGGCAAAGCTCAAATCGACACGCTTTGCGGAAAAGAGAAGCGGTGTATCGAAGTTTTGCCAAAATAGTCCTGAGAGAGAAAAGGCCTCATTGTTTTGGCCATTTTCTTTTCTCATCTGCGAGTTATTTGAAGAAAATTCATACGCACATGCAAGTATTTCGCCAAAGCCTTCGCGATCGAGAAAACTTTGCTTTGCTGTTTTTTCTGCTTTTGCATCGGGAAACTGAAGATGCTGCCTTAGTGCTTTCAGAAGCTCTTCTGAAAAGGGCCCAAAGGAATCTATACCAAATATGTAGCGGTTCGAGCCAAGCATAAAAGGCTCTTGGCCTTGCAGAGCAGCAAAGAATTGTTTTGGCATCTGGATAATGTGCGGCTTTGATCTAAAAGGAAGCCTGAGGGCAATTTGAACCTCCACTTGCTTAAAGGGCATCCCTCCTGTAGGAACAAAGAGGAAGGAAATTTCGCCCTGCTCCTTATCGAGATCCTCTTCTGGCACAAAAAACGCAGAGCGTCCAAGAAGCTGAGATGAGGCTAAATAGTCCTGTACATCTTGCTTTTCTCGCTCCCTGCGCCCCCTTTCCTGCTCCTTCTGCTCGGCCACTTTAAGTACCTTCTGAAGATCGCTTGCAGCCTTTTTCGTGGTAGTTTCTATACCTTTTAGCGTTTTGGTCTTTCCCTCAAAATGCTGAAGAACGAGCGCCTCGAAATTCTCTTCTAGATGAAAGAGAAGGCAGGCGAGATGGAGGCAGTCGTAGTGATGCGGACAGTCGCAGTTTGAATCGAGGATTTCAGATTCATGTCTATCAATTTCTATTTCACATGTGTAGGCATTTGCATAGGCTCCTGCTACTTGCGCTGATATTTTTATAGTCTTTTCACCAAATTGTACAAGCTTTGCCTCTTTTACTCCGGTTTTCTCATACAAAGATTTGCCTTCACGAAGCATTTGAGGGGAAAATTCATGTTTCATTTTGCGAAAGTTTAAAAGCTGGGCCTGAGCGAGTGTTGACATTCTATAGCTCCAAAAGTTTGTAATTTTGCATGTTTCGAACCTTATTCAGAAAAAGAAGGATTTAATCAAGCAAAAAAACACAAAATCAATACCACTGAGACACTGAGCACACTGAGAATATTGAGAAAACTGCGTGTATTTTCTCCTGTTCTCAAATTTTCTCTGTGCTGCCTGTGACTTTGTGGTTTTTTTTGTTTTTTTTTGCTTTGCGAAAAAATCGGAAATTCGATAGTCTGTTTGCTCTGACCAAATGCGGGTGTAGCTCAGTGGTAGAGCATCACGTTGCCAACG
>CAYWZU010000121.1:0-3622 GCA_964462925.1 uncultured bacterium
AGCGTAGAAGATATTGCAAAATGGTGGGCCCAGCAAAGACAGGATGGAAAAAATGACCGCTTTACCATTTCAAGCTTTACTACTTTTAATTCCACTCAAACAAACACTATTTCGATTATTGTTGATTCAGGTGGAATTGGGTGGTCAATTTCTAACCAGGGAACAAATTCAGGTAGTATAATCTTTCAAGGTGGTGTTGCAGCGGCAGCTGGAGCCACTTTTGACCAAAGTGTGACAAACTTTGAAAATGCGTTTAGGTCATTTTGGAATACCTACTCCGGTACCATTTCATTCATCGGAGCACTTGGAACTGCTAGTGGACAGGCCTATATAAATGCCCTTCCATCCGCTCCTGCAACCATTGGCGCAAATACTACCAATACAGTAGAGCAGCAGCAACTTGTTCAGTCACAGATCTTTTCGCAAACAGCGACAAACACTGATCCAAATCTAAATTTTGAAATTTTAAAGCCCTATACCTATGTAGCGCCAGCAAACATCACACAGGCAACAGACCCAAAACGTGCGCTTTCAGATGCAGCCTCTAAGTCAAGGGCAGAGATTAACTCTCGAAATCAGCAGTATATAGAAAACATTAAATCCCTCCGCCAAACTGTACAGGATTCACAGCAGCAGGTACAAGCAAACCTTGACCAGTCTAGACAGACAATACCGCAGCAAGCAGACCTGTTCAACTCAATTATTGATAGCTTAAAGGGAATATTAGCCTCAATTTATAGGTAAGTAGCATGACAACAATACCTACCGGCAGCCAGTATGAAACCATAATAGATAGCTACCTTGGAACAGGCCTTACAAATCAACAAGTAGGCTTTGGAACCAAAAAGGATGCTCTATGGCTCCAGTTTTTACAGGAAAATGGCTTAAGCAGCACAGATCCCCTTGTCGCCATGCAAGATCCTCAGATCCTTTCTAAGTTTATGGTTTTTGTGCAAAAGACCTATGACTCTCTGCAGACAGGCGAGCTCTCACCAGATGAGGTAACTAAAAGAAAGCTTATGTTTAGCGTCTACGACCTCATTATGCTTATGCTGCAGGTGCTCCAGCAGACAGTAGGCGTCGTAGGCAAAAACGTTGCCTTTCTCGGCCAGTACCAACAAGCCTATGCAGAGATGAGCGGAAGAGAAGCGCTAGCCTTTTACAAGGGTGGATCTCTGAGCATCCCACAAGCAAATATCAACGACCTTTCTAACTGGACACTTGGCTATGGCAATATTACCATGGAAGAATATCTCAAAACCGCCTTGCAAAACACTAAAATCGGCCTTACAGATGCAAATGGAGGTGCTGAAATACACTCCATCAATATCGCTCTTCCGCCAGTAAATACCAATATCCAGCCTAACGTTCAGGGAATAGATACGGCAGTGATTAAAGATGGCCTGTCGAACGTTCCAATACAAATACAAGCTATTGGCGCTAATGCGGGTTCAAAAAATGTGACAAATGATGCAATGAACACGCTTAGGATATCTCCTATAAGCCCAACGCAGGTCGCTTTTTCCTACACATATAAACAGCAATACAATGTCACAGTGCATAACTTCAACTGGGATAACAGCGACCCGCCAAAAATTGTTGAAACGAGCAAGCAGGATGCAGCTGGCTTTTATAGCGTTCCTATCATTCAGTATGTCAATATAAATCCAAATGACTCATATGATAAGCAGCTTCAAACGATTAACGCTGCTTTTCAAAGCTTTCTTAATACCCCAATGAACAATACAAGCGTTATAGACCCCAATTACAATTATCAGCCTGCTCTCTTCCGCACCATAGATAACAATATTCCATTTCCCCAGCAACTTACCATCTACCAATCCATGACTCAAGCTATACCCATGTACAACATGCAACCGCCAGGACCCACATCAACACCCACATTTTTTGTACACCGCTACATATCAACTCAATGGGATCCGCAGTATAATATGCCTTATACTACGACATCAGATGAAAACCAAAACGCCTACGAATCTGCCGCATCAAGAAGGCGCGGCCAAAAAAATAGCCTTCTGCAGCAGTTTATAACAAACACCCAGTCCAAAAAGCAGATACTTTCCAACCAGCAAGATGCTGAAAACTCGCAAATGGACCAAGCAAGGACTGGATACAGCCAGGGAGGCAGCCTCCTGAGCACGATGATAGGACAGCTATCAACGATTATTACATCAATCTTCCAAGGTGGAAAATAAGGGTAGAGCTATGGGTTATTCACCAATTGATCTAGATTTTGACAATGATCTAAGCGCAACAAACATCAATCCGAATGAGCCGCTCGGGCCAGCAGCAGGTGTTTGGGGCTCGATCTTTCAGCCGCTCTTTGGCACGCTTTCTGCAGAGGACCAGCAAGAGGTATGGGTACGCTTTTTAGCACTCAATGGCCTCACAGACCCTCCCCCAAGCGATGTTGGCACACAAAATCACTTTCTTTCCTATGCATCAGATGTTTATAAGTACCTCATAAATAAAATTGTAGATGATAAAATTACAGTTCCGCTGCCACTTCTGCAGCCGCCGACTACTGGATTCTACGCAACAGCGTTTCAAAACTTTTTTAGCGGCGTTTCTGCGCCTGAACAGCAGCAGCTTTGGGCCCAGTTTCTTCTCGACCATAACTTTACCATCACACCACCTCCAGAAGATGCCGTAACAGAGTCGCTCTTTACTCGCTATGCCGAAAGCGTTTTTGGCCTTAATGTGAATGTAGGATATGACTTTGCACTTCTAAACCCACCCACAACTGGTTTTTATGCAAATGCTTTTAATTCCTACTTTACCGGCCTTTCATCGCTCCAGCAGAAAAAAATCTGGGTGCAATTTTTAGTTAATAATGGTTTTACAACTAGCCTGCCTCCAGAAAATGCCGCAACCGAAAAGCTCTTCATCGATTATGCATCAACCGTCATGAGCGTCATCCAAAACCAAAACGTCCACTCTCCAGAAGAGATAAAAAAGCGCTACATAATGTCCGCAACGCTCGATAGCCTCACAAAGATGCTGGGAAGCCTTCAAGATACCATAGGTGTAGAAAGCCGAAACCTTATCTTTTATGGCAACTGGCAGCAGGAATATACCAAAATGATGGCGAGAGTTCCTACTTATGTAGGCCAGCCGGATAGCACGGTTAAAGCACCTCCTGTGGTAAATAACAGTACAGACTTTACCCAGTTTACTTTTGGCTACGACAAGATTAGCGTTGAAGATATTGCAAACTGGTGGGCAAATAGCTCACTTACTGGATCTACGCAGCCCTTTGTCATGAATAGCCAGGCTACAAATTCAAACAACGAGCCCCTTTTCACCCTTACCTACACCCCGCAAAATGGAGCAAATCCAGGCACCATTTCTTGGTCCTATGACTTTGCCGTAGCTGGCATCTCTAACCCGGTTACAGGCTCAGCAACTATCCCATTTCAAGCGCCAATGACAACATTTACTGCAAATCCAGCCCAGAGCCAGCGCGATCAGGCACAAACTGCCTATGTCACAGCATTTGAACAGGCCTTTGTCCATGCTTGGAATGATGGGCCCATAAGCCTTCAAAGTGCACTAACCGCTGTAAATGGCGCAAACCTCTCTGCCATAAACGCTGTAACGA
>CAYWZU010000122.1:0-3587 GCA_964462925.1 uncultured bacterium
CCAGCTGACTAATAGTTGGCATTCGGTTTACTCCTTAAAAAAATGCGTCAAAAAAACGCACGGGTAAGGATACCAGAAGTTTGCAGTTAAATTCAAAGAAAAAGCGTGAGCAAAAATTTTTACCACAGAGACTCGAGAGGTTCAAGGGAGAAGATTTTACCACAGAGACACAGAGGCACGGAGAGAAGAAAGAGGAGCTTCGCCATGCATTAAGCTTATTACGGAATAAATTAAAAATTTGTTTCTCTCTCTCTCTCTCTCTCTCTCTCTCTCTCTCTTTTCTCTTCTCTGTGCCTCTGTGTCTCTGTGGTAAAATCTTTATTTATTTTCAGAGGCTGGAGGCGGAAGATCTCCTAGGCTGTTGAGCCCGAAGTGTTTCAAAAACTCTTTTGTTGTTGCGAAGAGGGCTGGTCTTCCGGGAGCCTCTAAGCGATCGACGATTTCGATGAGTGCGCGCTCTTGTAGCGCGTGCAGCACGCCTGAGCAATCTACGCCTCGAATAAGCTCGATTTGGGCTTTTGTAACCGGCTGTTTATAGGCGATGATGGCAAGAGTTTCAAGCGATGCTTGGGAGAGGCGCTCTTTTCTTTTGTTTGCAAAAAGAAGTTTTACATAAGGGGAGTATGTTGGGGCAGTGCGAAGAACGTATCCTTCTGCGATCGTTTCTAGGCAAAATGCTCTATTTTGTTCCTTATACTCATCCTGCATGTTCTCGATAAGAGCCTTTAGCTCGCGAGATGTTATCGGATGGGTCGATTCAATTATTTCGCGGATTTTGTTAAGCGGTATTGGCTCGCCTGATGCAAAGAGAAGCGCTTCGATAATTTGCTTTATTTCTGCTGACATAAATACCACATATTTTGTTCTTTAACAAGAGAGGCCTCTTGGTGCTTTAAAAGTTCTAATACAGCTAAAAAGGTAACAATAAGCTGCTCTTTAGAATAGGAAGAAGGGAAGAGATCATGAATGGTCAGCCGCTTATTGACTAAGGCAAGCCGTACAATTTTTAAAGCATCAGCTACGCTCCACTCCTCTTCAAATATGGAGCTTTGCCTGTCTTGCGCCTCTTGCCAAATATTCATAAAGAGGCGTGAAAACTCTTCAAGATCAAGCGGCACATGAAATGGACGAGGCATTTCCTCAGGCGGTACTACATGCGGACGCCAGAAGGAATCTTGCTGCTCTCTTTCGATAAATGAAAACTGCTTTGCTACATCACGGAATGTAGCATACTCTTCCACAGCCTGCAGTCTGATACTTTCGTTTTCCTCTTCAGACATGGGCTCTTCCTCGACTGGGACTAAGCCTTTGGCTTTTAGGTAGATAAGATGTGCAAGGCCCGCAATAAAGCGAGAGCCCGGATAGAGATCGCTAGGCGGCGAGCTAAATTCGCGAGCGAGATCTGTCAGAGAGAGGTCAAAGACTTCAACCTCTTTATTCTGCACTTTTTCAAGTAATTCATCTATATATAGGGACATATCTTGCAAAAAAAATTATTACATACTACATATAAGATTTTCTCAAAATTAAGGATTTTTGTCTATGAGGACCCGCTTTTTTCTTCTGCTTTTTCTGCCAATTTTGGTTTTTGCCGCTGATTCGCAGATTGCTCTTGTCGATGTTCATAAGCAAATGCAGGAAATTTTAGCTGAGCATCTTACGCAAAAAAAGTTAACAGGAGAGATTGTTTCAAGGGCTATAATGCATTTTTTTAAAGAATTTGACCCTGAGCGTGTCTATCTTTTACAAAGAGATGTAGATCCCTATTTATCTCTCTCTTCAACTGAACTTGCAGGCTATGCTGCTGCTTGCGAGCGTCAAGACTATACAATATTTAAAAAAGTTAATACCACAATTCAGGAATCCATCCGCAAGATGCGCCTCTTTCGGCGGACAATGGTTGTAAACATCGATGAATTTCGCGCAAGGTCGCGAGAGTCTCTTCCAACCCTTGACGACAACACGTATGCAAAAAACGAAATAGAGCTTGATAAGTGGCACGCCATCTATATGGCTCATCTTGTTGGAAAAGAGTTAGAGAGCTACAAAGAGCTAAATCAGAGTTTTACATTTTTAGACGCTGTAAAAGATGTAGAACTTGAGATGGAAGAGTATGAAAATGACTATCTCTATCTGAATAAAGAAGGAAAGGAGCTCTCATCTCAAGAGGCAGAGCATCTTCTTGCCTTGCATATTCTTAAAGCACTGACGGCAAGTTTGGATGTTCATTCAGAGTATTTTAATCCTCAAGAAGCTGAAAAGCTTCGCATGAAGCTGCAAAAAGAGTACGAGGGTGTTGGGATACTTATTGAGCAAGAAGGTAACACTTTTGTAGTGGGATCCATAGTGAAAGGATCGAGCGCTGATCTTTCAGGCAAGATTGAAGTAGGTGATGAACTCATCTCTATTGATCAAACCAAAGTAGCAAAGCTTACGCGTCAAGAGGTAGAGGCGGCGCTTGCTGGAGCTAATGGGACATACATCGATCTTGGCTTTAAAAAAGGATCGCAAAAGCCTTGGCACGTCGTGCTTGAAAGAAGGCATACAGTGCTTCAGGAAGGCAGAGTTGATACGAGCTTTCAGCGAGTTGCCGGTGGAATTGTTGGTGTTATACAGCTGCATGCATTTTATCAGGGACAGGGTGAAGTAAGCAGCGAACAAGATATCCTTCGTGCTCTAGAGACGCTGAAAAAACAGGGCAATATAAAAGGACTTGTGCTTGATCTTCGAGATAATCGCGGCGGTTTTTTAATGCAGGCAGTGAAGGTGGCAGGTCTTTTTATAAAAGCCGGCGTCATTGTCATGGCAAAATATTCTGATGGCACTACTCGCTATTTTCGAGATACAGATTCTCGCGTCGCCTACGATGGGCCTCTCATTATTTTGACATCTAGAGAAACCGCATCTGCTGCAGAAATTGTAGCGCAAGCGCTAAAGGATTACGGCGCGGCTATTATTGTAGGGGATAAAACAACCTACGGCAAAGGCTCTATTCAGATGCAGTCTGTAACTGGCGGTAAAGATTCAGAATCTCTATTTAAGGTAACGATAGGTAGATACTATAGTGTTAGCGGCCACTCGACTCAATTAGAGGGTGTCAAAGCAGATATTGTAGTGCCAAGTCTTCTTTCCGATAGAAAAGTCGGAGAGGCGTTTCTTACAGAAACGATAAAATCAGACAGCATAAGTGATGCCTATAAAGATACCCTTGAAGATATACCAAAGGATGATAAGGGCTGGTATGAAAAGTACTATCTTCCCTTTTTGCAGCAAAAAACGGATAAGTACAGAAAGTGGATTCCAGAGCTTGCAAGAAAGAGCCACCTTCGCGTGGAAAAAAATAGAAACTACCAAAACCTGCTTCGGGGCGACTTTTTTATCTTTGAGATGCATGGACTTACTGAAGAAAAGGTCTTTTTAGACCCAAAGGCTGCTCAGCGAAAAATCCTCAATCTCCAGCTCCAGGAGGCAATAAATATTACAAGCGATTTAATTGCTGAAATTGGTACTTGAAAAAAAAGCGTCCTTTGCCCTATCGTCTTGCTATCAATTTTGTGGCCAGATAGCTCAGATGGTAGAGCAGAGGA
>CAYWZU010000123.1:0-3361 GCA_964462925.1 uncultured bacterium
CATTTAGTAAAGCTAGGTACAAGGTGCGCTACACCGCATTTCAAGCTCTTAATGATCAGTTCCTAGAGGATGTTTACAAAAACAACCGCTTAGGCCTTTGGAGAGGCTATCGCCTTTTAGGAGTTGATGCTTCTACTATTCGGCTTCCAGAATCCGAAGAAAATGAAGAGTATTTCGGTCGCCATAATTCAAGTGGCTTCAACAAGAAAAAAGACCCTATTATGGCACGAATATCTGAGGTCGTAGAACTTACTACCGGTATTGTGATTAACGCTGAGATTGGACCAATCTGCTTTGCTGAACGTACATTTGCAAAAGAACAAATAGAGTTGGTTACCAACCTATTCAAAAGTTATGACCAAGAAAAAATAGTTTTTGTTTTTGATCGCGGCTATATTTCTTATGACTGGATTAAAATGCTTCTGTCTCTGAGAGCGGATTTTATTTTTAGAGTTCCACGCAACTTTAATAAGGCTAATTTGGGCATCTACGGAGAATGTGACTGCATTGTTTCCCTAATGCCTGATATTCCACCATTACGGCTTATTATACGGCTTCTCCCATCGGGAGAAAAATGTGTATTGCTGACATCTCTAACCAATCAAGATGAAATGACAACAGGTGATCTAATGAATGTTTATTGGCTTCGTTGGAGCGGATGCGAGGAGGGCTATAAGAAGCAGAAAATTTCCTTGGAGCTTGAGAATTTTTCAGGAATTGGTGTTGAGGCTGTGTTGCAGGAGTTCTATGCAACGTTATTAATTATCAACCTTCTTCAACTTCATTGTTTAGAAGAGGAAGGTGCATGGGATCTTGATAATCCACCAGATAAAAGAATAAACCGCAGCGTCATATTTGGCTCCTTGCGGGAGACAGTTTTTGAAATGGTTATGGGCGATATATCCGCATCAGAATTTGGGGAAAGGTTTGAAAAAATAGCCAGAAGGTCAAAGATAAAAGTACGGCCAGGGCGACAATATATGCGAATCGGTTTAAAGAAAGAAAAGCATGTATACAGAAGGGTGTGCTAATGCAAAGCACTGGTTTTCAGAGTAATGCACTTAAGTTGACACCATTGGGCCCGGCCCCCGACACTTCGATCTATTTTTGCTTTTTTCCTAAGAGGAAAGTTTGCCCTCATTGATTATTTAGGCAGGACGTTTGAATTTGGTGATTTTTGGCTGACGCTTTATCGAGCCAATTGAGCAGCGTAAAATGCGGCAGCAAAACTCATGCCAACAAGAATATCTGAATATAGCAAAATCTTTTAAATTGATCTTTCATCATTGTTGACACAAAACAGTTTATCTTATCTAATACTTAGTAAAAAAGGCTATTTATGACGTCTATTTTATCTATTCAATGTACGGTGGCACTTGTTGAATACAATCGTGCTGATAAAACGGAGCGACCTTTTATGATTCTTCAGGCTAGTGAATCAATTGGATTTGTAAAAGGCATAGAAATTGCTGGACAATCCCTAAAGGATATAACAGCTATTTTTACTCGTACACTCGTAACAAGGGAAAACCTGAATGCAACCGACATCAAAATAGACCATTTGACCGATACAATTGTTTTTCAAAAGGGTGATTCGGAATCATTTCTTACACTATGTAAGAAAGCTAGTGAAAAAATATCTTCTGACGAGTGGAGAATCTTTTACAGTACATTTCCCCACATCATGCGTCGCCAACCTAAAGAAGTTGTCCCTAATAATAAGGATTAAATTAAACTCTAAAAAGGCCCTGAATCTGGAAAAAGGGCCGTCCCCTGCGAAGTGTGGTTCTCGCAGAATCGCACATCGCAGGGGACGGCCCCTTTCACAGGCATGCGGGTTTATTTTACATATTTGGAATCAGGCAATAGTAGTGCGCTGTTTCCTCGTCTGGCACTTGATTTTCAAGCTTTTGCCTGATTGCTCGTAGAAACAGTCTTACATCTGTAAGGTAAATAGCAACCTTTTGTAGGTGAAATTGCAAGATATTTAGCGACTTAGCGATATAGGAATATTCATTCTCGCTACAGCTATTTAGAGCCTGGATCAATTGGCATAGCGCATCTATTTGATAGGATGCTGTATGAACATGGTTTATTGCCTCAAGAATTTTGCGTCTTTTTGCCAACTCTACAGCGTGGATGCTTTGAATGATAAATATGAGAGGCAAATTTTCTCTTTCTGAAAAATACCGCATCGTAAGCATATAGAGCTCTGACATCTCGTCTTCTTGCATTTCAGAAAATAGTTTTACTAGCTCAAGAATCCAGTTTTTTTGCCAATGAGGCTGCACCAAGGCATGTACATAAAAAGCAACATTTGTTCTAGCCGTAGCTATGAGTTTTTTTTGTTCAGGAGTCGGAGAGAAATAGGGGAGAGCTTCTTTTACTGGAGGTGAAAGGGTTTTTAAAAATAGGTAGACGGTATCGATAAGGAGCTGTGCGTTAATAGATACTTTTTCATTTCGATCTATTTCATAGAATGCACGAAAAATAAGCTCGCAAAAGGTGACATTGCCATCAGTAAACTGGTAGCGAGTAGTTGAGAACATGCCGGCAGTAAAGTGTTTTAAGTCTAAAAGATCATGTTTAAAGCGAGGCTCTAAGAGCGATGAGCCCGAAACAAACCTTTCCACAAAATCTACAATATGCGCCTCTACAACAGACTTGTGGCGCACTTCAAAGGAGTAAAAATAGTTTTCCAGCCCTCGCTCAAATTCAAGCAGAAAGCTACCCGGATTATAGCCATGTACATTTTCAAAAGGGTCAATTCTAGTCTTTAGTGGATGTACTAGCCTGCCTAGAGCCCGAGATATGGTGTTTCTCCGGTGCTCCTCTTGATTAATCTCGAGAATTTACGAAGTCGATCCATTAACCTGCTCTAACTGTGGCCAGAAAATAACGATAATGACCTTTGTAACTCATCCAGAACACATACGACGCATCCTAAGAGGTATCGGCTGGCCAATAACAGTTCCAGAATATGATCCGCCATGCGAACTCATCGAAAACGTGTGTCAATTAGTTCCAAACACGAGTGATGGTTTCTCAGATCCATATGCACAGGTTCAGTATGATGCTGGACCTGATCCTCCAACAGAAATTGATCCGCTACGCTGGGAGAAAAATTCAGATTCTCCTCATTGGGAAGATTAATCACACAATTCACTTAGAATATGATGTGGAGCGTTCTTTTATTGTTAAAAGCTGCCATTTTTCAGGAAAGGTTCATGTGAAATTGCCAAAAACACACTAAATCAGCACGAAATCCAGCAAAGTTTCCAAACGCGCGCGGGAAGAACAAGCACCCCAACCTATTTTCTCCTAGTGGAAAATAGGTTGGGGTGCTTGTTCTTCCTATTCC
>CAYWZU010000124.1:0-3356 GCA_964462925.1 uncultured bacterium
CCTTTCCGACTTGCCGTTTAATTTTTGAAGTATATTTCTTTGATAGTCTGATTAATTCTATTTCTAGTTTCATTGCATTAGTTTCGTTCCGAAGTTTATATACTTCATTTGTCAAATTTGCATAAGTTCCGTGTTTGAGTAGTGGCAGCAAATTTGTTCCAGCCTCCAATGCTTCTGACGTAGAAATAATATGGTTGGTCAGCCAATTATTAAGATCATTTAGAGCTTTATTTGACCTTATGTCCAGTTTATCTTCTGCACCTCCTATCATTTCAGGTGTTGTAATATCTCTTTCAAATTGTTCAATGATGTAATTGATCTGACTATAATGCACTTCAGGTACAGGCAATATGCCATCTTCTGATTCTTTGGCTTGAAAAATCTGAACTGCCTTTTCAAATGGAATAGAATAAGACCGTCCTTTCTCATGCAAGTAGATATTTTTATACTCACCATTTTTTACAAATGCAATACTTGCTTCTTTTTCATGAACTTCTCGAATACATCGAACTTTCAATGGCATTTTACGAATAGTATTAAAGTGTTCTTCATCTTTTTCTCGGAATTTTCGTAGCCATTCTAACCATTGGGTTCTAATATCTGTTTCTTCATCTTTCTCCTCAAACATCGACCATTGTTCAATAATTTCTCTCAAGGAGTAAATGCGACTGTCTTCTCCATAAGCTGTATGGCTACTCTGCAATTTGGCTTCAGATCGCTCCTTTAAATTGATAATCATATCTCCATGCTGAGATGGATAGAAATTGTAATTATAAATACAGTTAGCCTTTGTGCCAATTCGATTTATACGACCGAGGCGTTGAATTAACTTTGTTGGATTCCATGGCGTATCATAGTTTACAATAACATTGGCTCGATGTAGGTTAATTCCTTCTGCTAACACATCCGTTGTCAGAATAATATCAAAATCATTCCTGAAAATTCCTTCATAGTTAGCATCAAAATTTTCTCTTATGGTTTCAAATTGCGCATTTCTGTTGGCAGATGTGATACATAAGGCTTTGTAAACTGTTTCCTTTTTTAGTCTTTCAGCAAGATAATTCAAGGTATCTGCCGATTCGGTGAAAATCACCAACTTTCCAAGTTCATTCTTATCCGTATTGAAATAGGCTGTTCTAAGTAAAGCAATAAATATATTCCACTTAGGATCATTTTCATTGCTAACAGCTTGCCAGCGCTCATTCAATGCATTGAGACTTTTGTAATCTTTTTTTAATCCTTCTATAAATCCCGACTTAAAGTCAGACTGCTTAAACTTTTTATTCTTGGGGTTTTCATCGTCAATTTTCAGGATTTCAATTTCAATCTCTTCATCGGTTTTTCCTTGATTCAGCAAATCAGAAATGTCTAAATCCGGTGCAATAAAAATGCAGTTCCGTTCATACATTTCAATCATTTGCCGGGTAGATGTAGTAATCTTATTCAAAGAAATTTTGAAAGCATGAAAACTACTTTCAAGACGTTTTATTAATTGTGTTTGCATGATGAAGGCAAGGGAACGGGAAATAGTTTCAGCGCTTTGATATAACCCATTATTAGCTTCTTCGGTGAGAAAAGCAATTGCTCTATATCGGAAAAATTCAACCCGGTTTGCATCAATAATACTACTGGCCGTTTCCAGAAATAGTGAGGCTAAGTCTGCTGGCAACTCATACTCGTTAGCAATAGGATCTGCCACTTTTGGAAAAACAATCCCCTGTTCCAACAGGTCTTTTCTGTATCGTTCATTCCTTATCAGGTCAGTTCTTGTTCTTCTGATAGTTATATCCTTTATTACTTTATCTCGAATGTCATTAAATATCTCTTGAATGGCTTCAAGATCAAGTGGAGTTCTTTGAATGAGTGATTTGTAACGAATAGTGTGAGGATAGAAAAATTTTTGAAGGTTAGTTTCTCCAAGATTGCTATTTCTAACGTCCTGAAACAAAGAAATCAAATAATAAATATCTTCTGGTTTATTATTTAAAGGGGTTGCGGAAATGAGAACCACCTTTTTTTCAAATCCTTCAACACCGCCAATAAATTCCCGGCCTGATTTACAAATCACCTGTAAGTTTTCAAATTGTTGACTACGATGATTTCTAAACTTGTGTGCTTCGTCAACAAGAACTAAATCATAACGCTCTTTGTCTGCATAATTATGATCTCCCTCAACAATTTTATTTAAGCTCCCATTAGCAATGAAATGGCATTTTTCATCAATACGGAATTCTTTAAAGGTACTTTTCCAGTTCTTTTCAAGTGTTGGGGGATAAACAATAAGAATTTTTGTTTTGGGGCCATTATTTATGATGAATTTTTTAGCAAGCAAAGCAGCCATAACAGTTTTTCCAGTCCCCACAACATCGGCAAGAAAAAAACCATTATGTTTTAAGAGTAATTCATAACCCTGATTTACTGCGTCAATCTGATAACTCAATTTTTTGAATTTTTTCAATGGAATATCACTTATACTATCGGGATCATACTCAATGTTCTTACCAAAAAATTCTATAAGAAATTTGACAAATAACTCGAAAGGCGTCGGTGTTGCGTCCAGATATGTTTTCTTTATTAATAAAGGGGCATCTACCGGAAGTATTGATGTGCTTTGTTGCCACAAACTCTCAAATTCATCATCAGCATATTTAACATTCGCATAATCATTTAACTGGATGTTCATTTCATAGTTATGCTCAACGTCTTCTAAACCTAAGCCTTGAGCTGAAAGATTTGAAGAACCCATAATTACCATTCCATTGGGGTTATGCTCGTTAAAGTTTGGAGATAAAAAAATATAGAATTTAGAGTGCAGTTTTTTTGAATTATGTGCCCTTATTTCAATTCTACCATTGCCAATATCTTGTATTAATTGCAAAATGCCCTCTTCAATATTTTTGTCGTATTTGGCATTTATTATATCATCCTGTATTCTTTCGAAAAAACTTTCTTTTGCCTCTTTAGCATTGAGATTGAATAATAATCCTTGTTTTTGTGCCAGTGCAATAAATGGGTCAACATTTATACCCGCAATAATTCTAACCTTCATGTCATCTGGAAAATGTTTGCGTATAGCGAAATAACCAGATGCCCGGAAGTAGCCTATGACCGACTTGAAGTATTCTATATTTTTCATGTGCTCAAATACTCCTACAAATTTTTTATAAAGAGTATTCTCCCCCTGATTTGTAAAAAAGTTTGATGCCATTGTATTTTATTCGTAATTTTTCTTGTTAAGAAATTAGCTAAATACGTAAATTTATTTTATTGCGATTGATTCCTTTAAGTTTTAATCACTCCACAACCCCTTCTTAATTATTCCTTAAACCCTTCTTAATGCTTCCCCAACAACCGCA
>CAYWZU010000125.1:0-3316 GCA_964462925.1 uncultured bacterium
ACTTAATTAGCTGGGCAGAGAAAACGCGATAGCGCTCTGGAAGAAATTTTTGAGGATAATGCTTATAGTACAGAAGAAAGGCTCCAATTTATACAGAATCAATTTTGCGAATCGCTTTCAACAACACACTATGTGCGCGGTCTTACACAAATTATGATGAAAAAAATGAATGTATCATATGTACCTACTGATCCAAGACTTGTTGAACCAAGTTCCTTCGAACAAGCGTGCACACTTCTTGAAACGACTTCCCAAATACTTCAATCTTGCTCACCAGAGTTAAATAAATCACAAACTCCGAGATCTTTTGGTGTGGATGATGCAATCGCTTTGCAATTTAGAACGTATGTAGACACTTTGAAGCCTCTGTATGAGGAGCTTGAGAAATTTGGCACGATGTGTCAACTCTATGCAAAAAAACTCCCAAAACAAGATCTGAAAGCAGACACCTGTAGACCTCGCGCTAACTCAAAAAATGCACAAGCTTTACCAATACCTCATTTTCAAAAAGTGACTTCTCGCCCCCGTAGCATAAGTATTGCAATCACAAGTTCAGCTCAAGTAGAGACGAGAGAAGACGACACACAAGCCCAGAAATTTGATGAAATTGGAAAGCTTGCCATGAAAGCAGTCTCACTTTTTCGTAGCCTTTTTTATTATCTGTCAGAAGAGGTCGCTCTCTTTGGCTTTGAAAAAGTTAACCTCGAATGAATCGGAATGAGGCGGGCATAGAGATCACACTTGAAAGATTTCGTTTTTTTCTATCTATAAAAAGCCTTTCTGCATATACTTCAACCTGTTTTTAGAAAAATGAGAACTACTATGTCATCAATTTTACTCAGATGCTTTTCGACTCAAGCTATCGATCTTCAACATGCAACTCTTCACAATCAATTTCCTCCCAGTACTGACGAGACAATTCAGCGTTTTGCATCAACCAAAATCAATACTCGACATACACTGCAAAGTGCTCAAGAACGAAAGATACAGCTTTTAGGTGCATTGGAACTAGCTGAAAAAATGCCAGCACTCAACGATTGCAGTGCTGATGATATTCATAGAGAACTTGCGGAAGTTGATAACATCATTTCATCTAAGCAGTAATTCATGACCCTGACAAAAGATGCTATTGAGAAAGTATTTGAGCCTGTTTTATCTGCAGACTGGCATACGTTTTTTACGAATACTGCTCATGATAAAGGGCACTTTCTACCCACAAACCTACTGCTAGGTAATGAAATTCACTAAAGATTTACAGATCATTGAATTAACTGCCCATGTCGATACTCAGCTGATCCACACCATCATGAATGAATAAATTGGGCCCTTGCCCCTTTTTGTTTTTGCGATTGACTTGAAAGGATTATCGAAGGTATTTCTTATATTTTTGGTACATACATATGCAAATTCAGACATGTTCCGATATCGATAGACGAGAACGTAGCGACGCTCTTGTACTTGGATTGTTTCAAAGTGAAACTCCTTCTAATCTAGGAATTTTAGAGGAAAGGTGTGTAGCACCCATCAAGGCAGGAGATTTTGAAGGAACTCTAGGTCAGATTGCGCTTGTATGGGGAAATGAGCCGCAAGAAAAAAGAATTATCTTGGTAGGCCTTGGCAAGCGAGAGGAGCTTACGCTTGAATCTATTCGTAAAGCCTATGGCGCAGTAGCTAAAACATGTCTAAAATGTAGGGCAGCGTCTATCAATATCGTTATTCCAGGTTCTGAGACGTTCTCAGAGGAGTGTATTGCAAAGGCACTTTTAGAGGGGCTTCTTTCTGCAAGCTATTCTGTAAAGAAAGAGCAAGTTCTAGAGGATGTCCTGCTAATTACAAACCAGCCGGAACATGTGCAGCACGCAGCAGATCGTACTCTTAAAGTCATGCGAGCAGTGCGCCGCGCTCGAGATCTCATTAATGCAAATGCAGACGAGGTAACACCTGAAAGACTGGCGGAAGCTGCAAAGGAGCTCCAGCAGGAGTTTGGACGCTTAAAGGTGCAGATAAAAGATAAAAAATGGCTTGAAGAGGATAATTGGGGTCTTCTTCTTGCTGTGTCGAGGGCTGCATCTGTCGAGCCTCGGGCAATTGTTGTCTCCTATGTCGGCAATCCTACCTCATCAGATCATACAGTGCTTGTCGGCAAGGGGATAACGTATGATACTGGCGGACTTAAGCTAAAATCAAGTGATGGCATGCTTCACATGAGAAGCGATATGAGCGGAGGGGCAATATGTCTTGGGGTAATGCAGGCAATCTCAAGCCTAGGACTCAGGATTAATGTGTCAGCAGTTATTCCCTCATGTGAAAATGCAATAGGCCCAGATGCCTATAAGCTTGGCGATGTGTACAAGGCAAGATCTGGCCATACTGTCGAAATTACAAATACAGACGCTGAAGGAAGGCTTATCTTAGCAGATGC
Organism: uncultured bacterium; assembly: GCA_964462925.1. Classification (GTDB taxonomy): domain Bacteria; phylum Chlamydiota; class Chlamydiia; order Chlamydiales; family FEN-1388; genus SZAS-7. Next base: position 2,423 of record CAYWZU010000125.1, read on the forward strand.
GTTAAGCTACGCGGTTGATGTGCTAGAGCCATCTCGCATTATCGATATAGGTACATTAACCGGTTCTATAGAGGCAGCACTTGGCAACGAACTTATGGGACTTTTTTCAAATAGCGACCTTCTGGCAAATGAGCTTTTTGCCTCCGGCCAGAGAACGCATGAAAGATCTTGGATAATGCCTCTTTATGAAGAATATGCCGATCAGCTACTCTCTGATGTCGCCGATATAAAAAATGCAAACACAGCAAAGGCAGGATCAATCCTTTGCGCGACATTTTTAAAACAGTTTGTGGGGAGTGTCCCTTGGGCGCACTTTGATATTGCATCCGTTGCCTTTACTAAAGAGGCAAAGGGCTACTTACCCAAACTTGCAACTGGTGTAGGCATACGGCTACTTGTTGACTATTTGGAGCATAAAGAGGGATCATGACACTTGCAGATGATATGGAAGCACAAGATACACGAGATAAATTTATACAAGATCTTTCAAGCGGGGAGCTGCACCAAAGAAGGCGAATACCTGTTGGCGTACTCGGCGCTACTGGAAGCGTAGGGCAAAAGCTTTTATCTCTTATCGACAATCATCGCTGGTTTCAAGTAACTGCCCTTGCAGCATCAGAAAAGTCACAAAATAAGACATATAGAGAGGCTGTAGAGTGGAGGATGCCCCATGCGCTCTCAGATGAAATTGCAAATTTAGAAGTCGTCGCTTGCGAACCAAACCTTAATTGCCGCATCGTTTTTTCATGCCTTGATGGGACAGTTGCAGGGCCGATCGAAGAAAAATTTGCAAATGCTGGCTATCACGTCATATCTTGTGCTCGCGCACATCGCATGAATCCTGTAGTGCCCCTTCTTATCCCTGAAGTAAATATCCAGCACTTAGAGCTTTTA
>CAYWZU010000126.1:0-3176 GCA_964462925.1 uncultured bacterium
GCCCATTTGCGCCTTTTTGCGACAGCTTTTTCCCACCGATTGCGTAAAATTTGCGTAAAGCGTGCGACGGCAGCGGGATCAAACAGCTATCAAGCTGAAGAGGGAGGGTGCTTGCCAATAATTCTGTATGTTTTTTTTATTTTTTGGATGTGTGAATAAGGTTGACGGCAGCATCTAGGGCCTGTTCGTTCGAGATATAATGATCTGGTACAATGCCGATTCCTTCCCAATTACCTTCTTGAATTGGGTTGACAGCTCTTCCGGAGGGGATAAACGCCTCAAATGTATCATTGAGAGAGAGCACATTGCCCGGATTGGCGCCTCCGCCGGTTAATTCACCAACGACTGTGGCTCGAGAATATACTTTCATATTATTGCAAAATTCTTCGCCGGCAGAAAATGTCCAAGGGCTTGTAAGAATATACAGGGGAGTTTCCTTCAAGCGCATGTTGGAAGGCAGTTCCTTGTCAGTCAGCGTGAGAAAATCGTCACTTTTTGTACCGTCCGGAGTTCTCCATTCTATCCTGTTAAGTGGAAATTGTTCTTCCATAAATAAGCTGCACAAGAGTTGGACTGCAGATGGATCGCCGCCTGAATTAAACCTCATATCGATAATAATACTTTTTGCGCTTTTTAGGTTTGCAATGGCATCAATATACGCCTGCCGTCTTGCTTCAGCATCTTTAATTCCAGAAGCATTAATATCTTTAATTTCAACATTCTTAGAAGCTTTACTTTCAGCTGACATATTATCGAAAAAGTCTCTATAGCATTCTTTCGCATAGTCTGTTTCGCCATTACATATGCCAAATTTTCTTAAATCGAAATAGCCTATTGATGGATCAGTCTCTAAAAATCCCGATTTATACTCATAACACATTGAACCCATAGGCTCACCCATCCAGCCAATATTTGTGGGAGCAATATAGGCTTTGACATTCACTAAGCGTGGGATGAGTGGAAATTCAGTGTAATCAACTGTGTTTGCTTTAGTAACTTGAGCTTCAGTAGCAACCTTTTGCGGTCTAATCCCTACAAAAACATGTTTATCACCGGAGATCGAGCGCAAATCAGTTGTTAAAACGCTTACAAAGACTTCCGGGTCGGAGATTCCATCGTATGCACCTTCTTGCAGCTGCTGTTCTATATACGCTGCGCATTTTTTACCAATTTCAGGAAAAACATACTTCTCTCTCAATTCGTGTGCCAGGGTGTGGACAGTTTGGGGGATGCGTCCTTTAAGAGGATTTCCACTCAGTATGCTGACGCCTACTGAGTTAATTTGAGAGGTGCTTGTGTTCGTTGATGAAGATGCTGAAGTAATATGACGTTTAAGATCTTCTACGGTCTGAATGCTATTTTCACGGATGGATTTTTCTAATAAACTTTTAATTGCGCCAAGGTCTTCAGGGTTTTTTGGTAGGATACTGTAAGTCTGTTCGCCGACTTTGATCTGTGATTGTTGTTCTACATGGTCGCTTTTGGATAGGTTGAATTCGAATTCATGAGGTTGATTGCCCCCTGGCTGGGAAAATTTGAAATTATAATCAGCGTTCATGAAAATACCATTATTTTGGACTGTTTCTAACTTAATTTTACCTTTATGAACTATTATTAACAAGAAGTCGTAACGATAGAATTGGATAAAAATGTAGTAAAAAGACAACCTTTACCTACATTACCCATCCATGGGCGCTGGCCAAAATAAGGGGGGATTTTTTTATTTTATCTTTATTCTTGCACAAAACCTATCAATTTGATAGTGTTTGTGTATGAGCAAAAAAGACCTTCTTTTTCAAATTGCCGAACGTCAGCAGGGCTATTTCACCAGCCGCCAAGCAGAGGAGTGTGGGTTCCCATCGTCTAATGTGCATAGGTACCTTATTTCTAAAGAATGGATAAGAGAGCAGCATGGCATTTATCGGTTGGCTCATTATCCAATGACTGATCGTCCAGAACTTGTTCTTTGGAGCCTTTGGAGCCGTGATAAGAAAGGGCAGGTGCGTGGGGTTTGGTCGCATGAAACTGCTCTTGATATTTTTGAGCTTTCAGATGTCATGCCCTCTAAATTGCACATGTCAGTGCCAAAAAAATTCCGTAAAAGAGTTGAGATTCCAAAAATACTTGCCCTCCATTATGTTGACTTGAGAGAGGTAGATATTCAAGCACAACAGGGCTACCTGATCACCACCCCATTACGCACGCTCATCGACATCGCACAAGAGGGGGAGCTCTCTTATGATTTAATTAAACAGGCAGTGCATGATGCGTTGCGCAAAGGAATGGTTACTAGAAAAGAGCTGAACCAGGCTAATTTGCAGAGTCAAATACCCATACTATTTAGGATCCTTGATGAATACGGTTTATAAAACAGCGACTGACTTCCGAAGAGGTCTTGAGTCACAACTTAAAAAAATAGCTAGCACAACAAATGATGATATTCAGCGCTTGAGAAGGAAAGTTACCTTTGATCGGCTACTTGCTCGAATTTTTTCGCAGGAAGAATCTACCTTCTTTCTCAAGGGTGGCTATGCAATGGAATTGCGCCTCTCCTCTGCCCGTGCTACGAAGGACATTGATTTGACCAGTCTTGAAAGGGCGAAGGGAAAAGACGACCTCATAAGCCTTATAATCTTAGAGGAACTCCGCGAGCTGGCTAGTAAAAATCTCAATGATTTTTTCGTTTATCAAATTGGAGAGCCTGAGCTCGATATAGAAAACGCGCCCTATGGAGGTGCGCGCTATCCTGTTTCTTCTTTTATCGACGGTAAGATTTTTGTTAGATTTGAACTGGACGTTGGGGCAGATGCTATAGTTACAAGGACGGAAGCTTTCCAAGGAACAGATTGGCTAAATTTTTGTGGCATCGCGTGTCCGGTTTTCACGATGGTCTCCATCGAGCAGCAATACGCAGAAAAGCTGCATGCCTACACGCTTCCTCGTCAGGGGATAAATACCCGCACCAAAGACCTTATTGATATGGTACTCTTGGCTCGAATAAAAACCTTTGATATGACAACCCTGAAAGAGGCGCTTCGATTAGTATTTAAAGTTCGCAATACACACCCTTTGCCTCAACAGGTGAATCCACCACCGCTTGAATGGAAGAAACCATTTGAGAAGCTTGCTAGAGAATGCCTGCTCTCTTTGAGTTTGGAAGATGCATTTTTAGAGAC
>CAYWZU010000127.1:0-3153 GCA_964462925.1 uncultured bacterium
TGAGCCTCTTCCCCCCGGGAGGAAGAGGCTCATATGCTTGAATGTCCTATTCCTTTCTCCTCGTCACAGTTGCAAGATCTAATGCATCACCTAATCTATTCATAGATAAGGTGTAATTGACAGAATAAAATATGTCAACTTATAATGGCCTTAAATTAGGAGAAACACAATAATGGCATGCATATTTGTTTCAGATTTGTCACATGACTTAGCCAAGATGATGTTCTTCGAGCGTTTGGGCGAAGAGGATAGGCTAGCTTGTGCACAGGTAAATAAAAAATCAAGCGCAATTATTTATGGTGAAATCCTTAAGCAGTATAAAATTACCCCTTTAGAAGGCGTGTCTTCCCACTCTCAGCTTATGGCCTATTACAGAAGGCATTGCCACTATTTTCAAAGGAAGTTACCAGAACCAGTTGTGTTTGTACATCCCACGACTGTGCTCGCGGCTAAGCAAATTATTGATATGAGGCTTTCACAGCTCGGAGACTCTACGCGATCTCGTCTGAATGAGATCTGGGATAATTATGTAGTACAGTCTGACCAGTATAAAAGGGAGCTTGATGCTTCGCCATCTGATACTTTTTGCCTTCCAAATCCTGATGAAGAAATGCAGCTATTAGTGCGGGCTGGAGTTTCCGTTAATCATCCCTGGTGGGGGATATATCCTGATCCGAACATATTAGGACACACTATGGAACAAGAGTGGTGTACATTAGAAACGGTACATTTGCTAATAGATAAAAATATTACAATTACCGCAGCTACTATACTAACAGCTGTAAAAATCGAACGTTTTGAGCACCTGGTGCCAGTTTTCTTCGGATTAGCTGATGCGAATCGGGTTGGGGTCAGATACCTTTTGCAAGAACTTCCCGTAGCTTTTCACCATCATTTTGAAGGGCATATCGAAAAAATGACCAAAGCGGATCAGTACGAGGTGAGAATTGCTCTTGAACAGCGCGTATCAGAAAAAATCATTACTCTTCTCTTAGAAAAATGTTCTGAGGACGCCTCGGCGTACCATATACGCCTTGCCCTGGAAAGAGACTTTTCTGAAGACTTAGTTCTGCGATTGCTCGCAGCCTATCGCAAGTGCCCTGAGGATCAAATAGGGGAATACCACCTACGATTGGCCATTGACCATGTATATTCAAAAAAAGTGATAGAACAAATAGTGGTCAGAATGGCCCCCAACACTGTTGACGCTCGCAAAATTTCTGATGCACTTGACAACAACTATCCGGAAGATGTCATTGCCTTCCTTCTGGCTCACGTAAGCAACGATGAGTTGCTTGAAGCTCTTCAACATATTATAGAGAAGAGACGCTATCACGAACTTGTGGAAAAAGCGCTACCGAAAGCAAGTGGCGTTTTTGATGCTAGGTATCTCAATGAAATCGCTAGTAATGGCTATTCTGAAGCTGTTTTTTTAAAATTGTTGGGCATGACAGATCGAGAAAGTATGCTTAAAATGATATATTTGAGCTCTATACTAGATGCCTGCTCAGCAAAAGTTGTAGAAGCAGTCGTGGATTATGGGGTAGAGGTACGCCCTTGGGATATCCAGAAGGCAAAGGAGAAGCACTATCCTGCTCATCTTATAGAAAAGATGAAACAAAAGTGTCCCTATCCATTGAAAAGTGAAAGAAGTTGCTGTATTATATTTTAAAAAAGCTTGAGATACTATTCATAGCCAATGTATGGGCCTTCTGCAAGGATTTCATTTGTTAAAGTTGGCGACTCAGTAGTGTATAGTGCAAATGATGATTCCGCTTTGCCGGTAGAGTATAGCCCCGTCTGTCGGTCAACTGTCATTGTGTCAGGCCTGACCCCGTTTTGACCCCGTTTTTTGTGTCAGGCCTGACCCCGTTTCAGGACAGATCGGCGCGGGGCTTAAGGTCTTACACTTTAAATAAGTTATTAAAGGGTTGATGATTTTTCCAGCGGTATGTACTGAAGTCTCTTTGATCTGTTGAGAGAATGTCGCCATGGCCAAGTGCTTCGGCGAGGACAATTAACGAGGTATCTGCAAGATCAGCAGGTAGCGTCTTGTACTTCTGCATGAGCTGTTTTAAACGGGCAATATGCGTAAGTTCTAGTTGAAACAGAGTGATGCCGCCATTTTCACACAAATCCAGCAATCCAACAACCCCGTTCGTAGCGTTTGCCTTCATCAGCATGTGGGTAACTTCTGTTAACACAAGCCATGTAGTGACCCATTGCCGATTTGGAAGTGATTGAATTAGTTTTCTAGCAGTTTTATGGTGATGATCTTTTTTATTCAAAAGTGCTATGAAAAAACCAGCATCGAGAATTAACTCGCGGTTTGTAGTCTTTTTCATTAGATCTCTATTTTGTCTTTTTTCTAGTGACTTTTGGTTGAGAATGCTTTTTTGCTATGATGTCAGAAAGCTCATTTTTATAATTCACGGAAAGATCTGGAGCTGCCTCCATGCATCCAAGGAGGCCGCTTTCTTGAAAGTGTTCCAATGAAGTTTTTTTGGAATCTTCTTTTTTCACGGATTTATAGAGCGAGTGAATGGCAAATGTCAGCACAGATGTTACGTTTGGAAGTCTAAGAGAAGATTTAAGAAATTCGATCTCAGCAGTGATCGAATCATTCATTCTGGCTGTTATAATTCTGGTTCTCATGGGCACCCCTTGCTATATTACATATTGTAATACAGAGGGGATATAATTGTCAAGTGGCTCATGGTCGAGCGGTGCTAGAAGCACCGCACTGGGGAGAGCTGACACTCAGTGATTTGTGTTTACTTAAACATTTTTGAGATCTGAGCCAGAAAGGCATCTCGATCTTGTTGAAGAGGTATAGGAAGTTCAAGTTTAATGAAGAAAAGGTCACCCACGATCCCTCCAATAAGCTGCTAAACCCCTTCTTTAGGAGCGCTATTTAATGAGCTTGCAAAAACAGGATTGGTCATTTTTTTATTTCCTTACAATTCCTAAGATCCAATCTGACATTGTCTTTAAAGCGAAGGGAGAGGCTGTCTCTTCGTTAAGTGAAAATTCCTTGACCGAGCCGGTCTGGGAGGTTTGTAGTCCATGGTTAAGCTGAGGAAGTTCAAGAAGGGTGTACTCCTTATTCTGGCCCTTTTCAACTGCTTTTTTCAATTGTGCACGATCAAGAGA
>CAYWZU010000128.1:0-3102 GCA_964462925.1 uncultured bacterium
AAAAGGTAGATATAGTAATGACAAAGCGATCGGTTTTTAATAAAGAAGCTGCGACATGCTCATTCTGCGGCCGTCCAGAAGACCTTGTCGAGAAGCTTATTGCAGGCCCAAATGTCTATATTTGCGACCGCTGCGTACAGCTTTGCACTGGCATTTTAGAAAAAAAGCCCCAAAGTAGTTTTGAGCTTAAAATTCTTAAGCCAAAAGAAATCAAAGCAAAACTTGATGAATATATAATAGGTCAAGAACAAGCAAAGCGCGTGATTAGCGTTGCTGTCTATAATCACTACAAGCGAATCAATGCTAAAAAAGGCCCTGGCGAGATCGAGTTTAACAAATCAAACGTAATGCTTTTTGGCCCTACAGGTTCAGGAAAGACACTGATAGCCCGCACTTTAGCACAGATTTTAGATGTCCCCTTTGCTATCGCAGATGCTACAACGCTTACAGAAGCTGGCTATGTGGGTGAAGATGTGGAAAACATCATCCTACGCCTTCTTCAAAATGCAGATTATGATGTGGAGCGTGCTGAGCGCGGTATTGTCTATATAGATGAAATTGATAAGCTTCACCGAACAACCTCCAATGTCTCTATAACAAGAGACGTTTCTGGCGAAGGCGTGCAGCAAGCACTACTCAAAATTGTTGAAGGCACTATCGCTAATGTTCCTCCAAAAGGCGGAAGAAAGCACCCAAATCAAGAGTACATTCGTGTAAATACGGAAAATATCCTCTTTATTGCTGGCGGCGCCTTTGTAAACCTTGACAAAATCATTGCAAAACGACTTGGCAAGAGCACAATCGGCTTTGAAATTAATGATAGAGACTCTGTCGATGCAACAGAAAAGAATGCACTTCTTGCGAAAGTCGAGCCAGAGGACTTTATCCATTTTGGTATGATTCCAGAGTTTATTGGCCGCTTTAATTGCATAGCCAACTTTAACGAGCTTGCAATCGAAGATCTCGTCAAAATCCTAAGCGAGCCTAAAAACGCTATAATCAAGCAATTTAAGGCCCTCTTTAACATGGAAGGCGTAGCCCTTGAGTTTACCCCTGATGCCCTTGCAGCAATAGCCAAAAAAGCCCATGATGCAGGAACAGGCGCAAGAGCCCTCCGCCTCATACTCGAAAACATCATGAGGGACCTCATGTTTGAAGTGCCTACCGATGATACAATTAGAGAAATTTTCATCGATAAAGACACTATCCTAGGAAATCGACTTCCCACGATAAGACGGGAATCGATACAGGAGAACCAAGCCTCCTAAAGGACCAAAACGACATAAGGGACATAAAGGACCTAAGGGACAACTGCAATCGTCCTTTTGGTCCTTTTGTCGTTTAGGTCCTTTATGTCCCTTTGGTCCTTTATGTCGTTTGTCCTTTTTCTCTCTAAGCCGACCCGCACCATTGAATTAAAATTTTAAATATAGTATAATGGGTAGTAGAGGCAGGGTGAGAAGAACTATCTCTCCCCTACCAAACAGCCTTAACTGCTACGGGAGGGCTATAGATTATGACACAAATTGTTGTAAACTTCTTGCAACCGAATGATGTCAACTCAAGCGTACTAGCCACAGATCCAAGAATCTTTGACTTTGAGATATCTCAAGACGCGCAAAGTTATTATAATTATGAACTTACGCAGATACTTTTGGGGCTTGGAGCCCAAATTAAAGACGCAAATGGCGTTCTTCACCCTCCAACACCCACCACTTTAAACGCTGGCACTATTGTCTTTGGTGGCCCTACAAGTGCACAGACCGTCTCAGATGCGATCAACTTGCTCAACAACTGGTCGAAGATGAGACAAATCAACTCTCAAGGCTTTCAGACTTTTAGCTATGGCAACTTTGGCACAAATACTGACGTAGAAGGCTCAATTGTCCCTAATACAACCGGTACACCTGCAATTCCTGCAAGTCCATTTATCATAACATCAGATCCGAACGATGCATCAGTTAGCACAACTAATCCGAAAATAATCATGGTTCCAGCAGATGCAGGAGCTAGCGGAGTTGCAACTCTTACAACCACCATGGACCAGTACATGGCTCAAGGGCTTGATAAGCTTATCAGGACACTAAGAGCTGCCGGCTGGGATCCAATTGGCGATCCTACAAATAGTGCAAATGCACAAGCTGCCATTACCAATGTTACAGGCGCAAATGCAACTGTCTATGGCCTTGCAAATGTACTCCAGCAGGCAATATCTGCTGCTTCCCAAGCCCACCTCAAAGGAAATGCTGCTCTTTCTGATTCTATGTCCATTCAGCAGGTTTTAATGGTAGATTATGTCTCTCGGGGAAATGAAATCCTCTTTAACGAAATGAATCAGCTAAAAAGCGCCGTAGACCTTAACCAGCAAGCGCTTAGCTACCTAAACTCCCTGCAAGACTTGATGAACCAAAAAGACCCGCAAAAGTTCATTATGCAATTGCAGCTCTTAAACAACGTAAACATTAATACCCAGTCACCTCAGGGAACCTTTGATAGCTTTGAAAAGGCAACCTACGACCAATCACTTCAAACCCTTACTCGCATTAGTTCGGAAACACCCGATGGTTATAAAGCCTACTTTAACAACCTTGCGCAAGGTGATCCTATCCCTGATAATGCACAGCTTGCAGCAAGTGCATTTGATGATTTAAATACCGCAGCCAAGAATATTGCAACGTATTCGGCATCGACAATTACTGCAAACTTGACGTATCTCGTACAGCAGCTCGGGTCTGCAGGCTCTCCTGCAAATGGCCTTGTACTTGCATTAAACAAAATAAACTCTGACTTTCAGAACCTCGTCTCTCAAGATCCCGCAAATGCCTTGAAAAACTGGATACAGGATACCCAAACAGCAGATCCAGGCGGATTCCAAAGAAATTTAAGTAACGCGATTGTTTCGTCACAATCATTTAATGATACAGAGCGCGAAAACCTACGCGAAGTGATGTTTGTTTTTGAAGAATTTTATAAATCAGCAACCGGCCTTCTCTCAAGACTGACACAGCTTATTGAGAAGATGGCTGACGGTATAGCTAGATAAGGAGGCTTTTATATGACAGTCTCATCAATTAACCCATTCTTGCCACCACCACCAGATGT
>CAYWZU010000129.1:0-3004 GCA_964462925.1 uncultured bacterium
GGAGCTTTAACAGGAACCTCTATTTAGGCTTGGACTAAATTTAGGGGCAAGGTCAAAATGTATTATAACCTAATGGATACGACTTGTTGGGGACGCAACACTAGATATGGAACTGAAGAAATTTTTGACGAAGGTGGTTTCCATCAGTTTTCCTTATAATCACTTGAAATTTCAAAAAGCATCCTAAATGAAATTGACTGAAAAATTTAGAATAGAAGTATGTAGCGACCTGGATTACGAAGAAATGGTGGCTGATATTTATTATGATGGTCAAGCTATCGGCATTATAACACAAGAAGAAGGTCGTGATAAAATGAAAATTAAACTATATCAATTAGGCATTTCAGCACTTGATATACCCTTAGAAGATTACATTAAGGCACTATTAGAAGCACAACAAAGACTGAAAGAAGGAAACTAACCTCAAAGACCAATGGTAAATGATTAAGAGCGTGAAACTTACAATCATTAGGAAACCTTTATAACACTAAATTAAATGACCTACTTTAATTACTATACAAATACACAACCCGAACTTAGCAATGGGGAAAAGATTCTTTCTATGCCTGGAAAGATTACAGAAAAAAAGGAACTTTTCAAAGCTTGTAGTGTGGGTTTAAATTTTCCTTCATATTTTGGAAATAATTGGGATGCTTTTGATGACTGCCTCATGGATCTTAGTTTCGTGGAAGAAAAGAACATATGCATCATTCATCAAGATATTCCTTTTTTAGCCAATGCAGAAAACAGAAGAATCTATGTTGAATGTTTGTTCGATACAGTGAGACATTGGTGGGAATTCCCAGAGCATAAATTTTTTGTATATTTTCCTGAAGAATGTCGAGATGAAATCATTAAAATCGTTGAGACTCGCGAATATGACTAAGAGATCAGTAGAGGAACTTTCATCTAAAGTGAAGTTTGAGTTTTCTGTTGGTAGTGACCCTGAGTTCGACGATCTTGTCGCAGATATTGGCTTTGAAGATCACCTAGTCGCTTTGCTAACACAAGAAGACGGGTTTGATAATCTAAGAATTCGTATATTTCCACCAAACAATGGATCATTTTGGGAATTTCCCTTCAGTGACTTCGAAAAGATATTGAACAAAGCAAAAGATCGACTACAGGAATTACTTAAAGAAGACTCTTAGATAATGAAATTTGTTACCACTAACATTGACTTTGCTGATGCTACTTACAAGTCTTGCACGTTGTCCGAAGGCCCATTCAAAGAAGATATCCTAACTGTCGAATTAATTGCTTGGGACGAAAACATTATAGAAGTCCTTTTTTTTAACGTCATTGCTTTCACATACAAAATTGGCTGTTTTGTTGCTGGAATTCTTGAATCTACTGAGTCTTCTACTATTGAGCAAGAAGCTTTAGCCAGATATTATGAAAAAACACCATCAGAGCATGAATTCAAAACTTATGCAATCATTGACATTGAAGATTTCCAATTCATCACTGTTGTAGCCTCAGGAATACAGATTACCAAAAGAGACGAGATACTCTAACCTGGAACGAAAGAAAAATATCTGATTACCCTTTTAGTAAAAATGAAAGCTTGAAAAGTTAAAAATTAGCATCAGAGGCTTTCAAATAAAAGAAATAAACCATGAATGATACTGATACAAAAAAAGAACTTATTCGAATAGCTCAAGAACTCTTAGAAGGCAAATTACACATAATTAGCGGATGTAGAATAATAACTGGTCTAAGTTGCGATACTAACGATCCTGATGACGATATTTACATCCCTTTTAGAGCTGTCGATTCAGAAACTGATCATTTACCCATGGGTTCTGTACGCGAGTTATGTGAACCAGATTACCTTGTAAGAGTAGATAAGGAAATTAACCGATATGTTGCTCTTGAAAATGAAGACATCCAAAAGTCATGCATAGAACTAATTAAAAAACTAACCACCGAAATTAGCATCAAGGCATAATCATTTTACTCATATGTCATACGCAAGAGCAAAATTAGGACATCCCAATGGCAGTAAAAACAGAAAATTACTTAGTGAAAATTCAAGGAAGTAAAGGGGTATCGTGCCTAGGCATTCAGCTTTTAGATATCCTTATCGTTTTATCTGATTACACTAAGGATTTAACTTGGTATGCAGCTGACGTAGATGCTGTGGGCTATTTAGCTACAAGATTAAATCTTCAAGCACCGCTACCCCAGCTCATAGGCACTCTAAGGAGGATGATGCAATTAAGCCTAGCTGTAGACCAATTTTATTCTGGTGTATTTTTTGCAACCACACTGTCTTGTGATGTGGCCCCTACAACAGAATTATACACTGAAGACGAAGAGTTTAGAAAAATTGCAAATTCCATACTTGAAATCAGAGCTTTTGACACTAGTTTTTTTGAAATTTATACTTCAGATAAAAATATCGTAACCGCTCTGGTTAAGAGATATTCTGAAAAAGATTTTGACGCTATAGAGTCCTTTCCAATTAAAATTCAAATTCCCAAAACCTGGAAAAAGGATCGCGCGATTACCGAACGACAATATCCGATACGCGCAGGCGAAGCGGCAAAATTAACAATATTAGAAGAAAAAAAGGACTACGCCATAATAGTCTACGAAATGATTATTACCCATGAAAATGAAATAAAACAAGACATGCTTCAAATTGCCCAAGAAGCACTGCACGGTAAGCTTCACTTAATAACTGTTTGCAATATTATTTCTGAATTAAGCCTGGACATAACGCGATCTGAAAATGATATCTAAAACTTTTTCACAGAAATTGCATTTGAGACTTCGGACCTCCCTGTAAACACTGATCCCAAATACTGTGACCATGAATATTTTGCAGAAGGCACAAAAAAAATTAAGCAGTTCCTTGAACTCAAGGAAAGAGACATTTTGAATGCACTTAAGGTATTAATCACCAAGCTCTCTAAACATTAAAAGAGCACTAACTAAGGATGTAGAGATATGATCAGAAGTTGTGTTTAAAATAAAAAGAGTATACCCTCAATAAAGT
>CAYWZU010000130.1:0-2996 GCA_964462925.1 uncultured bacterium
TTACGCGCATTCGAATGGCGATTACGTGGTACTGCCATGACAAATTACTCCTTAACTTTTGTGTGAAATAGTGTACTGAATCAGATATAAAATTGCAAGAGCCATATTTCGGATGAGCTTAAAGAAAATTTTACCACAGAGAGGAATTAAGTAAGTGAAGAGATGTTTTTAATTTTTCTCTCTTTGCTCGTACTCTGCGTCTCTGTGCCTCTGTGGTGAAAATTTTTAAAGATCTTTGAAAGGGCTGGTTTCTTCTGGGGGCCTTTCTTTTTTGAGGTAAGGCTCTATTTCGCTTCTATGTTTGCAGGAGTCAATTCCGCATTGAGGATAAAATGGAATTGCAAGGAGGATGTTTTCACGAATGAGCGGCAATAGGTCATAGACGCCGTCCCTAATTTCCTCTAAGGGCTCTTCTTGGACCATATCCTCGATATCGATTGGAAAGCTAAACTCTTCGTTGCAAAGAGCGCATGTGAGAAGCGCTTCAGTTTTTATGCTCATGCGGATAAGAAGAAAGTCATCTGTGACGTAGGCCTCTCCCATAACCTCTATAGGAGATTTGAAACTAACATCCTGCTCTTCAATTTCCATAAAGGCTGGAGAGAGCTTTTCGGCAAGTTCTTCTGTATTTCCGTCGCGAATGCGCTCAATGTAAATTTTTAATTTTTCTTTCATAGTTTATGCAGAATGTTAAAGAGTTCAATGCCCATTTCAAAAAGGACAAAAGCAAGTAATAGTATATAAGTCTTCTTTTGAAAGCTGCCAACGTTTGCTTTCCAGACCATAAGAATAGGCAACACGCCAAGCAAACTTGCGCAGCCAAATCCGCCAGCAACCCCGAGAGCCTGCAGGAAGATATGAGGGTAGCAAAGGGCAACTATGAGCGGCAGTCCAAATGCAAGAAGAAGGAGGCCTCCCCTATTTTGCATTTTAAGGCCATCTTTCAAAAAGTCGATAAGCCCAATCCCAACCCCTAAAAATGAAGTTGTAAGTGCACAAAAGGCAAAAGTGCGACCAAGCCCCCAAATCCACGGACTGCTTGTAAAGTACTGCAGTGGATAGACAGCATCTCTTCCCTCGTTTAAAGTCTCTAAAAGGCCATTTGGGCCAGTGCGGGGAACGATGCCCAAAAAGAGCCATTGCCAGATGATATACAGTATGAGCGTAAGCGTTGTGCCAATGATAATGGCTCTAAAAAGCCGTTTTCTATCATAGTGCATCCAGGATGCAAGCGTAGGCACTGTGCCTTGAAAGCCAAATGAAGTAAAGGTCACCGGAAGTGCAAGAGATGCTAAGCTCCAGTCTGAAAAAAGTAGCTGCTCGCTCTTAACAGTTGGAAGCCCTATAAGTACAAAGCCGCCATAAGCCACAAAAAGGCCAATCATCAAAAGTCGATTAACTGGATCAATTATTTTTTTGCCAAGAGCAATGGCTGCAACTGCAGCAAGAGAAAAAAGCAAAATTCTGATGCTATCGGATGAGCCCTCACCAAAGAGCTCTGTAAGCAAATTTCCACCACCTACCATATAGGCAATCGTTAAACTATAAAAAAGAAAGAGGTAGAGTATCCAGGTAAGTATAAGCCCTGGCTTGCCAAGCGTTTTTTTTGCCATGGTGAGGATATTGGCATCGCTTTTTAACCAAAGCGATAGCTCTGCAAATAAAAGCCCAGTCATAGTCATAAATGCCCAGCATGCAATCAGCACGCCAATTGAGGGAATAAACCCAGCAGGGCCTGTAACGACAGGCAGCGCAAGCATCCCTGCGCCAATCGATGTCCCCGCCACAATGAGAGAGCCCCCGAAGGTGCGTAAAGCATTGAATTGCATTGATATCTCCAAAATCCACGAAATAGTATCGTAAAAGGGCAATTTTTGCTACTATAGCGTCTTGCAACAGAGGAAAAAATGCAAGAAATTCTTTTAAATATTGAATCCAAGGAAATGCGCCTTGCCTTGTTGAAAAACGGCGTATTGCAAGATCTTGTTGTAGAGAGAAAAAAAGAGCGCCAAATGACCGGCAACATCTACAAAGGTCGTGTAACTAATATTTTACATAACATACAATCTGCCTTCATCGATATCAGCGAAGGCGAAAACGGCTTTATCCACATTTCAGACATCATCGAAAACACAAAAAAATTCGAAGAGATGTTTGATATGGACTTTGACCTTGATTATGACATCAGCACAATAGACAAAACGCAAAATCTTAAAATTGACCAAGTCTTAAAACCAGATCAATCGGTAATCGTTCAGGTTGTTAAGGAACCAATTGGCACAAAAGGTGCTCGCCTTACTTCAAAAATTTCACTTCCTGGCCGCTACCTCGTACTCTTGCCAAATTCCCCTCACCGAGGAGTTTCAAGAAAGATTGAAGATAGAGGCTATCGCGACCGTCTCAAAAAAATAATCCGTTCATTTGAAATGCCGCAAGAGATGGGCCTCATCTGCAGAACAGCAAGCCAGCATGCGACCCAAGAGATGCTCTTTGCTGAAGCTGAAGAGCTCATGCAAACATGGCAGACAATCATCGAGCGTTTTAAGCAGTCTCCTGGATCTGAGCTTTTGTATGAAGAGTCAGACCTCATCAAGCGAGCAGTGCTCCTTGCAGCAGATAAAAAACTCGATCGCGTGCTCGTAGATGACTACAACGTCTTTCAAACCTGCAAACGTCTCTACGCGCCCTATGAAGAAGAGCATCCTCTCCGCATCGAATACTACCGTGATAAAGTGCCGATGTTTGAGCGCTTTAGCGTCGAAAAAGAGATCGAAAAAAGCTTAAGGCGTAAAATCTGGCTTGGAAGCGGAGGATACCTCTTTTTTGATCAGACAGAAGCTATGCATACAATCGACGTAAACTCTGGTAGAAGCTCAAACTTTAAATCAGAAGATGTCGAAGAGACCCTCGTTCGCATTAACTTAGAAGCAGCAGAAGAAATCGCTCGCCAGCTTCGCCTTCGCAACATCGGCGGTCTTATCATCTGCGACTTTATC
>CAYWZU010000131.1:0-2822 GCA_964462925.1 uncultured bacterium
TGAACTTATTTTTTATTTACAAGTAGTCATCTATTATTTATAAGGTAGCATGCGAAAAGTGGATGCAGTATTCGCTTTGTCTAAAACAGAAATTTTAGGAGCTACCTATGAAATTTACAAACAAAGCCTACAGTATATTGCTAAGCTGCACTATACTGCTAGGAGCAGATAGTGGCCTTTTAGCAAAAGATTGCACAAATACCTTATCCTATCAGCCAATATTCGATGACCTCTGGTATACAGAGACTGATGCTATTCAACACCAGTTTGTGTGGCAGCAGTATATCTACGACTCCGCTGTAAGCGAGCTTAAAATTGTAAAAGACTTTACAATACCACTCAAACCTGTTTTTCCAGATACAGGGGCAGACCCTCGATCAAAGGTATATGGCTATCATAATAATGGCTCCCTTGATCTGAATGGTGGTTTTAAAAAATCATACAACTCTGGCTTTAAAAACTTCCCTCTTCGCTACCACGGCGCTTTAGAGGCAAAGTATCCGAGTGGTGATATTTTAGATCCGATTGTTACCCAGCCTATGACGACACTATTTCCAGATACTGTTGAAAACATCTATCAGCATAACATTCCCTATTTTGCTCAGAGGGGCTTTGATATCCAAGGTAGCGATACATTTAAAAAGTTTAGCGACCAGTTTATCTGGACCTATCCTGCAGGACAAGGAGACCCAGTTTTTGGACTACTTAAGCCCTATGTAGCCTTGCGTCTTATATGGGATGATGAAAGCACGAGCTCCTCAAGTAGTGATAATAAAGGCATGCCGGCATATGTAGATCTTCATGCCTCTAACAACCCATACGCTGAAGAGTACTTTGTTTTAGATACCTACAAGAGCAGCAAAGGTACATACAAAAATGGCCATGGGTATCCGACAAGAATTCCTATAACCACAGATTTTTGCCGCTATCAAAAGTCTCTCAATGTACGACCAGTCGCATTTTATGATACAGATTGGCATGTCTTAACAATTCATGTGCCAACCACTGACGTAGCCAAGTACTTTTTGACATCTCGTGTAGTAGATGTTGGCAACCCCGACCTTAACATTGCATATACAGAGCATTTAGCAGGCTTTGATGGCAGTTTTAAGGTGTTTAAACATGATAAGAGCGGCACTTTAGTTGCCTCGAGCTTGAAAAACGCAGACCTATTTGCACAGGTATCTGAAACTGTAGCAATACGCAGCCGCGTTATGCAAGATGGAGGAGTTGAATTCTTTGAATCAACAACGCCTATTAGAGACATTATCCCGGACTTTGATGATTTGATACAGTTTTATACGGGAGTTGTTGCTAATGCCATGAATGGCGATTCAAAAGCTTTTGACTGCTATGCTATGCCCATACCCGACTTGAACGCCCATGCGAGCAATGTTGATCCTCTCATCATACCATCTCAGGAATATCATGGACACCGCTGCGCTCATGGCGATAATCCTATCACCAAAGTTAAAGAGCATTACAGCATGGTCTCTTCAATATCCCTATGGGATAATCCTGCATGGGCTTTGGATGGCTTGAAGCTTCCGCTTCCAGTACTACAGGGTATAACATCATATCCAGAAAATGTTGCAACCGCACCCGTTGCTACAAACGTATCTGCAGCAGAAGATTTTATAAACGTTAATGCCCATGAATTTACCCACCAGGCGCAATTTGCAAGCGGCGTTATTGAATTTTTGCCGGCAGAAGGTATGGCCGTCGGCATCGAGCTTGACCCTCATGCTTCAGGCAATGTTTTTGCTCCACTTCGTGCAGGGGTCTTTACACAAAGACTTATCCGCACAACCCGTGGTGAATTTACTGCCATGAGGCCCGATTCCTTTGGGCTTTCAACCTACGGAATGGGAATATGGTGGAAGTATTTGCAAGATCAGTTCGACTACAACAACCAAGTTATGAGACGCACTATGGATGTGCTTTCTAACAAGACGCTCGGGCCTTTACTTGAAAAAAACAACATCCCAGATTCATTTGCAGCCTTGCCTGTAAACGATGTGGGAGGAAGTGCAGCTCTTGACAGGGCGCTTGGTGATCTCTTTGGCAAAAACATAAAAGATGTGTGGAATGACTATAGCATTTCAATCACTATGCTACGCAATAACACAAGTATTCCATCCAAATGGAGAAACTACTTCCCATACTGGATTTACAATACTGAATATAGCGGCTTTAATAAGATTTTAGAAACACTAGCTATCTATGGTCTTGATCAGTTTGCAGATTTCTGGGAGCGCATGAACGATAATGATGTGATCCCAGCAAGCTACAATACCCCCTATACTGGTGAGACCTTTATACGCACATTGCCAGAGCATTTTGAGACAGATGCCCTGTCTCTTAGAACATATGCGTTTAATGTGACACGGCCAAATGATGGAGGACCAGATACCATTACCGTTACTGTCCCAGAAGGTGAATGGAGAGTAACTTTATTGCAGTTTACATCTGACGGAACTCCTGTAGGATCGTTTATTGCAGATGGCCCTCATGCACTTAGCGCAGATGGCACAAATAGCATAGTATTTGATGTTGCAGGTCATAGCCCTGCATTTTCTGATACCGGCAATATCAGATTAGTCTGCGTCAATGTAACCTTTGATGGTACGGGCAAAACGCTCGATCAGTACTTTACTGATGAGGTGCCGAATGCAAGCATCATCATTGATGCCCCTCTATCTCCCTAGTTAGTACTATAAGCTCTAGCTAGAACAAAAAGATGCCTGTTTTGAGTAAAATCAAAAACAGGCATCTTTTTTTTGCGATTCTTCCGATGTGATTCCCTGAATCGCAGGAATCGA
>CAYWZU010000132.1:0-2809 GCA_964462925.1 uncultured bacterium
ATAGATTGAATTTGCCATGTCTTGCTTTGCTTTGCATAGTATTGCGAGTTCCTCGTGAAAGGGGCCGGATACTGCGATTCGTGCGATTCCATTATCAAATCCGCACGAATCGCAGTATCCGGTCCTGATCACTTCATCTTTGTTTTTATCCTGCAGCCGCTCTTAGCGGCTATCCTGTAGCGGAGCGTATCTTGTTATTTCATGAAATTGACTCGCCCTGAACGGGCTCTAGGCATGTGAACGTCTATTCCCACAGTTCCCTTTCGGTCACTGTGGGCTTTAATAAGTCGCCCTGAACGGGCTTGAAAACCACTATCAGTGCGGCATGAAACGGGGTCAAGCCTCACAGTATCACAGTTCAAGGGATGCAACTGTGATACTGTGAGGCTTGACCCCGTTTGCGTTTGTGGCGTGAACTTGCTAATGGAAAACCAACACTTTTGGCTTGCCTATATTTTTTCGACAGAAGTATAGTCGGATTTGCTCTAACACTTAGGTGAGGTAGATATGAATATTGCTGTTACATTGGTACTCTGGTTTCTTTGCTCTTTCAATGTTGCGAGTGCGACAGATTCTCCATTTGCTACAATAGCTACTCTTGAGACTGAAACGGTAGCATCTGAAAGCGGTGAATTATTTATTGATGTCGATGACGAATGGCATCCTATGTCAGCCATTGAAGTCGATGATAACGGCTTTTGTTATCTTCTGATGGGAAGAAAGCATAAGCAAAATGATTCTTTTTCGGATTCTGAAGCAGAGCTTGCCTGTTTACTTCAATGTCCCGACTGTGGGAGAGTACAAACTTGTAGTGTTGCTTCGAAGAATAAAGGGCATTGTTCAAGATGTTGGGAGATGTTACCGGTAAGCGCGCTTTCATGGAAGTGTACAAATTGTGGAACACAAAACTATCTGAATCCTGATAAATGTGGATGGCCAAGCTGCGGATGTCCTCGGCACCTTTGTGATCCTGATGTAAAGAACAATCGAAATTCCACGCTGTGATATAATCGCAAGCAGATATGCTTTGCACACTGAAACACATTCTTTTTCTTTTTCTACTCGCGCTACTTACCCCTTGCACCATGGTTCAAGGGGTTGAGATTTCAAAGAGCGAGCGCGAAGAGATGTCATTATTTTTTGAGACGCTCATACGCCTTGATGGCTTTGGATATACTATATTTGGCCAAAAACCAGTAAGTAGTGCAGGCTGTTGGGTTAATCAGCCAGTGCCAGATGCTTTTTTTGATAAAGAAGCAGTTTATAGGCGTGGGCAGAAACTCTGGGAAAAATATACTCCTTCAAAAAATTTTGTTCTGAAATTTGAGGAAAAGGGGGGCTGGTATGGAATTATTATCATTAATAAACCAGCTTTTATTCATGTTGTCACAGAGCAACAAGATGAATTTAGAAGGATATTAGGCCCAGATATTACCCCAGAAAACCTTTTATCTCAGCTTATAGATCCAGCAAATAGCTTTGAGCAAATTGTAAAGCATGATGATGGTTTATTAGGTATCCTTTTTGGGTATGGGCATAAAAACGCTCAAATGTTTAAACGAAAAAAGCAGCTTCTAAGCTCTGAGGGAAAGGAAAAAATAGAGGCTGAGTACAACTTTCTAAACGAAAGGCTTAAACCAACCGCACAGGAATCAATCCTCGATTTATTTCCTGATGTGGGCTTTCTAGCAGATCTTGAGAGCGAAGAGACACAAAAGATTCTAAAAGAATACGATAAGTCAAAATGTGAAATAATGAAGGCTATTTTAAGTGATAATCTTCTTGGGGTAATCTTATGCAAATTAGCTGATGGACTTGAACAGGATCCTGATTGTTTTTTTTCAGCTGTTGCAAAAAAAGAAAACATACAAGAGTTGGTTCCTCATAGGCTTTATTGTGAAGTTTTACAATCAGGTAGCTCCTCACTTGCTTCGAGTAATCTCTTTCACTATAAAATTACAACTCTTGATGCAACAGTCGTTGCAGACACATATGCTGAAGGGGCGCCGAAATCTGTTTGTCTTGAAAATGCTTTACCCGGATTTGCTCGAGGAGTCGCAGGCATGAAAGCAGGTGAAAAAAGGAGATTATACATTCACCCAGACCTTGCTTATAGAAAGATTGGAGTATTCCTTCCCCCGCAATCACTCATCACCGTTGAAGTAGAAGCTCTATAAGTGAGAGCCCGCCGGGGCGGGCTCTTGGTTGATCGTGCCATATTTTAGGCAAATAGTTGCTTTTCTAGTCTGAATCCAATCCTATATAGATCAGCTAAAGATCTGTCCAAGAAAGGTTTATTATCAAAATTGCGAAAATTTGGTTCTTTCGGTGGCGGAGGAGAAAATTTTTGAGATGGTTTCTCATCTTTTTTAATCATCTCTTCGACAAATTTTGCAAGAGGTGCTGTGAAAAGAGTCTTTAAAGCTCCCATTGCAACAGACTCAATGGTTATAGAGTTTGCAATAGCGGCATATTTAACGCTGTAGCCCTGAAAAGCAGAGCTAAAGTAGGTTCTTACACGAATATCAAATAATGCAATACCTAGAGTAAAAATTGTAAGCGCAAGGCCTTTTATCAGGTTAAAAACGGGGTCAAAACGGGGTCAAAGCAATTACGCCCCCATCTCCTCGTATGAATCCTAACGATTAGTCTTATGTTAGTCTCTCTTCAGGGTGATTAAACCCAGTGATCAATGCTTCTACAATTTTCTTTGATTTTATCCTGCAGCCGCTCTTAGCGGCTATCCTGTAGCGAAGCGTATCTTGTTATTTCATGAAATTGACTCGCCCTGAACGGGCTCTAGGCATGT
>CAYWZU010000133.1:0-2786 GCA_964462925.1 uncultured bacterium
GCTCCAAGAGACGCTACATGGGAGTCGGCGATGTGGGTATTGGCAGCGTAAAGCGTGCTAAACCGAACGGCACCGTCAAAAAGGGCGAAGTAGTGCGATTTGTCGTAGTACGTACAAAGCGCTTCATTCGCAGAAAAGATGGTTTTATCCGTTTTGACAAAAATAGCTGCGTAATTATCGACGACAAGGGCAATCCGCGTGGTACTCGTATATTTGGACCGATCGCCCGCGAAGTTCGCGATAGAGGCTATGTAAAGATCGGATCACTCGCACCAGAAGTTATATAGGATATAAATACTAATGAGAAACGTATCTAAAAAAGTTCGTGCCGGTGACAAAGTGCTTGTATGTGCCGGTAACTCTAAAGGCCAAACTGGAACTGTCATTCGCAGTATGGGCGATAAAGTGCTTGTTCAGGGAATTAATCTCTGCAAAAAGCACGTAAAGCGCTCGCAGCAGAATCCGAAGGGCGGCGTTATTGAGATGGAGAAACCAATCCACGTCTCTAACGTAGCACCATGCGACGATGCTGGCAACAAGCTTAAGCTTGCTGTGCGTGCAGAAAAAAATGGCGATAAAGAGCTGATTTATGAAACGAACGGTCAGAAAAATGTCTGGCGTTCAATGAAAAGTTCTAAGAAGTAGGTAATTTACTATGTCGAGAATAAAGAGCCAGTACGCAAAAAAAGTACGGCCTGCACTAAAGTCAAGGTTTAACTACGCAAATGCGATGATGGTACCTTCTATGAAGAAGATCGTTATCAGCATGGGTATAGCAGAAGCTAGCAAAGATAAGAACGCTGTTATCGATTGTGTGAATGAACTTACACAAATTTCTGGTCAGAAGCCAGTGATTACTCGCGCTAAGAAAGCGATTTCAAACTTCAAACTCCGCGAAGATCAGGCAATCGGTCTCAAAGTTACTTTGAGAGGCCAGCGTATGTATGACTTTTTTGACCGCTTTTGCAACATTGCAGCTCCTCGTATTCGCGACTTTCGCGGATTCAATGCGAAAGCTGATGGCCGCGGCAACTATAGCTTAGGTCTTGAAGACCAAATGATCTTCCCAGAACTTAACCTCGATAAGGTTAAGCGTTCACAGGGTATGAACATTACATTTGTAACATCTGCACAAGATGACGAGCAATGCATTGAGCTGTTAAGGCTCATGGGCATGCCATTTAAAGGAATGACTGTAGTAGTGCCTGAATGGCACGAAATTGAGGGAGGAAAATAATGGTTAACGATCCAGTAAGCGATCTTTTAACTCGCATACGTAATGCTTCTATGGCGAAACATCGCTACGTCGATGTACAGTGGAGCGTACTTAGCCAAGATATTGCGCAGCTGCTGAAGGATGAATCATTTATTGAGCACTTCCTCGTAAAAAATGAAGGCGGCAAATCACATATGCGTATCTTCTTACGCTATGGCTCAAATCGCGAACCGCTCATCCGCGGACTTAAGCGCGAATCAAAGCCAGGAAGACGCCGCTATGTAGGCTATAACGAAATTCCACGTATCTTCAACGGCCTCGGGATCTCAATTGTGAGCACATCCAAGGGCGTTCTTGTAGGATCAGAAGCCAGAAACCGCAAGGTCGGCGGCGAATTATTGTGCACCGTTTGGTAAAGGAATAAGATCATGTCACGCAAAGGAAAGATGCCGATTACATTACCTAAAGGGGTAGATGTACAGGTTAAAGAAAATGAAATTATCGTCAAAGGTCCAAAAGGAACCCTGCATCAGGCTCTTATTCCTGGTGTCAATCTCTCCGTAGAAAATGGCCAAGTTTCTGTTGGTGTATCTGACCCAGAAGCAAGAGAACTTAGAAAGTTCCACGGTCTCTACAGAGCGCTTGTTAATAACATGGTCGTTGGAACTACTACAGGTTTTGAGACAAAGCTTGAGATGATCGGCGTTGGTTACCGTGCTGCTGTGCAGGGCCATATGCTTGACCTTCAAGTAGGTAACTCACACCCAACACAACTTGCTATTCCAACTGGAATCAGCGTTAAAGTTGACAAAAACACACAGATCTCCGTTACCGGGATCGATAAGCAGGCAGTTGGACAATTTGCTGCCCAAATTCGTGCTCATAAGAAGCCAGAGCCTTATCAAGGTAAAGGCATCCGCTATGAAGGCGAGTATGTACGTAAGAAAGCTGGTAAGGCTGCAAAAACTGCCAAAAAGTAAAAAGGTACCATAATGGAACAAGCTACAAAAAAGAATGCCGAAAAGAAAATGCGCCGTGCGATGCGAGTTCGCAAAAACGTACGTGGCGTTGCAGATAAGCCAAGAATGTGCGTTGTAAAGACAAATAAGCACATCCAGGTACAGCTTATCAATGATGAACAGGGCGTCACTCTTACTTCGCTTTCTACCAATTCTAAAGAATTGAAGAATACAGAGCATACAAAAAAGAATAAAGCTACCGCAAAAGCACTTGGTGAAATGATTGCTGAAAAAGCGAAAAAGCTTGGCATCACACAGGTAGTATTTGATCGCGGACCATTCCGCTTTCATGGTATTTTAGCAGAACTCGCAGACAGCGCACGCGCTGGCGGATTGCAATTTTAAGAATTAACCACAGAGGCACCGAGAGCACGGAGAAATTCGAGTTTACAAAGAGAAATAAAAAGAGTAAAATTCCTCTCTTTCTTCCTCAATGTACTCAAGTGATCTCAGTAATCACAGTGGTGAAAAAAATTTAAGGCTTAATTGGAAGTATATGGCAAAACAAGAACATCAAAAGCGTGAGCAACCAAAATCTGACCTAATGGAAA
>CAYWZU010000134.1:0-2773 GCA_964462925.1 uncultured bacterium
CTGTGTGGCCGTCGCGAATGATAGTATTAAAAACCTCTGTTTTACCGTCATTGACTATCGTCGCATCAAAAGCGCCAATTTCACGAAGTTTCAAACTTGGCAATACAGGAACCGTCAGCTCGCCCTGGTTAAAGCCCGTCACAAGCACATTTTTGACTGTTAAGTCACGTGCATTGTCGTAGTTGATAGCAGAGCCCCAGGTGTCTTTAAAGTAGATGTTTTTTACAGTGACATCTCCACTTATCACCACAACACCATTTCCGCCGTTGCTATCAATTGATGTATTAGTAATGGTTGGCTGATCATAGTCAAGCGAGCCATCCACCGGGCTTTTTGCCCCGATAATTGTAGTGCCGGGTCGCATGGCGATACCACCATCGAGTGCTACAGCGGAGGGAAGGACAATAAGTGTCGTCCAGGAAGTGTCAGCTTCAGCAAGAGCAAGTGAGTTATAAGGATCACACTGCGTGCCGTTGCCAGGGCTGCATTTTCCTCCTTGAACAAATGCGTACACCTCTTCCGAAGAAGAGGTGCTGGAAGCTGAAAGTGTGCCTCCTAGTAATGCTAAGAGGCAAAAAAGAAATTTAAAGTTCATGAAATTTTTTCTTATTTTGTCGTAAGTGATGAGTATATTTCAAAAAGGCCTGGCTTATCAAAGTCCACAAGGATTTTGACCCTGCCAGGACCAGAACTTGGGCCAGAAAATCCACCTTCAGCAGGACCTGGAACGATCACCGAAGTAAAATTTGGCACAAATGTCTGGTTGGGAATGTACTCGGCATAGTCGTAGACAGGCGATGTTCCAAGGAGTGGAAGCGGCTTATCTACATTGAAAAAGTGAAGATCGCCATAGACAAAGAGCACCTGCAGATCGTTTTCAATGTTTGCTATTGTACGATCGCGAATGAGGGTAAGCTGTGGTTCAAATCCAGGACTTACGCCGCCAGCATAAAAGCCAGGATAGGCTTGTGTCATAATGACAAGGCCTCGTGCATTATGCTCTTCTGCTATATCAAAGGCTCTATTTAGCCATGCTTGGTTTGCAGCTATTCGTCCATTTGGTCCTGATGCTTCGTCGATAATTGCTTGACGTGCTTCCGGATAGATAGAATCGGCAGGGTCTAGGCCATTATCGCCGCTAATTGTATGAATCGTAACAAAGACGATGCCGTGATAGCACCAGCGCTTGTTTTCGACGAATTCTGAAAATTCGGGCATTTCATCTGCTTGGGAGATGACGTTAAAAGGAAATTCAACATTAGTTCCAGATTCATACCAAATGGTTCTAAAGGCATCAAGCGTTCCGATTGGATCTGGGTTTGGCGGATATGGTGGGCTTCCTTGAACAGGACCTGTAGGGCTTGCGATGGTATCAGACCAGTCATTATCGCCGGGTGTTATAATAAAGGGCGCGTTGATTTGCCACCAAAAATATCTTTTGGGAAGTATTTGTGCTTCTGTAAGGCCAATTTTTAAAGGATCTGGAAGGTCAAGTCCTCTGGGGTCGATTTGTGTATCGCCAACATGAACGACAAAAGCTGGATGTTCTTTGTTGATGACGTTATCGATGATATTTTGCCATGCTGCAACTTCTTCTTGTTGATAGACGGCATCGCCGACAGCGTCAAAGAAAAAGTTTTTGCATTCTTTAGCTTGCAGTCCGATGCTACAGAGTGCACACGCTGCGAAGATCCAGGTGCGTATGTTCATAGGAAGGTCTCCTTTTTTTTGGGTTCACCTGAAGTGATAAAAAAAAGGAGACTTTATAGCAATAAAAAATATCAGATTACAGTCTGTACAGCTTTGTCTCTGGGACTAAAAATAAAACGCCTTTCAAAATTGCATTCTTTGTAGGAATTGCAGCGGCAATGTCGATGATGACGCCAGCATCTACCTGCATCTGCACTGGAGATGGCTGATTGTTTTTAAGTGTTTTGTATGCATCAAGCACCTCTTGGCTAGAAATAGTGCAGCCATTTGCAATAGGGTAGGTGCGGTTTGGCTCCCAAGTTTCAAAGATAAAAATCGGAAACGCAGAGCGGATTTCAAGCTCTTTATTTCTGATATAGCACATGTAGTGGAGCTCATTTTTTCTTCGAATCTGTAGATTTTCACATTCATAGAGAATCTCGCCATCCTCGATGAATTTGATAAGCTCTTGCTCCGTTCGTATAGTATCTGGGAAAAATGAAGAATACTTACGCTCAGATGCTCCTATAACAAAACCACACAAGACACCAGTATTTGGGTTTTGAGCGGTAACTTGTCTCACTACTGGAGAGTCAGGCGCTAGCCAGTGGCAGCCGCTCACTTTATCATCACGCTGATTAATAGTGGTAATATGGTCAATGTTTATAAATGGTCCGATAGGTCTTCTTCTTGGCCTAAATTCTGCCCTATTTGCAAGCTGTGCTGCCTCGCCAGTAACACCAGCAGTCCAGCCGCTTAAATTGCGCACAACTTTAGCGTGATATCCTGGAGAATCAGGGGCATATTCTGCATCTCCCGTGATTCTATCAAGACCGGCATCTGCAACAAGGCATGCAAGCTTTGCTTGTTTTTGCCTATTTGGTGTATCAGGAGCTTCTTTCACGGCATCAAGCGCTCTCCTAACAACTCTTTT
Source organism: uncultured bacterium (assembly GCA_964462925.1). Taxonomy (GTDB): domain Bacteria; phylum Chlamydiota; class Chlamydiia; order Chlamydiales; family FEN-1388; genus SZAS-7. Next base: position 2,624 of record CAYWZU010000134.1, read on the forward strand.
TTGAGGGCTTTCAAGAGGCTGTGCGGGATCCCAAGTTTTGATGCCGTTAACTAAATCTTCAACTTTTTTTGTGGGAGTATCAGGATCGCGCCCGCGCTTACGACCCGGGGAAGCAGATGATTCTTCTTCAAATTCAATATCATCATCATC
>CAYWZU010000135.1:0-2719 GCA_964462925.1 uncultured bacterium
GTGGGCAGGGCTGGATTCGAACCAGCGTAGGCGTAAGCCAGCAGATTTACAGTCTTTTGTGTTCCTGATTGCTTCTGTCCCCTCATGACCTCTCATGAACCACCTAATACACTGGTATTCCGTAATCTAATAACATTCCCCTCGGGTCACGATAAAGCATGAAAGTGCAGGACAGGGCATTTTTTTTGACTACATTTTACGTACACCCTAAATACACAATGGCCTCTGAAAAAACAGACCAATTTGCCTCGAAGAGCAAAACCAGCGCTAAGTATTGGTTAGAAGGGAAGCGCTTGTTCAAATTTGCGCGGAAAAACGACAAGGGAACTCTTACTTCCGATGCAGATTATTCTTTTCAGGTTCACTTCGCCGGCCGACGCGCCCAATTCCAGCTCCACACTGCGATCAAGGCAGAAGCTGCCAGTAAGGCCGCGAACATCTACAGGGACATCATCGGCAAAGGCTGGGAGGATGCCCTTCGTATTCACAAGCCTAAGGCAGACATTAAGACAGCGACGATCCCACCCGCAACAATCGGAGGACTGATCGCTGCCTGCATGCGCCTGTCTAATGCACGTCGTGAAAGCCTCGAGGCCTATGCAAAGGCTCTGCGAAGAATAGCAGCCGGGGTCTTCGAGGTCACGGACGGAAAGAAGTTCGATGCCTTTAAGGGGGGACGAGCAGAATGGTTGGAGAGAATTGACGCAAAGCCGTTGGCAGACCTAACTCCGTCTTCTGTTCTTATGTGGCGAAACAAATACATGAAGGCAGCCCAAACACCGGAAGAGCGCGGCCGTGCTGCAGTGACAGTCAATTCGCTGGTTCGAAACGCTAAAGCGCTGCTGTCGAAAAAGACGCGCCCGTTCATCGAGCAAGAAATGCAACTTCCCTCCCCTCTGTTTTTTGAGGGCGTCTCGGCAGAGCCGGAGCCAAGTCTCCGCTATCGCTCCAAGATCGATGCCGGTTCGATTCTACAGGCGGCACAGAGTGAACTGGCTGAGCAGGACAATGAGGCATTCAAACTCCTGCTTCTCACTCTCGTGTGCGGACTGCGGCGCAGCGAGGCTGACACCCTGATGTGGAGTCAGTTCGACTTTGGGAAACGGGTGCTCGTTATCGAGGATACGGAGCACAAGAGACTGAAGAGTAAAGACAGTGCCGGTGACATTGACTTGGAACCGGAGCTATGCGCTCTATTTCAGGGCTACATGGCAAAATCTACAAGCCCGTTCGTGTTAGAGCCGTCAAAACGCATCCGCGTTGCCACCATGCAAGAGAGGGAAACACGCGGTTATCGCTGCGAATCGACACAGAAAAGCTTGTTGACCTGGCTACGGCGGCACGGCGTAAACGGCATTCGCCCGATCCACACACTGAGGAAAGAGATCGGGGCCGTGATTGCCAGCCGCGATGGCATCTGGAAGGCATCGCGCTACCTTCGACATTCGGACATCCGCATCACCAGCAAACTATATGCCGATAAAAAATTTCCAGTAACGTCGGGTTTTGGAGCATTTCTTGCAGCCCCTGCCAATGGAGTTGGTGCACCCTGAGAAGCGAGACGATAACGCTTTTGTAGATTGCGAATAATCGATCATGATTATGGTGCTTCATGATTAAGAAAAAAAGAAAGCAAAACTCTGCTCAATCAGGGGGCACTCAAGAAAAGAGAAGCTGCCCACCAACTCCTGAGTCAGGTCAAGCTTACAATGACATCGACAACGTTCGTTTCGATGAAAATGGAGATCCTCAGCCTGGCTATAACTGGAATGGTCCCTTGGAGAGAATGATTGAATTACAGGAGAAAGAACAAGGTCAGATTGTTCACCATCATGGATTCGAAGTGGACATGGCGTTGCAATCAGCGGGCAATCACTTCGGGCTACCTAGAACACGTGGACTTTTTATATATCCAAAAAACGCCACAAGCAATGTAGAAACGGTGGCCGACACAACAATAAGAGAGAAATGCGGTAAAGAAATACAGGTCTGCGGTCAAGCCGTTCTCCGAGCGTGGCTGAACAAGGACAATAGTTTTTTTCAGGCCCTAGCTCGACGCGCTAACATATACTTCGGCCCTCGCAGCTCAGGATCTTCCTTGAAAGAACTAGAAGTTATCAAGATCGCTCAGGAATTATGGCACGATGGTCTTCGCAATCCAAGCCGCAAACAAGTCAAAGAAACAGCTAAAGAGCGTGGAATTAAAATAAGTGAGAAAGATTGGCCCGGATACTTTGTGCGATGTAATTTGGAATTTTTGAAGGACCAGCGAGGTAGACCAAAAAAGAAGGAAGCTTCAAGCGGATGCGCAAATCCTGACAAAGACTTTAAAATACCGGCGATGCCGGTCCCGTTTTCAGGAAAGTTTAGCAATGGCTAAATGCTTGTTTGTATTTTGGCTATTTGGATTCTGTGCTGCCCAGCACATCGGCTTTTTCCAACTTGGCGAAGAGCTCGCGGTTGATTGGTTTATCACGCAATTGGCTGTTCAAGCTTTCGCTGTGGCTATTCTGCCAAGGCTGCCTGGATCGATGCAGAATATTTGAATACACCTGCTGAGCAGTCCACTCCGGCCTTGGCTATAAAGTCGGGGTCGTTGTCTGTGCAGATGTAGTGTGGCGTGGTGCCGCGTTTTGCTGCGGTTGAAGGTGTTGCGTTCCGTGCCTACATGCTGCACATTCCGATCGATTAAAAAGCCCCAACCATAAGCCGCTATCGC
>CAYWZU010000136.1:0-2645 GCA_964462925.1 uncultured bacterium
CATAACTATCAGCCCTAAGCTCGATGCTTATAACAACGTTCACTGGGAATGCATTTGCGACTGTGGCACAAATTGCACTGTACGTGGTTCAAGCTTAAAAAACGGGCATACGATATCGTGTGGGTGTGCCAAAAATACTATCGATGAGACAAATAGGCAATATGGTCAGCTTACAGTAACCGGTAGAGCAATTGCAACACATCCAGGATCCTTAATTCACTGGAACTGCGTGTGTGCTTGTGAAGCACACATCATAGCCCGCTCCGATGTGCTGCGGAGGGGTGAAAAAACCTCTTGCGGATGTGACAAAATCTCCCCAAAACGCATACGTCATGTTGACGAAGCTGGGAAGACATACGGCAAGTTACAAGTAGTTAAAATTAGTGCCAAAAAGGGGCAAGGACGGTCTAAAGAGCTTTACTGGGACTGCATATGTGTTTGCGGGAATCATGTTACTGCAAGAGGAATATATTTGCGTAATGGCACAACAACATCCTGTGGATGTGCTGCTAAATTACCCTATATTGATGAAGCGGGAAATCGTTATGGTAAATGGGTTGTGAATGTTCTGAGTGAAAAAAAAGGCAAACACGGGCAAATCTATTGGAATTGCCTTTGCGACTGTGGCAATCAACGGGATGTTCTTGCCGCTAGCCTTCGGAATAAATATTCAACTTCCTGCGGGTGTCAAGAGGGCCTACAGGGTCCAAAAATACTCATTAATGAACATGGCAAAAAATACGAAAAGCTGACAGTAGTTTGCAGGAATTATGAAAAAGGAGCTTCAAAAGTATACTGGAACTGCCTTTGCGACTGCGGCCAGAAATGTGTTATGCGGGCTGATAAATTAAGAAGCGGCCATGCTAAATCTTGCGGTTGCTTAAGCACCTTCAATGAAATAGGCAATGTTTATGGAAAATTGACAGTAGAAAGCGCTGACCAAATTAAAGGGAAAGAACAGTATTGGTGGTGCCGATGCCAATGTGGCAATCTTGTTAGCAAGCGTGGTGTTGATCTTAGAAATGGCAAAGTCAAATCCCGCTGCAGATCCTGCATGGCATCTGATAATTTTTATAAAAACGCCATAAATGAATTGATACGCGCAACCAAGCAATCAGCTCGTTTAAGGAATCTTGAGTACTCATTGACGAGAGAAGAGCATGAAAGAATCGCTGCATCAGATTGCTTTTATTGTGGCAAGCCACCTTCTAATGAAATGAAAACTTATAGAACTAAAAAGCTTCGATTAAAATATTCTGGTATAGATCGTATCAACTCTTTGAAGGGATATATTCTTGAAAATATTCGTCCCTGCTGCATCACCTGTAACGTTGCTAAGGCTGATATGTCAGAGAATGAGTTCATCTTTTGGATACAAAGAACTTCAAGTCATATAAGGACAATTTATGGGCCATCTCACTAAAGCTGCTACAGGAAACCAAAATAGTGAAAGTCAACATTCAAAGCAAAGCGAGGCTTGTGGACTAAAATGTTCCCAATGTCCTGGTAATTTTTTCGGCACTTTATCATTTCAAGGAAGAGATCAAAACTTATGCTTGAACTGCCTTCTTAAAATCCAAGACATGCAATCAAGGATGTTAGAACACCAAGTTCGTGAAATCAATTATATTAAAAGTGTAATGGAATCAAACGTAGGCGTGCCCTACGGAACACTTCCAAGGTATCCACTACCGCAACCCAAACCTAAAACTATTATAGGAGATCTTGTGTTTAACCATATAAAAGTTGATCGAAGCGCCATTGGAGTAATAAACACGGGCACTATTGCAGGAAATCTTCAAAACATCGACGCTTCAATTGGCGTGCTGAGCCAAGATCCTTTATACAAAGATTTTGTCGAGGCTATTCAGCAAATATCCGAAGCTACTTTGACTACACAAGATGCCTCTAAAGACCAGCAAGAAGCCATTATTGAGCGACTGGATATGTTGCTTGAACAAGCGCGACAACCAAGAGAAAAGAGAAGATCCTCAATTGTAAAAAGCGTTCTTAAGGAGCTTCGAGAATATGCCGAATGTATTGCTTCGCTAAAAATGATTTGGGACGCTGCAGATCCAGTCATTACACAAATTTTTTCTTAGATTTACAAAATGAATAATCTCGACTTTGTACAATTTTTCAGAATATCTAGGGTGAGAAAAGTTGAAAAATATATCTCACTCTGGCATTAGGTCTTTAGGAGAGCATCCAAGTGCTGTTGCTAAAGCTAAAATATTTTCGAGGGCAATGTTTCTTTCGCCTCGTTCTACACTTCCGACATAATTAGGGTGCAGATCTGCTTGTTCTGCAAGCTTTTCTTGGCTCAGATCAAGCTCGTGTCGTTTTTGTCGCACCTTTCTTCCAAAATCAATCCGTGCTTTTGTCCTTTTCATGTTGTGTGTTTCTTTCATCTTTTTGCCTTTATAAACAGGCTATGATGAAAATGAGATCTGATCTACACACTATGAGTGGTTTATTAACACTCATAATGTTACATTCTTAGGGCGGTTTAATTTGCCGTCTTAATTTATAAAAGGGTAATACATGAATATTTTTAATAAACTATTGCTAGTTGTTATTTTGTTAGGGTGTTCGCAAAACGCATATGCAGATAAAGTAAATGTTTTTGATGTGTGTAAGTTGAA
>CAYWZU010000137.1:0-2478 GCA_964462925.1 uncultured bacterium
AAAAAATTCTTCAGCCTATTATGGAAACAATAGTGAGTCAATAGCATGGAAAAGCCAAAAAAGAACTTGGATGAATCGGTATATAGCCGCTTGAAAAACGTAGCCCAGCAAAGAAAGAGACCCGTTCAAGAGGTTTTAAAATATTATGCAATGGAGCGTTTTTTGTATCGCTTGGGTGTGTCTGAACATCAAGGTTCGTTATATCTCAAAGGTGGTTTGATGTTAATGGTCTGGGACCCAATGAGCCATCGAGCAACGGTGGATATAGACTTTCTTGCAAGGACAACCAATTCCATAGCAAATGTGCAGAGAATTATTAACGAGATCTGCACTGTTGAGGTAATTCCTGATGGGATGAAATATGACCCTGATTCGCTAAGGGTAAAGGAAATGCAGTTAGGGGCTGAATATCATGGAATTAGCGCCGCATTCTCTGCGCAGTTATTTAGTGCAAAGCTTCCCATGAGGATAGATTTTGGGTTTAGCGATACCATTCTGCCTCAGCCAGCAAAAGTAAAATACCCGACTCTATTAGATTTTCCTGCCCCGGAACTAAAGGGCTATACGCCACAAACGTCAATAGCAGAAAAATTCGAATCTATTATACGCCTGGGCTTTGCTAACACTCGCATGAAAGACTTTTATGATATATGGCTTTTGATCCAGCAGTTCGATTTTGACAGAGAGGAACTACAAGGTATCATCCAACAAATTCTCAAAAACCGTGGAACGGTTGTAGAGGCTTTTCCAATTGCCTTTTTGGAATCATTCTATGGCGACTCAATTAAAAAAGACAAGTGGAAGGCTTTTCTAAAGGACATTTCACACGAAGAGATTTCTTTTGAAAAAGTTATACTCGATTTAAGAAAGTTTTTTCAAGACATGCCGTTCATGAATGCAAGTCCATATTAGCAAATCTTTAAAATATTTTCAGATTAGATGCTTTGCGGAAAGTGGGGCAAGCAGGACTTGAACCTCGAGACTGATGGACACGTGTCATATGCTCACATCAATACTCGACAAGGTGCGAGTATTGTGATCAACTGAGATGTGATGAGAATTGAACGAGGGTTAAGCATCCAACTGTGCCGCCACTAGTGTGGCCATGAAAATGAAGTTTAGTTCAGAAAATTTATAATTCGCATTAACGATACTAACAATTGTATCTAAAGCACTAAAAATAAGCATTTTACGTATTAACATGGTGACTTGTTTGAAGTCGGTCATTATTTAAATTTATTATTAGGTTAAAATGACAGTACAGAGGGTAGTGATTGTTTTTAGAAGGTGGTTATGGAATCTCTTGGTAGCAGCTATCTTTCAAACAGTGGCACCGGTAGTTTCATTCCTAGTTTTCCCGTTAAGGAGGACACTCAAAAGAGTGGAGAGTGGGTTGATTCTGAAGATAGTGGTGAGATCGAAGCCTTACATGCTGTAGATGATAAAGGAAAATTAGAAGAAGCTGTGGGCATTTACGATCCTTTTGCAGCAAGTAATTCGGATATAATGAGGCACGTTCCTCGATCAATAAAAACTACCAGTCTTGATGTAGACTTGCTTGTAAATGAACTCAATAAGCCAGGTCATTGTCTAATATTAGAAAATAATTCATTAGTAGTGCGAATGCCGGATTCAGGGGTTAAAACTTTTGGAGAGAAGGCGCTTGGAGTGCTAAAGCGCATATCCTCTCCACAAATAACGCAAGAAGTGAAAGGCACAACTTCAAAGGCAATGATCAAGCTTTTATCCTATATTGAAAAAATGCCACTTGATGTTCGACATGGAGTGCTCAAGAGGCTTCAAGAAACGACGGCATTTTCGGAGGCGACTGCAAAAGGAGAATTACAAGGCATGCTTGTTGGTAAGTATTTCAATGTGCTCAATGCTGGTGAAAGCTTACTTATAGTTGAGGTAATTGGTGGATTAATAAATGAGATTGATGATGGAGATGTGCGCTTACAGGCTATGAGCGGGGAATGGCAAGAATCAAAATGCGTATTATGTCAGTCTTTTATGCAAGATAGTCCAGCTATTACTAAAGCTTTTGACGCTAAGCAAAAAAAAGCAACTGGCAACGATGTAAAGCCTCAGAATCTGGCCTATAGACAGCTTGACACTCCCTATTCTACAAATTGGATGAATACTGTAGATGCCCAGTTTGGACGGACATACAAGGTTTTAGGTGGACCTTTTCATGAGGATGTAGGAGATATTCGGCAATTTGCAGAGCTTGAGCTTGTCAAGGATGGAAAGGTGCAAAGAATTACATCGAACTGGAAAAGTCATATTTCAGTGCATCCACAGGACTTGGAAAAAGCCTGGAATCTCGTAATGCCCATTCTTGCCGAATACGGAATCGAGCACTGTAAGGTTTCTAGACTTAGTGCGCTTGAGCGAACAGTGCACTTTGCTTATGAAGAAAATGCTGGATCAGAAGAGGGTATTGCGAGGGCAGAACAGGCGGAAGGACTTGCAGCA
>CAYWZU010000138.1:0-2429 GCA_964462925.1 uncultured bacterium
GTCTATCGCTCCATGAGCCTCCCCATTCATATCCTCGAGATACAAAGGCTCTATAGCATGCATTATCTTGCGCACTTGTAATTGCCCCTTTATAAGCAATCGTACGGTCGAGATAGGCTCTACCACCAGCTGGCAGTACACGTTCACCTTTTACATATGGGTTGGTTAAGGGATTAATGTCAATGGCGATGCCGTAGCTGTGGTTTGAAAAGACGCCAGGAGTTGTAGTGTTTGGTCTAAAGCAAAATGCAGAGCTGTTATTTGCTGCCATTGAACGATCGTCATCGGCATCATAATGGTCCACAAGCTCCATTCGTTCAATTGGAAATTTATTTGCGAAGAGTTCTTGAAAAATATCAATAATTTCTTTGGCTAGCTTTTGATGCACAACAAGATGACCTGTGCGCACCTTATCTTCAAAATCCCAATGGCTAACAGTTACATACCGCAAGTCACTTAATTGTACTGGGCAGCCTGGCTTGTAGGAACGGCCTGTCATAAACTCTGCAACTTCTGTTGGAATTTCTTGGGTCATCCCAAAAAAGGGAATGTTTGTCGTTGGTTGCATATTTGTTTCCTTTTTGTTTCTTTGTGCGATATCGTAGCTACTTTACAAAATAACTGACAAGGGTATTTTATACTCTTGCGTAGAATTTCTTATTGATGCATATTTAAACATCGTTTAGGGCTTGGCGTTACTTAGCTGCTTTTGATTCTAGTAGGCTGTTCTTCATGCAAGAATTTTCTTCCACGCCGCTCGGTTGCACCCTCTCAAGAAACTGTATTATAGCTATTTTTGCTTTTTCCTCGAATTTGTTGTTGCGAATAAGTAGCTGCATAAACGCAAAGAATATCTTTGGGTCAACATGGTTATCTAAGTTAAACTCCCATGCCTCGCGAGAAAAGCTAATAGCTTTTATCCCATTGGTTTTGAAAAATTGATCTATTGTAGAGAAAGTTTTTGCATTTTGTGGGTGTATAACGCACGAAGCCCAGAATTCATTCCTTTGATTCCCAAATGTCATAGATAAAATATAAGGATCATCTTCTTTTTCTTGACACTTTGCAGTAAAGCCTATCATGGTAGACTCTCCCGCAGCTATATAAGACATTAGTGCAAAATCACTTATGTTTACAGGATAGCGAAAGTCCCTTGGCACAAGATTAAGCTTGCAAACTGCTTGCTCAAGTCGCTCAAGGTGGGGCTCGTCACTTTCTATGTTAAGAATGGCATCTACAAGCTCTTGTAGTTGCGGATTTGGTCGATAGGCCGTGACCGCTCTTTTGCAGCTGGGGCAAGGCCCTGGTATTTCACACATCCCAGTTTCTAGCATAGTCCCAAAGATGGCGAGAACTCGCTGCTCGCTAAAAGAATGGCCAGCATTGCAATTTACTACCTGCGCACTTACAAAAGGAGCACCTGTGAGGGGGCAGGAGATCTTTTCTAAAATTTTTGGCTCCATAAATACTCCCTTATAAAAATTCTATTATGATTTGGTCCCGTTCAATACCTATCGGCTATCCGCATGTTCTAGAAACTCTGTTAATTTTGTGCGAGCTTTATCGTCAAACTCATTTGACATGATGAGCAAGCGTAAACATGCAATAAATTCCAATTTGTCAGAGGAATAATATATTTTATTACCTTGATAAAAGTCATGTTCTAGGATCATAAAGGATTTAATATTGTTTTTTTGCATGTATTCGTGCAGCTTATGCTTAGATTCTTTGTCGTCCTTGTGAAAATATACCGTGACGACATACTTGTTACTCGAAATCGAAAAATACAGTGTTTTAATACTTGAATCTTTTCGATCAGAATATTTATTAGTAAATCCAATTTCAGTGTAATTTTCAGAAAAATGACTTTCTTTTAAAACAAACTCAGATGAAGCTAAAGGATATCTGCCTCCAGCATCGAATTCTAATTTAAGTTTTCGTAAGAGAGCATACATTCTATCGATATGCGCTTGACCCTTTTCTACTCCAAGAAGCCCATCCACAAGACTTTGTAGGGCTAAATTAGGAGAACAGTGAGTAACTCTTCCTCTACATAAAGGACAGGGTCCGGGGTTTTCACATTTGCCAGACTCTACTCTTCCAAACATAGATGTAATAGTATCTAGACTAAACGAATGTGGACCGGTGCAGTTTACAATTTGTGCATTCCTATATGGTTCAAGCGAAACTGGGCAACAGATCGCATCGACAACCTCTTTTGAGAATTTTACTTCTAAATCGTTATTAATCATACTATGTATATATATTTTTTTTGCATCTTTTCAGCAAAAAGAGCAAAGTCGACCAATATCCCCGGTGTGCAAGAATTGCCATGAATACGTAAGGGTATATTGATTACTTTTTGCTAACATCTCGAAGAGAGTAAGCTCTTCACACTAATGCTGACAAGAGTACTATCTACTCTAGCG
>CAYWZU010000139.1:0-2415 GCA_964462925.1 uncultured bacterium
GTATTGCAAAACAAGCTCTTTCTATCATGCAAGATCCTCAAGATATTCTCGACTCTGCTCATGCAAAAGAAATTTCAGTAACAAAAGGTGAAATTGTCTTTGAAAATGTCTCCTTCTGCTATGGGGAGAAAAAAATCTTCCACAATAAAAACCTCTATATCGCAGCCGGTGAAAAAGTGGGGCTTGTTGGCTATTCCGGGGCAGGAAAATCGACCTTTGTCAATGTAATCCTCCGCTTTTTCCCTCTTGAAAAGGGAAAAATTTTAATAGATGGGCAAGACATAGCTTCAGTCACTTTAGAATCACTTCGTCAATCAATAGCCCTCATCCCCCAAGATCCCATTCTCTTCCACCGCACCCTCGAAGAGAACATCCGCTATGGACGAGTAGAAGCATCTCAAGAAGAGGTGATACAAGCCGCAACACTTGCCCACTGCGATGAGTTCATCAAAACATGTCCCAGCGGTTATAATTCTCTTGTCGGTGAACGTGGAACAAAACTTTCTGGCGGAGAAAAGCAAAGAATTGCCATCGCGCGCGCCATGCTATTAAAAGCCCCAATTCTGATACTTGACGAAGCCACTTCAGCCCTTGATTCGGTCACAGAAAAATATATTCAAGAGAGCTTAGAAAAACTCATGACAAATCGAACAACGATTGTAATAGCCCACAGGCTCTCTACCCTTGCCAAAATGGATCGTATTTTAGTTTTTGACCAAGGCAAAATCATAGAGCAAGGCTCACACCTTGAGCTTTTAAGTAAAAAAGGGCATTATGCCCACATGTGGCAGATGCAGGCTGGAGGATTTCTTCCTGATCGGCCAAATGGAGAACAGTGATGTATAAAGTAATCGTAGATTATGATCCGAACGAAGCTGATAATGCCATTGTAAGGGAAGGTATCCTTGCATCCATTGAAAATATAGTAGGTGTGCGCGATAAAGCATTTTCCATTTTTTTGAAAAACGATTCTGGTAAAGTTTTCGGCGGAATTCAGGCATTCCTGGATCCGGAGTCAATCTACATCGATGTATTGTGGGTTGAGAAAAGCCTCCAAAACCAGGGGTATGGGACACAACTGTTAGTGGCAGCAGAACAAGAAGCAATCAAAAATGGATGCATGTTTTGTCTGGTAGATACCTGGGACTTCCAAGCAGAAAAGTTTTATTTAAAAAACGGATATGAAAAGATCGGGGAAATAAAAAATTATTGGCATGGTCATGCAAAAATATTCCTTGGAAAAAAATTAGGGTAAGAATGATACCACCACACAATCACCAAGCTGTCGAAATACGCCCCATGAACGCTGTGGACATCACAGCACTTGTGCGCGACTATTCTTTTCCTTGGTCCTCGCCTGAAGAGGTAAACAAGCGCTGGTAAAAGTATTATCATGAGCAGCAAAACAGTATCCGAACGGTTGCCGTACTGGCAAGCAAGGAAGAAATATTGGGCTACGGGAGTTTATTGTTTCAGTCCGAATACCCTCATTTTTCAAACACCCCCGAAATCTGCGATGTCTGGATTCATGAAAAACACCGTAGACGTGGTTTGGGAAGGAAACTCATCACTTGGTTAGAGCAGTTAGCTCGAAAACAAGGACATAGTGAAATAGGCATTGGCGTTGGCCTATACGCTGACTATGGTGCCGCACAGAAGCTCTATTTTCAGCTTGGCTATGTTCCTGATGGGTATGGCATAACCTACAAATATCGACCTACAACACCAGGGGAGCCCTATCCGCTTGATGATGATCTTATTTTATGGTTAAAAAAATCGCTTGTTACTTTGCGCTAATCTCTGTCATAACCTTAAGGCTATCCCACACCAGAGTGATGCCTTCAAGCATATTTAATAGTCTTGGTATTCGAGCAAGCTCCCCTTCTTGTCTGCAGCACAAGATGGCCGTGGCTCGTCTGAGAATAAAGTCAGTGACCGCCCGCAATGCAGGATTTGGGCAGCTATTGAGACGCGCATAGGCTCGCGAGGTGCGTAGGCCAAAATCGGGATCTAAGTTGAAGCATTTACCAAGATCTATGGCATAATCGCCCAGGATAGCGTCTGAAAAGTCAAAGACGCCATTTATTTCTACTCGTGAAGCATCAAAGGCAAGGTTATCACCATGCAAGTCGTTATGGGCCAGTACAAGGTATTCTGGAGGTGTCGGATGTTCTTTGGCATAGCAAAGGGCCTCGAAAACAATGCGCTCAAGCTCAGGGCTTCCTAACGTGCCTAAAAGTTCTTGCTCAATCCAGGCAAGGGGCACTTGATGTTCACTGTAGCCCCATTTTCTTACCTCTTCCACACTCACCGCATGATGCAGGTCATAAAAAAACTGTGCCAGTTCCTCTGCAATACGCTCACGAGCGTCATTCGATAAGCTCAGATACAACTCTTGTGTAAGTGGGATCCCCT
>CAYWZU010000140.1:0-2372 GCA_964462925.1 uncultured bacterium
ACTTTATTGAGGGTATACTCTTTTTATTTTAAACACAACTTCTGATCATATCTCTTAAAAAAACCGGATTCCCCTTTGCCATCCAGTTATCATTTTTAAATCCTAAATTTAAAAATGATAACTTCGCTGCAGAATTTGAAGGGACCCTACATAGCAACTGGACCATCCTCGGTAAACCGAAAGAGCTAACATTCGATGGAAAAACTTTAGTAAGTGCACCATATACATTTCAAATAGATGGAAACACCACTGTACAACTAGACAGCCTAAGTGAAGGAATTGCTTTTTTCAAAAAGATCACCATTTCCTCCAACAGCTTTGCGCTGCCTTTAGGATATAGTATAGATGCAGCAGAGCTTCATTATAATATGGCAAATTTTGAAGAGAAAGGAACGAAGCTATCACTTAACGCAGACGTGAAAGAATTTGCCCCTCTGTTATTTAAGGAAAATAAGCAAAACATCGCCTGTGTGGTTGACTGGGAAATGCCTCCGATGGCAATAATCGAAAGATTTATTCATGAGCCGGAACTCCTTCTCTCAGAAAAAATACCTGACATAATACTGAACGTAAAAAAACTTGAAACAAAGCCCCCTCTTTGCACATCTGAAATTTGCGGCTTATTAAAAGTTACTGAAACTAAAGAAAAAGAAGTTACCGCAATCTTTACTGGCAAAACATCACTGAAATGCATGCCAGGTTATGATCAAGCGTATTTGGAAACAGTAGATAAATTAATTACTCTTTCAGACGAGCAGCTTCAAAATGATGAAACACGCCAAGTTATAAGTATCCTATCAAAAGATAAAGGCAATTTCTTTAAAGATATTCTTCCAAAATTTGATGAATTAGGGACCGTATCTGCCATAGTAGACGTCAATTTAAAGTATAACAAGAATAATACGAACTGGCATCTTTTGATTAATGAACTTGAATTTTCATGTGATAAATATAGTTCAAAATTGAAAACAAACATTCAAAACCATTCTAATTTTGTTCAAGTTGACTCACTCATTACCTTAAGAAACCCTACACAACTTATCAATGACTGCGTAGATTTTACAAACCGCATGTTAAAGTTTGGTGAAAGCCTAGGAATGGCTCACGAAAGAGAAAGACCCGTTCCTAGATTAGAGGCTGAACCAATACTCAAAACAATAGAATACTTTGCAAACAAGACTCCAAATGGGGAATGGCATATTCCAATTACATACAATTATGGTTTTTTACTAATTGGGGGAAAAACCCTCGAAGATGCGATGCCCTTTCTTATGAATCAATGGAATCACATGAATGGATCCAGCAATTAATCTTCAGTTAATATTATTAAAAGGAAGGTAGGTATGAAAAATAAATATGCATTCCTAATGAGTGCGCTGCTATTAAGCTCCCAATCATATGCTGAAAATAATGGCTCATATGAGTCCACTATTGAGCTTTCACAGGGTTATCGTCGCGATCGTGTAGATCTGAAAACGTCAAATAAGTTCCTAGTGCGCTCATCTAAAATTAAAGATAAATTTAACAGTGTAGATACATACACGAGTCGTTTAGTATATACTCTAAGTAAAAATGAGTATTTTCTAGAAGGAATGGCTGGCTATGGCAATGTGTACGATGGCAAATTGCACAGATCTTTTTATTTAAGAAGATACGATCCCTTCCATAGGAACCGCACAAGTTTATACACTTATAGCGCATCAAGGAACCTATCAGGAGACTATACTGCTGATTTTTCCCTTACCTTTGGCAAAAATTTTCACTTTGCAAATGGCTGGTCCGTTGCTCCTACAATCGGTTATGGGGTTTATTTGCAGAATTTTCACACAAATAGAGCTAACGGACAGTTCAGAACTCCAGGCTATTATAGAAGAATACTCTATAGAAAAGGCAAAGAAAAATATAAAGCATCTTGGTATAGCCCTCAAATAGGTCTGCAATTTCAGAAAATTTTGACGCCAAGCCTTAATGCATATTTAGAATATTATTTCCTTTTCCCTTTAAGCTATTACTCATCGTCTCGGCTTAAAATAAAGCGCTACCATTTGGATTATGATGAAAATAATACACCATACAAGTCCTTGGGTAATATCTGCACCTTAGGTTTCAATTGGAAATTTGCAAAGAACTGGTTTTTAAACCCTGAGTTCGAACTAATGAAGTTCTTCGCAAAGGGTGTCAATTCAGAACATTACTACAACCTCAAACACGCTCGACGAACCGCTACAGAATATCGTCTAGTACTTGGCTACAATTTTTAATAAGGCCAATTTGCAACAAAACACTCTAGTATCGCATCCGCGATACTAGGGCTTAAGGTCAACACTGATAAAAAATTGATTCCTTGTTAAAGATCTTGAGTTATGTGCATT
>CAYWZU010000141.1:0-2336 GCA_964462925.1 uncultured bacterium
ACCATAGAAAGCTCCAATATTTTCCCCTGATACCAGAGAAGAACATGCAACTTTTCGTTATAGCCCAGAACACGAAAAGGGAGTGAAAATTCACAATTTTCATCTGCTTCAAGTAATATGGCGCTATTTCTTAACTGCTCAATTTCTTCTTTGAGCTCCGCTTGCTTTGCCTTACTCTCATCTAGTGTGTTCATCTCTTGAGTGAAATAAGGACTATTTCTATTGACCGTCGGTTTCAACAGGTTATGCTCATCAACAGTTATTGTATCTTGCTCTTTGTAGTATTGCTCCTCTAAAAAATCAATACGTGCATAAAGATTGGAAACTTTTTTTTCGACATCAGTTTTATTGAAATATTCATCCTGAAATTGCTGTAAAGAAGCCTTAATCTTCTTTGTTTTTAACAAACACTCAACAGTCTCCTCAGAATCAAGAGGGCAGCTCCACGATCTTGCTTCGGGGCGCCAATGGCATCCATAACGTTTCAACGGTTCTTTTATCGTCGCAAGACTTGCACCATTGGCTAACTTAATTATAAAAGCATTCTTTTTTGGTGCTTTAGCACCATGAGGGGATGCCTTTTCTTGGGGATCAGGCGGTATTGCTTCTTGCTCATCAAAAGGTGTCTCTGATAAAATCTCTTCGGTATGCACTCTAAGTCCTTCAAGGCCGCCTCAAGAACCGCCTCTGACATCATTATTGTTCTTAATGAATCTTGGCGGTTTATCATTAACCGCCTAAATTCTTCTCAACATATCTTTCAAATCATATTATTCTGAATCCAACGATTTACACCACGTGATATACTCAGAAGACCGTTTGAAACCAACTCAACCATTACTTTATTGCCTCAATACCGCGGTACAAGTGATCTAGGACGGCTTTTGCTGGGATTATTAAGCGATGAGGACTAACGCGAATAGCAGGAAAGTCTCCGCGGTCTATTGCACTTCTTACCGCAGCATTGCTTGCGAATAGCCCTGTTTCGATTAGGTCTGATGGTGTTATGTATTCCTTACCATCTAGTTTCTTTTCAAAATAAAGAACTATGTTTTGTGGAGTCATGTTCAACCTCTTTTATTCATTTAAAGAGGCAAAACGTACTGAATTTCTTAGGTTAACGCCGTCTTTTCTTCAGAAATCCCCCTATCGAAAAAAGCCGCTAGGAGTTTTCTATTGGTTGAAAAACGTAATTTTGCTAAGTTGAAGACGTAAATCAAAGTGCGGAACTCATGCACATTTACCGCCCACCCAAGATTGCCGTCTTGCGTGGGCTCTTTTATTTTGTCATTCACATTATCAGGCACTTTTTGCCCCTTCACATACTTTTGAGCGGACTTTTTAAAACGCTAAAACCGCTCATTTCTTCTATTGCCCAAATATAAACTTAAGCATCTAGAATGTCAATAGCCACCACAACAATTGTTTCTGAAATTTCAATAAAAACGAAACAATTAGAAACTAAACCATGGATTTATTAAACAAAACCAATCTAATTTGATTAGATGAGATTATACCACATTCCTTGTCAGCACTGCACACCTCTCAAAACAAAGCTTGTCGCTAGAAAAAAGATCAGTTCTCATACGAAGATCAAAACTATTTATGTGGATTTTGCTTCACTGGAGACGGCAACAGCGGTAGAAAAAGGTCTTTTTCACCTCTACAGGCTAGCTATAAGTCACTTTATAAGATCCATGTGGAACACTTTTTCCATCACTGCACCTCCTCCCATTATTAGGCAAAACAAACATTATATCAGCCTCAATCTCCGAAATATCTGGGTCAAAGTTAGGAATGGAAGGATCGTAGCAAACCCGAGCACACCGCGGTCTCTTTTTTTTTGAAGTCAAAGCTTTCTCTAATTGTTCTATGCGCTTTTTATTTGCTGGCGTCATTGTATTTCTTTGTCGCTGATTCAAGAGCCTGTAGTCTAAACTCTAACTGGTGATTTTCCAAGGCCTTTGAATAGATATCAACCGTTCTTGATAATGACTCGCCCTCAGATGGTGAAATTTCTCCACGACCAACAGCTGCAACAATGCAGCCTATTGCAGACAAAACATCCTCGTTTGTTTTAATTTGGGGAATATCAATCCGGACTACCCGATCTTTGCGCACAGGTAGAAACCTATCTAATACCATCTTCGCAGCCAGCATATTTCCAGCAAGCGCTTCTTCTTCAATTTTTCTGCAAATTTCCTGCAACGAGCCTTCCAAAAGCGCTTCTGCAGCTAGTGATGCTTTATTTCTAGCCCCCTTTGGCTTACCTCTTGGATTGCCGGACTGCCCTTTTTGAAACCTGCTACTTTCCTGTATTTTTCCTGTATTTTCAG
>CAYWZU010000142.1:0-2299 GCA_964462925.1 uncultured bacterium
ATGCGCAAGTCAATAGATGGGTTAAGTTTTTTAGTGGTAGACGCTTTGAAGCTTGAGCCTACCTCTGGGGAGCTTTGTCATTGGTAATGTAAAAATCCCCCTTTCTGGCAGTTGAAATTTCCCCCCTTACTGCCTTAAGGAGGATATATGACAAGCGACTTACTTATGGATCAAAATGTACTCCGAACACCTAATTCGGAGAATATTATGATTACTCAGGATAAATTTGGAGCTATTGTTGAATTGGCTCAAAAAGGAATAGCAAAAAAAGCCATCGCACGATTATTAGGAATTGATATTAAAACAGTGCGAAGGCATTTAAAACGGATCCAGTGGCAATCTTACCAACGTTCCATTATCAAAAAAAGGTTATTAGATGATTACGCGGATTGGATCAAAGCAAGGCTGCTAGAAGTCAATTACAACGCGACAGTTATTTTTCAAGAATTAAAATTAATGGGATATCAAGGCTGTTATGAGACTGTTAAAGACTTTGTAGCGCCTTTGCGCCGAATGTATCAAGCAGAAACCGAAGCGTTCATTCAATTTGAAACCATGCCAGGGGAACAAAGTCAGGTAGATTGGGGTAGCGCTTGGGTATGGATAGGCGAGAAACGAGAGAAAGTGCATATTTTTACCTTAGCATTAGGCTATTCAAGACGATTATTCGCGAAAGGCTATCCAGATGAAAAAATTGTTCATTTAATAGCAGGCCATGAAGCAGCGTTTCAGTGGTTTGAAGGATATACAAAAGAGATCCTCTATGATAATCCTAAAACCATGGTTATAAATCATAATGTCACTTCAAGAGAAATATTGTTGAACAATACTTTTAAAGATTTTTGTAATCATTATAATTTTAATCCAAGATTTTGTAAGCCATATAGGGCTCAAACGAAAGGAAAGGTTGAGTCTAGCGTTAAATATGTTAAAAGAAATTTCTTGGTGGGTCGTCGTTTTAAAAGTTTAGCTCATCTAAATCAGGAACTCGAAAAATGGTTGTTAACAATTTCAGATGAAAGGATCCATGGAACAACCCATGAAAAACCAAGCTTACGTTTTTTAGAAGAAAAGTCTAGTTTAACCCATATTTCATCGGTAAAACCTTATTGTTTAGTTCCAGCAATTCAAAGAAGAGTTAGTCAGGACGCCATGGTTAATTTCAATAGTAATCGCTATTCAGTCCCTTGGATATACAGCAAGAAGCCAGTAGACCTTCATCTGAGTGAAGGTAAAATATTTATCATTCTAGATGATAAAGAAATTGCCAATCATAAACTCATTGAAGGTAAACATCAGTGTTCCGTTAATAAAGAACATTTTTCTGGATTGTTCAAGCCAAAATATTCGAAAGGAAGTTATCTTCCTCCACAGCATGATCCCCATTGGTTGAATGATGTGGCGGTTATGGTAAGAGAATTGAATTATTATGAGCAAGCTGTACAATTTGAGGGAGAAATAAAATCATGGCAATAGTACCTAACAATTTAGAATATACTTTAAGGCAACTCAAGCTAGACAATGTAACAGATCATTTAGAACAATGGTTACAGGATGCATCGAAGCAAGAATGGAGTTATGCTGAATTTTTAGAAAAGATATTTAGTCAAGAATTGTCAGAAAAATATAGTAAAAGAACTGAAATGAATATACGTTTAGCAAAGTTTCCTTATATAAAAACCATATCATCATTCGATTTTAAATATCAACCTACGCTTGATCCAAAACAATTTAAAGAGTTTTCAGCTTGTCGTTGGGTTGCAAACGGAGATAATTTGATCCTATTAGGCCCACCTGGTGTTGGGAAAACTCATTTAGCAATTGCCTTAGGGATAGAAGCTATAAAGAATGGCTATAAGACATTGTTTATTACTGCACAAAGTTTAATAACGTTGATTGCTAAAGCACATAGCGAGAACAAATTAGAGGAAAGGCTTAAAAGTTTATGTCAGCCAAAACTATTGGTTATCGATGAAATTGGTTACATTCCATTTGATAGATTAGGAGCAAATTTATTTTTTCAATTAATATCCAGGAGATATGAGAAAGGTGCACTCATATTAACTTCTAATCAAACTTATACCAATTGGGGTGAGGTTTTTGGAGATCAAATTATTGCAACTGCAATCCTAGATCGGATCCTTCACCATTCTACGACCGTGAGTATTAAAGGCGAAAGTTTTAGACTTAAAGAGAAATTAAAAGCTGGTTTGTTAACAAAGGTTCAGACAGAGGATCAACAGTAGAGAGGGGGGGGGATTTTTCATCGCCGTCTGCGTTGATATCACTCATCCTCTCC
>CAYWZU010000143.1:0-2296 GCA_964462925.1 uncultured bacterium
GTCATGCGCATAAATGTGATTATGCAAACCAGACTCGCTTGTTAGCTGATAGAGACCATCATAGCTGCAAGTAACCATGAAGCTGGGGTATTAGGTCTTGTCCTAGTAGTAGTAAATCGCTTGGAGATTTTGAGTAGAATCTGCTAACTTCGTATCTTATTCATTGTCTTCGTTACACTCATTTAGCGCAGCATCTTCATATGATTCTTCTTTTACAAGCTTGAGATCATGAGTTTTGGGGTCAGCTTGATAGTACTGTAAAACACCATTGTTATAATGAATTTCTGCCAAGTACGGAGCTTGGGGGCGTTCTACATTCTCATCCCAAAAAACGATTCGCATGTGAACAGTTTTTACTGATGGATTCCCTGAATAGTAGTTAGGCTTGGTTTTACAGAGATATTCATACCACGTTTTTATATCTTTATTATCTTGTAATTCCGCAACATAAGCATTTATAAAAGCAAGCACTATGGGTCGTGCAGTTTGCACTGTTTCTTTTGTTTTGCCTGTTACCCACAGCCCAAAACTATTTCCCGGGGATTCATAATTGAAATTACCACTACTGATGTAGGTAAAGCGCCCACCTTGATATTTTTTGATGAAGTTTTTTGTTTGAGCTATTGATTTTTTCTCTAATTTTCTTGCTTCTATTATCGAATCTCCGGGCGAAGAGAAAAGCTGAGCTCCGAAAATAAGAAAGCCGAGAACTGCTACTACAAATAACCAACTTCTAGATATATTCGTGCTCATAATAATTCTTTATATTAAGGTTTTTTTTAATTCGTGCGCTTGTGCCTTTCAAGTTGATTTTAGTTCGAATTCTGTGCGGTCACCATTTTTCGCGCCTCTTGATATAGCTCTTCTTGCAATGTGCTTATTCTATGACTGCCGGTTTCATATATATTGTACTCGACCTTTCCATTCATTGATTCAACAACGATAATTTTGCCTGGGGGAAGGTCTCTACCATCAGGATTGCGAAAAAATATTCTAATTTCTACGTTTTTTTCAGAAAATGGATATTGAACAAGAAATGGACGAAGTCTTTTATCGCTATTGATAGCCTTGAGGTATTTTTCTGTGCAATATATTACAAGGTTTCTTGCTGTTTCAAGGTCTACCTCATTGTAATAATAAAAAGACATCGACATCATTCTGACACCGTACATCATGCCTCCACCTGTACCAACAAGTCTCAAGCCTTTTTCTTGGTATATTTCCTTTGATATTTTACTAGTAATCTCATCTGCAATTTTTTCACGATCTATTTCAGAATCATCAAAAAAAAATGCAGAACAAAGAAGAGAGACAACCATTATATGTGAAACAAATAAAGAGAGTTTCATTTTAATTTTTCCCATACATTTTAATGTAATTGTTGATGGCCTTTTCCTTCACCTCATCAAAGGTGGGACTCAAGAAATCGTGATCCCAAAATGGGGCATCCGGATGTGCTTTTAGAATCTTCAATTCATTGCCATATCGCATTTTTCCATACACATCAAGATGAGTCACAAAGTCTCTTTCGCTCATGTAGTTGGAGGATTCATAACAGATACTTTTGGGAATTATAACAGAAGGAGCAATTGCAAGGACAATTATTCTTTCTCGAACATCCTTTGGTGAAGCCATAAGCGCATTTTTAAGATGGTCGGCTCCGCCACTATGACACGATTCTAAAAATTTCATATCCGGTGGAGATGTATTGATAAGATTATCCCATCTTTGAAGGAGTAATTGTGCCGGCGTGGATTTAATTCCAAAATGGCAAATAAAGCATTCCGCTGCGTCAACAGGTAGTGTGTGCGTTTTGTTGTAGATTCCATCTACGGCTACTTCCCCCGCTATATCACTGAGCTGACGGACTCTTTGCATTGCGTCTGTTGGACTATTGGCAATCCCATTTGTATGGCCTATAGCACCTTTAGCAAGAGGTTGGGAGCCAATTTTGAAGTGAAATGACTTTTCAGGAAATGGCCCATGGAAATTTGAATAATCTATTGGACGATATCTTCTGTTATCTCGTAGTGAATGCAACTCTTCTGTGCTTCTATGCTCATTTTCTATTTTACCGTTGAAACTTAGGTTTCCAGATGCATCTAATGCGTAAAGACCGTATAGGTCAAATAGTGTCAATGGGTTGTTGCGGTTATATGCGTAGATGTTAGGCCCATCGGCAAAACCAATGGGGTCTGGAGTAACCCATCTTCCATGGGTTGAGTTATAGTAGCGACGCAAGAAGTAGGTAAACCCTGTTTCTGGGTCATAGCGCTTGCTAGCAAAACGCCAAGAA
>CAYWZU010000144.1:0-2250 GCA_964462925.1 uncultured bacterium
CAATGGTGCTGTTACACTAATCGAGGCCGATGCAGAACTTGGCATGTTCCTACTCGAGCGTGTAAGACCCGGCAAAATGCTTTCTACGCTACAGGACGATGAAGAGGCCACACACTTGGCTTGCGATGTGATGCTTAAGCTACGGAAGCCCATAGCTTCAAATAGCTCGCTGATCCAACTGTCAGACTGGTTTAAAGGTTTTGATAAACTTCGAGAACGCTTTGAAGGCGGTACAGGGCCGCTTGAGAAAAAATTAGTTGAGCGTGCTGAAGTGGCCGTGAAGAACTTCTTTGCTGAAAAACACATGCCAATGCTCATACATGGAGATTTACACCATTTTAACATACTCTCGTCAGAAAGAGGCTGGTTGGCAATCGACCCAAAAGGCGTGATAGGGCCTCCAGCGTATGAAGTAGGGCCACTACTCGTTAATCCATGGGATGACCTTAGCAATCCTGAGGAAATAGAAAAGCTTACTGAAAAACGCATAGCCATCTTGTCAGAACGTTTAGGCTTCGAAAAAGAGCGTATACGCGAATGGGGCATTGCCCATGCAGTACTCTCAGCCTGGTGGGGCATTGAGGATAACACAGGTTGGGAATATGCTATGGGTTGTGCTACTATTTTATCAAAGAGCAGTGCTCTCTAAGTTAAGCTATGCACAAAGATAAGCATAAGGAAAATCACAATGCGTGCCCTTGACATTCGATCATCAATTCATCATTTGATCTCTTCAATAAGCCCCCTTGACACGCTTGAGCAAGAGCATATGGACTTTGTTCTCGGCTGGATTGAATCGGGAAGCGAACTTTTTCGCATAGAAAAGCCAGCAACTCCTGACATACATTTGGTTTCCTATTTTGTTGTCGCATCGTCAAGCATGGACCAATTTTTGCTGGTAGACCATAAAAAAGCCAAACTTTGGCTACCTCCTGGAGGACATGTAGAGCCTGATGAACATCCCAAAGAGACTGTAAGAAGAGAAGCAAAAGAAGAGCTCGGTATCGAAGCTGAATTTTTCTTTGATGAACCCATTTTTCTGACCGTAACAAAAACAGTGGGCACGCTAGCGATACACACAGATGTCTCTTTGTGGTATGCGCTAAAAGGCAATCCACTTATTTCTTTGGATTACGACCCTGATGAGTTTCATCAAATCCGCTGGTTTGGGATCGATGAGGTTCCACTGCAAAACTCCGACCCACATATGGGACGCTTTATAGAGAAACTGAAATTGAAAAACACCCCCTTAATTTAAGAATTTAGCTGACGGCCCCCTCCTGATCAGCCAAATTAAAATTATTAAATATACATAAATACTATACTTTTTTATAATTAAAAAAGGAGGGAGCATTATGAACACAGATGAAACGAGTTTTGTGCCCCCAGGTGAGGCAAAATGGGGTGGGTTCAGTGACTTGCCTGTAACAGCAAAAAAGGGGACAAGTCCACTTACTGGACGCCTAAGTGAGTTCGATGTTGCCAGAACCAAGCCACCGCTGCAGTCTACAGAAACTGCAAAAAACGTACACACATACGTTCAGCAACACGCACACGCAAGCGTACATCCGCTGTTTCCCCCTTGGGCAAGCTCCATGCCAAAATTTAGTGACCATAAGATCTCCATTGCTAACCCCCAGGCAAAAGAGTGTGCCGAATTAAAGGACGAAATTCAAGGGTATATAGCAGATATCGTTAGAGGGGTGGATTATAACGGCCTTCACATTGTCACACAGTTCATCACATTCTGCGAAGAGCAGCGCAAATTAAACCCCAATATAAGCAATATCGAAATTTTTCATCGGTTCGAGCCCGACTCAAAAGATGAGGCTTCTCTTACCTATGGCACCACGTGTGTAGGCAAAGCTTTACATATAGTCAAAGTGCTCGCAGAAAAAAAGATAGAAGCGCACGTAGTGATCCAGCATATCGTTATTGCAGCCAAGGGGATAGACGAACCAGCAGGTCATGCAGCCGTCGTGGTGCCAGGTAAAAATGGGGTTCTTTTAATTGAAATCGAGCATAACGTTCCCATATTAATACTCGAGCCAAACAAACGTATTGAAGAGTTTTTTCCTGGCAAAGGCACTCGTGAAGAACCACAGCCTCCCGATGCAGAAAACCCCGATTTACATCTATCCATGGAGCTAATCGAAGTCCCAGGAAACTACAGCTCGCCAACTCCCATAATCGTTAAAAAAGAAGATTTCACAAGTGAAACGAAAAAGAAAAAAAACACCTATAGCGAAT
>CAYWZU010000145.1:0-2220 GCA_964462925.1 uncultured bacterium
AGAAAAAAATTACACCTCGACCCCAATTTACATCGGGGCGAGGCATAAAAGAAAATACAAATTATCTACCCATAAGCACAACAAGTTCGAGCTTGATATGCTTACATGTTTAAGGAATAGACAAGATGAATGTTAACACAGCCGAAGAGATTTTACAAGAAAAATTAGACGAAGAACTCATACGTGATCGGTCTGAAAAAATAAAAGAAAAAAGCAGGGAGGAAGCAGAAAAGCAACGCCTTAAGCTTTCTACAGAATTTTATTTAGATGAAACAAGCCTGTGGTATCAGCAAGCACCCAAAGGAGAGAACGACACACCCCTCCCATTACGTATCTGCTCTCGCCTAGAAATTATAGCCGTAACACGCAATCAATATGGCGAAGAATTCGGAAGGCTGCTTCATTGGCATGATTGTGATGGAAAGCTGCATACTTGGACTATGCCTATGTCTTTATTGGCTGGAGACGGAACCTTGTATGTTTCTGTATTGTTATCCAAAGGGCTTGAAATTGAGCCAGGAAAACTAGTGCGGCAAAAACTCACTCCTTATATCCAATCATCTCATCCTGAAAAAAGAATCTTATGCACTCCTCATATTGGGTGGCATGACAATTGTTTTGTTCTACCCTCACAGACTATAGGACAAACCGCCAACGAACAAATAATCCTTCAGTCGGGCCATGTTGATGGCAATTTTTCAAGCCGGGGCAGTCTTGAAGATTGGCAACAGCTAGCAAAATTAGCCGAGGGAAATAGCAGACTCGTTTTTGCCATATCAATGTCTTTTGCCGCACTCTTATTAACCCCGTTAGGTATTGAAGGTGGCGGAGCACAGTATCGAGGAATGAGTTCTTTTGGCAAAACAACGTGTCTGCGCGCTGCAGCGTCGTGTTATGGTGGCAAAAACTACCTTCTCCCCTGGCGCGCAACGACTAACGGTTTAGAAGGCATTGCCTTGAACCATAATGACACTTTGCTTTGCCTAGATGAATTGAGCCAGTGTGATCCTGAAAAAATTGGGGAAGCCATTTACATGCTTGCTAATGGCTCCAGAAAAATTCGAGCAGACTCATCAGGATTTTCCAAACCCCCGACTAGCTGGCGAATTCTCTTTCTCTCAACCGGTGAAATCAATTTAGCAGATCATATACAACAGGCTGGAAAGAGATCGCGTGCGGGTCAGGAAGTCCGCATATTGGATATTCCTGTAGATACAGGTAAATATGGCGCGTTTGAAAATTTACACGGATACGCTACAGGAAATGCATTTGCAGAAACTTTGAATGAGCTAGCCTCAAAATATTATGGCACGGCTGCAATACGGTTTATTGAGTTGTTCATTGCCAAGAAAGCTGAATACCTCCAAATGGTCCGCGAAAAAATGCGGCAATTTAAACAGGAGAATTTGCCTATCAATGCGCATGGACAAGTGATAAGGGCTTTAGATCGTTTTGCAATCATAGCAGCTGCGGGAGAAATCGCAACCCACATGGGTATCACTAAATGGGATCCAGGAGAAGCCTTCAGAGGCGCAAAATCCTGTTTTGAAGCTTGGCTTCAAGCAAGAGGTGGTGTTGGATCTATGGAGATTGACCAGATTAAAACGAGTATTCGCACTTTTTTTGAGTGTTATGGTGAAAGCAGGTTTGCAGATATTGCGAGTTTCAAACAATACACTGACGATTCAAGCCTAACACAAACGCCTCATCAAAAAATAGCTAATCGTGCTGGATTTCGAGAATGCAAAGGAGATAAAACAACCTATTACGTTTTTCCTGAAGTCTTTAAATCAGAGCTATGTGCCGGTTTCGATAAAAAATTAGTCGAAGAGGTGTGTCGTGAAGCAGGGTGGTTGATTCCTGGCAACGACAGGATTCAACTTAAAAAACGATTGCCACAAATGGGCTCAAAATCAGTTTATGCATTTAGCAATAAAGTCCTGGGAGATGAAGCTTAATTTGCGCTAAAACCAATTGGGAACAATATCCAATTCCTTAAGGATACTGTTCCCGCGTTCCCAGCAGCAATCTAAGAGACGAGAACAAGCCTAAGCGCTTTAACTCATTGAGAACCAGAGGAAAGAAAAGCAGGTTCTCAATGTTCCCTCGAAAATTACAAGAGGAATAAATGGATTTGATAGAATTAGCAGAAGAAGCAGGGCTTTCACCAACTCGCATTGCACAGACCTATGGGGGAGAATATGTATGTTCCTGTCCAAA
>CAYWZU010000146.1:0-2156 GCA_964462925.1 uncultured bacterium
TCGGGCCTGTATAACGTGACATGTGCGATCCTCTTAATTCATAAGAAAGGAGCAACTATCTCACATTTGCATTTTTTTTGGCAATGGTATTTGCGAAAATTTTGCAGTTTGGTCCTCAAGATCCGCTTTTAAAAATTCTCCTCGTATATATTCGTGGATAAAGATCGGGTTTCCAGCTAGATCCCATTGACTGTCAAAGCCGTGGCGCTTGCCATCGTCTGCACGAATTTCACGCTTTAAGCCTCCGTGAGGATAGTAAACCATAATTTTTCCTTGAAATCGACCTTTTGCGTAGCCTATTTCAAGATGAAGAGAGCCATCTGGATAAAAAAATTCTTGTTTGCCATCCAAAAGACCATTTACATAGTGGAGTTTTCGAACGAGAGTCCCCTTTTTATCATAAAAAAGCGCATCGCCTTCCCTTTTACCATCAATAAATTCACACTTTGCGCTCAAAACGCCATTTTTATAATAAAGTTTTGATATCATCTGCCAAATTGCTCCACAATAAGAAGTTGGTTGACAGTCGCGACATCTTTTAAAAAGAGGATGCGCTCTTCTTGCTCTTTTTGAGGATCTGCCCCAAATCTCAGTCGGTAATATTCCAGTTTCATGCGCATCCGCTCAAAAACTTCAAGAACATATTTGTAGCCAATCTCTTGCTTAAGCTCTGCCTCAAGAAGGAGATCCTTTGTGCCCAAATAACTCTTTACTCGTTCTAAACTTTCATACATTTCATGGGCAAGTTTTCGAATCTTAGCCGTATCTTGTGCGATTGTCCCCGCCTCTTCAATTTGCGTGTGGACCATGCCATCTAAATCATACTGTTTGCCAAGGTATTTGGACTCTACATCCTCAAGGGGCATTCGAGTAAGCCCCTCAATGCCAAGACCTCCCATTGTCGCATTAATAAACTGGACCTTCGGATGCTCTTTTGCAAAATCCTCAATCCATTTGGCTTCCAAGATCCATTTCCAGGCAGTCTTTATGGGATTACCATCGATATCTTTCCAGAGAACAGGTTCATCCTCAGCTTGGGCCGCAAGGGCCGCAGATTCAACACCAGGGGCATAGCGCTCATCTTGCTTACCAAATGCAAGGTCATAGCCTACAAGAATAATGGGATTGCAACCGAGCGTTTCTGCAATTTCTATGATAAAGTTTGCAACGCTATGGCCGCCGCCAATAATAGTTCCAGGAATGCGCAGCTTCTCTTCAAACCAATCCGTTATGTTGTAGCCATCTCCCCCTTTTAGATAGAGCCTTGGACCTTCTATGGTTTTAAGCGACTCGTTAAGCAGTCTTGCTCGATAAAAAAAGGGCAATTGGAAGGCAAGGGCGTCCCTGAATCGAATGTATTGCAAGGGATTTGGATCTATCCCTGCTCCAAAATGAGGCTGTATACCTGCCCCAATTAATGCATTGACACTCGATCCCCCTGAGAAAATAAGCGCTTTATCCCTAAGCCCCTGAAGGACATCCAAATGAGGCTTAAGCGAGGGGCCCGCAGCAACGACAATTGCCGGTATGTTTTTAAACTTTTTCTCAAGCTTATTTCCCTTGTAGGAACCGGCTATAAAGGAAAGATTTTTCCAAAAGTTTCTAAAGAAAGAGACCCCATAGGCCATGTATTCATCAAGAATAATATGGATATCTGATGTCTCATACTGAAGCCTTGCCTTTATCTCAGAAAAAACTTCGCACTTTTTGTATGGAGAAGATGCGATAAGCATCTTTTTGCCATAGGCTTGCCATGCGATGCTTTGAAGTACTTCTAGCCCATCTTCAGAATCCTCAAGGTAAAAAATATGAACTTGCGGGTGTGTAAGAAGGCAGGCTGCATCTCCTGATTCTAAAAAATGCAAAATAATGCCAAGATCATCTTCTAAGAGTATTAGCTTTCTTGTGGAATCTTTCTCTAACCAGCTTTTAAGGGCTGCAAAACTACCCTCAAGCCCATAGAGACAGACAATTTCTATGCCATCTAATGAAAACGTACACTTCCAATCACCTTGAGGATCTTTTTTTTGAACATCCAATGCTAAAAGTGCTGCACCCTTTGGATTGTGCACTCGAAAGAGTTCTAGATTTTTTTCAAAGTGCTTTCTCATAGGCTATAGCTTCTTCTTGCTTTTGGAAGATTTTTTACCACAGAG
>CAYWZU010000147.1:0-2119 GCA_964462925.1 uncultured bacterium
GCAAACTTGTTATTTATGTAGACCATTTAGCTAAAAGATATAACCTAGGGAGAGCATTTCTTGGGATGATTCTTTTGGGAGGAGTAACATCCCTTCCGGAAATTTCAATGACAATAGCAGCTTCACTTTTAGGAAATGGTAAATTAGCCGTAGCAAATTTGATTGGCGGCATTCCTATTCAAACATCAATAATCGCTCTTGCGGATCTATTCATTTTAAAACAAGCTTTAGCTTTTTTGTCCCCTCATATGGCCCTTATTGTTGGCTCTGTTTTTTTGATAGTTCAGTTAGCATTTGCCATCATATTTATCATAATTAGCAAGGGAATTTCAACTGACTATGGAATTTTCGGTATCATTAACCTTGCAATTTACATAACTATCCTTTTTTTATTAAAAAAATTTGAGTCCAAAAAACCTTGGGTCCCTACCGATTTACCTGAGGTACCTAAAAGAATTGAATCAGAAGAAATCAAACATCTCTCTTTAAAGAGGTTAATTTTGAGTATAGGCGGTCTCTCATTCTTGGTTACAGGAGGAGGCGTTGTTGTAGCATACAGCGCCAATTATTTGACTGAATCATTTCAGATAGGAAGCACGTTTATTGGTGCAAGCCTTATAGCACTGATCACCTCTTTACCTGAAATAACCACCACAATGCGCGCAGTAGCCATTGGTGCTCATGTTTTAGCGATTTCTAATATTATCGGATCTAATTCCCTGATGGTATGCCTTTTATCAGTAGCTGATTTTTTTTACCAAAATGGGAATCTATTTAGCGACCTAGGTAATGAGACGCTTTTTCTTCTTGCTCAATCGATCCTTATGACTGCAATTTTGATCTGGGGGATGCTCGTAAGAAGAAAAAAAACTATATTGAGAATGGGAATCGATTCACTCCTAATTCTACTCGTGCAAGCTTCAGGATTAATCCTGCTTTATTTTTACTTTTAGAGTTTTATTACAAAAATATTATGCCAAAAATAATCGCATTCTTTTATGTTTCAAAAAAGCACCAAAGGATAGATCATGACTAAATCCATATGGATGGATGTGATACTTCCGTCCTTTCCCCCTCTTCATGAGGATCATGCCACAGATATTTGTATAGTAGGAGCAGGAATCAGCGGACTTCTTATAGCCTACACACTTATAAAAGCAGGAAAAACTGTAACTATCATCGATCAAGCTGCAGTTGGATCCGGCCAAACCGCATATACCACAGGACATCTTGCCTGGGCACTTGATGATCGCTTTTTCGAACTTGAAAAGTTTTTCGGAAAAAATGGTGCTAAAGCGGCAGCTGCTAGTCACCAAAGAGCTGTCGACTACATAGAAGCTATCATCAGAGACGAGCAGATCGACTGCGATTTTGAACGTGTTGAAGGATATCTCTTTCTAGACCCTGAACATGGCATAGACGAACTACAGAAAGAATTTGATGCGCTAAAAAGAATAAATATTCATGTACAAAAAGATGCCCTTTCTTTTGATGGAAGACCCGCAATCCGCTTTGAAAATCAGGCAGAGATTCATATATATAAATTTCTTAGAGGCCTTCTTGAAGCCCTTGTTCGGTACGGCGTAAAAATCTATGCCAATACAAAGGCAATAAAAATTCGAGAAGGGAGAGTTCTGACGGCATCAAAACATACGATACATGCTCAAAACATCGTAGTAGCTACCTGCACTCCGATAAATAACCGATTTATGATACACACAAAGCAGGCGGCATATCGCACCTATGTGATTGCAGCAACTGTAGCTAAAAATTCTGTTAAAAAGGCCCTCTACTGTGATACTGGCGATCCCTATCACTATATTCGGCTACAAAAACATGAAGCAAACTCAGCTCTTGAGTGGCTCATTATCGGCGGCGAGGACCATAAAACTGGACAAGGGACTCCTGAGCTTGCCTTCAAAAACCTTGAAAGATGGGCTAGAGAGCGCTTTCCCAATTTAGGCCCAGTTGAATACAGCTGGTCTGGACAGATTTTCGAGCCTGTAGATGCTCTTGCCTTCATTGGTAGAAACCCGCACGATGAAAATATCTACATCGTAACTGGAGACTCTGGAAATGGGCTCACCCACGCAGCAATTAGCTCAATGCTTATTCCAGA
>CAYWZU010000148.1:0-2066 GCA_964462925.1 uncultured bacterium
AAGCTCGTTAAGTTTTTTACCACTGAAACTGAGATCATTCTAGAGAAATGAGAAAAGGAGGAATTGCATTTTCCTTTTTTTCTCACTTGTTCTATGCCGGCTCGTTCTCGCAGCAAAAAGTATAGCAACCCATTCAATATAATATTTAAATCGTTCCAATGTCAGGGCAAAGTAGAAATGTCGGGTTTTCTGGCTAAGTAGAAATGTCGGGTTTTTCCCATCCTTAGCCGTCTTTTATTATACCAAAATCTTAATTTATACATGACTGATCCTTGGGCAAGGCTTACAAGGGGGGCTGGGGGTGATAACCCCCAGTGAGCGCCTTTCTGCTGGATCGGCATAAGCTTCTATGCGCAAGAAAGGGTAGAAACGAGCTTTTACTTCCGCTCTAGGCAAAAAAGCATCACATTGTTGGTTTTAGCTATCTGATGACTACACTAAGCTAATGCCTTGGTCTAAAACCGCCGCGATTGTATAAACGAGCTTCAGCTCGGCCTTGTTGCAACCAAGGATGGTCATGACGTATCTTATGTGGCTTACGCTCCCTAAGGAAGAGCTCTATTTCCTTGTCGCTTAGCTCATAGCCAGAGGCTTGTTGGCTATATTGTTTAACTTTTATAGGCCTTCCTCCAAACTCAAAAGTCAGCGTGCCATCTAAATGTTTGTTTGCGGTAACTTTTGACCCTATTAGTCTTCTAGAGGGTTTTTCTAACTCTATCTGATAAATGACGCTCTCAAACTGAAACTCGAGATTTTTCGAGATGGTTCGCTCCGCCCTCTCACAAATGACTTTTTCTAGATCAGTTTTGAGAGCTTGATGGGCATTTTCTTTCGATGCAGGTACTTTCATAAATTTCTTGTTATACTTAGGCCAGAAGTCCTTGAGAAAAAGGTTCGCTTCGGTAATGTTACTTATACCGGCAAGCCGCATTTCCTTGATCAAGCGATCCTGCAGGGTTTCATTTGCTCGTTCAACACGGCCCTTAGCTTGAGGACTATGTGCATAGATCAGCGCAACATCAAGTTCATGGAGTACCTTTCCGAATTGCGTGAAATTTTCCTTTTTTGTACTTTGACCCTTATTAACGCGGAAGATACCATGCTTATCCGAATAGAGTGCCAGAGGCACTCCGTAAAGGTTTATATATTCGGTTAATGTTTGCATGTAGGCAGCGGTAGTTTCCGCCTTGAAAAAGTTACCATATGTGCGTCCTGTGGCATCATCGATGAAGACTATTAGACAACACTTGTCTCCTCTATCCTCGAACCAGGCATGTTGAGACCCGTCTACTTGTACGAGCTCGCCCCAACGAGC
The DNA here is from genome assembly GCA_964462925.1 of uncultured bacterium. GTDB lineage: Bacteria > Chlamydiota > Chlamydiia > Chlamydiales > FEN-1388 > SZAS-7. Next base: position 1,316 of record CAYWZU010000148.1, read on the forward strand.
TCTACGCATACGTTGCTGATGGATTACAGGGCGCCTTTCTTTACGTGGCCACCACACGCCACATTCGGTCATGATTTGTCTTGTTGTTTCTTTTGAGGTTTTAATTGAGTGAAGCTCTTCGAGCTTCTCACACATTAGTGTGGGGCGAAAGCCTTCATATCGCTTCATTGTTACGATTTCTTTAATCGTATCGCGCAGACTTTCAGCCATTTTATTGTTGCTTATTTTGCCACGCTTTTTTGAGGCCAAAGCTTGTGCCCCATGCTTGCGAAAGGCTTGAAATAGCCTTTCAAGATGTCTTAAAGTAATATTAAGTTTCTCTGCAGCTTTTTGCTGTGTTAGCCTTTTGTCTCTTACTTGAGCCAAAATTTCTGCTCTATCGAGCTCTATTTGTGTCATAAAGACCCCCTGGGCCATTGTAACCTCCATAGTTGGTTACATGCCCTTTAATCATATTAATGATTTTTTTAGAGGGAGAAACCCGACATTTCTACTTTGCCAGAACCCGACATTTGAACTTTGCCCCTACAATTTAAATCGTTCCAATTGCAATTTAATTTATAATCATTTATAATACTCTCAAAAATTAATAATAGTGATTTTATTATGATACAACCTACTAACAGACTTTGGGCTACTGGATTTAGCGATGATGAAAGTGATAGCAGAAATTCGCTCTCTCCAAGAAGACTAGATGATGATGATGATATTGAATTTGAAGAAGAATCATCTGCTTCCCCGGGTCGTAAGC
>CAYWZU010000149.1:0-2059 GCA_964462925.1 uncultured bacterium
AAGCTCTGTTTGAGTGCGGTGATTATTCACCGCTTTAAATTTGAGAAAAAACTTAGAAATATTAGCGTAATTATATGAAATATAGTAACTTACACCAAGTTTTAAGGAAACTAAAGCGGCGAATAATCGCCGCACTTCTAAGTAACTACCTAGATAGCCTTTACAGCACACTATAAGAGCATTTCCTAAAAAACCTAAAACAAAAAAAATCCCTCTTTAATCTCTGTTGATGATAAAAAAAAAGAGAGAGGAAAAGTTCTGATTTATAAATCACTCTTCTAAACGGGATAGCAACAGCTTCCCAATGGCATTATCGCCAACTTTTCCGACCAAACTCTAAAACAGGTATTAACACTAATGTGCGCGGACGGCCAATTTATTCCCTTCAGATTTTTTTGATGTCGTTTTTGGCTAGGTTAATTCTCCCTATTTTTAGATAAATCTATCTTTTAAGCTGCTTGCTTTGATACATCAAAACCTAGTTCACGTGCCGTTTTGAGGAAGTTTTTAATTTGTCTTTGCTTATACTTATTTTCGTACTGTTCTTGGCCAATTTCCACATATGCCTCACCATTTTTTAACAACCTGTAAATCAACCTCGCAAGCTTGTGTGCAACAGCTTTGAAAGCTTTAACCTTGCTTATTCTTGCTGCCATGCGCCTGTAATAAGCTCCTAAAGCACACTTTGCTTTGCATAAAGACATCGTACACGTCATCAGAGCGCGTTTTATACGATTTTTGCTTTTTCTAGCTTTTCCACCAAGGCTTTTACCGCCTGAGACATTGTTTCCAGGACATAATGTAAGCCATGAAGTCCATTCTTTTTCGGTCTTAAAAGAGTCCATACCTTCCCGACCACCAAGTTCGCTAATAATTGTAGCTATGCTTAGGGCTCCTAATGCATTAATTGCAGAAAGATCCACGCCCACCTTATGATACAACAACGTTTCGATGTCAAAATTAAATTCATTATCCTCTGGCTTTCTCGCACTGGCGTAAAGGGGGTGATGCTCCTTTTTACCCGGCAAAGGGCCTTCCATTACACTAGTCCATTTTTGCAACTCTTCGAGGATTTTTTGATCACATTCCTGGAGCTGTTTGCCATGAAAATCGTAAGTTTCTAAACCCTGTTTAAGCGTAAATAAGTGTGTTTCTTGAAAGTTCCCTGTGAGAGCTGCTACAAAAAAGTCTTCAGTCTTTTTGCATCGCCGATTCCTTAATGTCGCTAATTTTTTAGGATCCCTTTCTCCAGCAACAATGGCCCGGATAATATTTAGTCCTGTAACACTAGTCATTTCCGTTACAGCAACATCCAATTTTAGGTTCATGATCAGTAAAGCTTTATCCATTTGTAAAATGGCTTTCTGTCGGGCCCTTACTATATTTGATCTATGTCGCATGAGCGATCTAAAGCCTTCCCTGTCTTTTGCTGGGCGAAAGGCAGGTCGCAGCAGTCCACAGGAGTATAATCGATGGATCCATTGGCAGTCTAAAACATCAGTTTTCCTTCCTGGTACATTTTTAGCGCTCTTTGGATCTACTAATGCGGGTTTTATGCTGTATTCTTCTAATATCTCAAATAGAGGCACCCAGTATATGCCAGTCGCTTCCATTGCCGCAGTTTTTATATTGCACTGTAGAAGCCATTTAGCAATTGTTTCTAATTCAGGGGTCGTTGAACCAAATTCACGTACTTCATATTCATCATTTTCATTCAATATGGCTACATGGATCAATTCAGATCCAATGTCGATACCTGCCACATTCATATAAATGGGTTCTATTCCCTTAGTAGTCTTTCTTTTTTTACCTGGCTGAGATTTTGTACTTTTGATATTATTTGGCATGACGAATCCTTCCTTTTTTCATTGGGACTTTGATCCCGTTTTTATTCTCTCTAACTTCTGACGAATCATTAGAGAGTATTATTGTGAAGGATTCGTCTTTTTTTTTGCCAAAAGTCCCTTGTTACTTTTCGGTATCAGCAACTTTAGTTGCTTGGGGACTCTAAAGGCCTTCGGCCAAATGTCCAAACTCGAGGGCAAACCGTAAGGTTTGC
>CAYWZU010000150.1:0-2017 GCA_964462925.1 uncultured bacterium
ACAATAGGGACGATGAGAGTTCCGGCCGGAAGCCACGGCAGGACATGCTGCTCGACGATGAATTCGGACTCGAGTTGTCGCTGCGCTATCAATTTATACAAGCACTAACATGACTGGTCGAGCCGACTCATTGCCGAAGATTCGTTGCTGGTGAACTCCCTACTGCAAAAGAAATAAATATCCAATCCAGGCGGTAAATTCAGCCGCAAACTTATAGATGAAGGAGAATATTTTGAGTAGTAAAGCGAATCCTATAATCATAAAACGGGGCTTGCGTATTGGCGATCTTGAAGCAGAAACAGATAAAGATCTCCTTTCTGCTTGCTTTGTTGACAATGGTGATCTTGATTTATTAATAGATGTAGGTAAACCAGAAAGCATTATTGTTGGGCGCACTGGATCAGGAAAAAGCGCATTATTACTTCAAGTTCAGAAACACGTCGAAAAATCAAAAATGCTGGATCCGAATGATATTTCGATTAGATTTATCGAACATTCTGACATTATTCAGTTTTTTGAATCCATAGGAGTTAAGCTTGACTTATTTTATAAATTTCTTTGGCGGCATATTCTTACCGTCGAATTGTTGAAATTACGCTATGACCTAAAATCTGAAGGTGATGGAAGAAGCCTGCTTTCAAGACTTGGGACTCTTGTAGAGCGTGATCAGGTAAAAAAAGAAGCGTTGTCATATTTCCGAGAGTGGGGTAACAAATTCTGGCTGGATACTGATCAACAATTACGTGAAGTAACTGAAAAGCTTGGTCAAGAATTGAAAGCAGGTTTTGATACTGAATTGGAGGGTGTAGACATCTCGCTTACTGGTGCAAAAAAATTAACGTCAGAAAAGAAAACTGAAATAGTTCACAAAGCCAATAAAGTAGTGAATTCTATCCAATTAAAAAAATTGGCAGACATTTTAGATCTTCTTGAAGATTCTGTATTTACAGATCATCAAAAAAAATATTATCTACTTATTGATAAGCTAGATGAAGAATGGGCTAATACAGAAACCCGATATAGATTTATTCGGGCTCTCATAGAAGAAATAAAAACCTTCAGGAAAATAAGTAATATCAAAATCATAGTGGCTTTACGGAGAGATTTGCTTGATATTGTCTTTGATTCAACAAGGGATGCTGGTTTTCAGCAAGAAAAGTATGAATCCTATATGTTGCATCTTCAATGGTCAAAAGAAACTCTCGAGCAAATGATTGAGAAAAGGATAAATGAGGTATTTAAAAGGCAATACACAAAGGAAGGTGTGAAGTTTAATGATATTTTTCCTTCCCCGAGAAAAGGGGGTAAACAAATTGCATTAGATTACATTATCGAAAGAACTTTACTTCGCCCAAGAGATGTTATGCAATTTCTTAATGAATGTTTTACATCAGCGCAAAATAGTCCCCGAGTATCATGGGAGGCATTAACTCGAGCAGAAGGAATTTATTCAGAAAAAAGAATAAAGTCTTTATATGAAGAGTGGAGCCAAGTATATCCATGTCTAAAAGAAACTATCGAAATAATGCGAGGAATACCATTCATATTTAAACGCTCGACTCTAGCGGAGCGGTTAAATAATATAGCTGATAAGCTGATAGAAAATGGTGATGATCCTTGCGGGAAAGCAGTAATTGATTTTTGCAACTCCGGTGGTAAAACAAGTGAACCAGAAGTTGTCTCCGAGATATTGAACTGTTTATATAGAATTGGCGCTGTCGGTGTAAAAGTAAGTTCATCAGAACCATTAATGTGGTCTGATCATGGTAAAGCGATACTTTCAAAAAGTGAAATTAAGAGAATTAATCAAATTCAAGCTCACAAGATGCTATTGCGCACATTGGGGATACATGAGATAGAAGCTGAAGCTAGCTGATTTTAGGGTCGTAAACCGAAAGTGGCGTTGGCCGTGTTCCGGCGAATGTATCCCCACTGACTTTTTCCCATGTTGAACTGAGCCTGCAAAACCAGCGGCTGGATGTATGAGTTAGGCAAATCCCTGCCTGGTTACATAATG
>CAYWZU010000151.1:0-1976 GCA_964462925.1 uncultured bacterium
GGTGTATTTTCCTTGTAGTGATATGGTACATAAGATAGTCCGAAATATACTTAACCCGTTTTATGTATCTGCTCTGGCTTTAGGTGGCTGGGAAAATCTTAAGAGGTCGTTAAACTTTGTATCTGCACATATAAAAACAATTGAATTGTTTGCTCATAAAACACAGGATGAATTTACCCATGAGGATTACAAGCAGCACGCTGAGTCTCTTGTTAAATATGGTGAGCAATGCAAACGTATCAATCCTGATAAATCTATGATTGCTGAAATTGAAAATGAGGTGGCTAGTTGCAAGCTGCTACAGGCTCGTTTAGAACTGTTGGAAAATGCATGCAATGAGAGTGTATTAAAGTCACGAGAGACAGAATGTAAAATTATAATTCCTCGTTACGAAGGAAGTTTAGAAGAGTTTGCGAGGTGCATCGTAGTAAGTTATACATATGATATTCCTATCGATCCAGACCATTACTACTTCAGAGCTTTTACTTTTATGTCTTGTAGTCGTCGTGTATCTTCAGATGAAGATAAGTTATATTCGTGCGGTATGGCTGTATACGATATAAATAAATGTTTTCAGCTAAGACCAGAGCATGATGATGTAAGGCCAGCAATTAAAGGTAAGTCGGAAAAGATTCCGTTGTTGTCCCTCAATAGCCTAAAAACGGATAACATGTTTCTTGAGCTCTGTGATGCAGGCCCTGACTTTTTATATGATGCCATTATGACTACTAATGAAATGCAGCAAATGCATATATTCGAGTCGTGTTTAACACCAGATAATTTAGCCAGAAGCGTATTTGCTGAGGTTCTGCAGTCCAAGAGTGAGGAAATGGGGCGTCGTGTTAGCTACTTAAAGACAGTCAACCGAAACACAGATGCAGACATTACAGAAGAGAGAGCATTGAAGCTGGCTGAAATGATGATGAATGCCATGATATCTACGCAACATAATAAAAAATGCGATCATGTTTTGTTAGGCATTCCTAAGAGTCCTATAGTAATGTGGCTAAGACATTATTTTGAGAAGCACCCAGATTGCGATACCTTCATCGATGCGATTGATGCATTGCCAAGAAAATTACGCTTAAAGTTTTTGGGTTCCCCGGTTGTAGACTATATTCGCGAAATCGTTGTAAAAAATCGCCCTGAGGCCGCTAAATTTCTTGATAACCGATTCAAGCGCTTGAGCATTCTCAACGGCAAAAATGATGATGAGTTAACAACAGAAGATTGGCAAAAACTCGTTGAGTATTATGTTAGCTTGGGATCACAACGAGCCTTGATAATGGCTGCTTACTCTTCTGAGCGTGGGTTGGAGCTGTGTCCTGATAAAGATGAGCTCAGTCTTAAATTAGCGAGTTTAATCATTAAGTCGGGCATTGGGTACGAGGCATTTGATCGCCTTATTACTAAACATCCACAATCCGCTAACTTATATTTTGGCAGAGCGTTATGTCATCTTCATGCGAAAAAATACATAGAAGCCATTTATGATATTTGTCGTAGTGGTGTTAGCAAAGAAGCGCTTAAGCAAGCAGTAAATAGTGTTGGCTGTGAAGATATTACCACCGTTTCACCAGGAAAAATCCTTAAAAATTTGAGATCAAGTAAATCATTATCGCTAAAACAAAAGTTAAATATTTTAGATTTCATTTTGTATAAGGATGATATGTTTAATTTGTCGGATCAGCAAAAAACTGAAATCGCCGAAATGAACGCCAACTTACGCACTGAAATCGCCCGTGACAATCAACCATCACCAGTGTTGTCTCGTGCATCGACATTCTTTGGTCGCAATGTACATCAAGCCGCTGATTCAGAAGCTGCACGTGAAGCGTATAAGAAAGCAGCAATTAAATCACACGAAAAGGACAAACAGGCAGTAGAGGACATCTTCATTTATAATTTGTAAAAAAACCGGGGTCAAGTCCATGCTTAACGCACAAAAGATGTGCGTTAAGCATGGACTTGACCCC
>CAYWZU010000152.1:0-1973 GCA_964462925.1 uncultured bacterium
GGATTTCTTTTAAATTGTTGGAAAGTTTTTGGCTTAATTCCTTGTAAGATTTGTGCAATGGTTTTACGGGTTAGCTGAGTCCGTTCAGTTAATACTCCAATTAAGTCATACTTCACAGTAGAACGAAGGGAGGAATAATTAATTTCAATCTCAGTTTCTTGGAGTTGAAAGCTATTACCCGTTCTAACTTCAGTATCAGTGATGTGATTTTCTTGAATTCCAGCTTGAATATGATACTGAAGTGGTGAAACTTTAAGCTCTTCGTTTAACGCGTTAATGCTATTTTCAATTAGCTCATCCGCTTCAAATTCAACGCGATAAACAGCTTTGCGACTTATTGAATCCCATAGTTGCTTAAATTCTTTTTTGTCAAAGTTAGAATTCAGTGGGTTAATGCGTTGTCTTCTGCAATTGATGACATCAGGAAGTTGAGATTCGCTAAAGAGATTACTTATGATTTCTAAAATTTGTTCGGTATAAGGTGATAGTTGTAGAGGTAAAGGTGCGAGCTCCCTATTGATTTTCGCAATATGGAAAAGTTCAGTAACTTGATCAGTTTTGTCTATATATTCATTTTTCTGAAGGTATTTGTGTATTTGGCGAGCCATTTCTGCTTTTATCTCTAGTGGACCACTAGAAGTATCGATAATTTTACCTGTGAAATAGAGCGCAGTAGCTTCTCTTGGTCTGATTGAAAGGGACTCGCTTATCTCACGTTGGAGATTATCTACAAAATCAGTATAACTTTCAGTAGTTACTACTGTCAGAATGTTAGTGTCATGCACCGACAAGGGATGGTCCATTCGATCACCATTCCTATTTACTGCTAACCTTAGCCCGCGGCCTACTTCTTGCCGACGTGAAATTTGGTTATTGCTTTGTTTTAGCATACACATCACGAAAACATTTGGATTATCCCATCCTTCTCGTAATGCTGAATGCGAAAAGATAAAGCGTGTCGGCTCTTCAAAAGATAAGAGACGTTCCTTGTCTTTAAGTATCAATTCATATGCGTCAACGTCGTCAGAAGATCCAGCTTCATCCCCTCGTAATTTAATTGTTGGATCAGTTAATTTTTTTGTTTTCTTATCTATTGAAAAATAACCATTATGAGTCTCTCGTACAGGCAATTTAGAAAGATAATTTAAATAGCTCTTGTTGCCAGCAGCAGAAATTTTGAGATATTCATTTTTAAGTCGCTCATATTCTTCTTCGAATATGCGTGCATAATCTCCTAGCTCATCAGATTGCGCGTAGTCCCTGTACTTAGCGACTTCATCGATAAAGAAAAGAGATAGGACTTTGATTCCTTGTGCAAAAAGCTCCCTTTCTTTCGCAAGATGAACCTTAATAGTCTCGCGGATTTGAATTCGACGGTCTGATAGTTCATTAGTATTTCCTGTGACATCACCAACTTTTAGAATATGGCCATTGCTAAACTCTACAGTATCATGATGTGCGTCGATTTGGGAGATCACGAAGCCACGATATTGTGCAAGCCCATTTGATTCAGTAAATAGATCTGTCCCTTTTTTTAATTTTTTAAAGATGCGTTTGATGCCATTTTTTTGACGAACTTCCATCTCAATACATGCAATAGGGGCTTGCTTGGAAATTTCGATAAAGTCTAAATAAAGATACGCGTTTGAACCTGCCAGACCCTTAACAGTAATACCCCTTACTGCAATTTTTTTGACTAGTTTTTGGTTATAAGCATCAAGAGCATCAAGACGATATACTTTATTGTGGGTGGTACGGTGAGTCGCTGAGTAGCGTAGGACTAGTAACGGCTTGAATTTTGCTAAGCCTTCTAATGTTTTAGTCCCCTCCATTTTTTGTGGTTCATCTAGGATAAGAATAGGACGATTACTGCTGATAACATCGATTGGACGACGAGACTGGAAGTCATCTGGTTGATATTCAAAAATCCTTCGACTATCTTTGCCAGATGTATTCATATCTCGGTCTTCACT
>CAYWZU010000153.1:0-1874 GCA_964462925.1 uncultured bacterium
TTGCCCAAGTTCAATATTTCGCATTCGAATGATTCGTGTTTTAGCTCTTTGGGGGCTTTTGGATGCATGAGGTATCGCGATCCAAAATTCTCTCATTATTTGATCGGTTAGGCCGTAATAGCACAAGGCAGAGATCAGGCAGATTACACCATTCGGTACACTCATTACCACTAAGGCAAGATCTTCCCACTGAAAGTCCATATCCATCTTTGCTTGGGTGCCCCTATAGATGCCGCGACCAACCCGCTCGATGATGCCCTTTTTACAAAAGTGAGAGAGCATGCGGGAAGGGATACCAGCAGCTCTCGCCTCTACGGCAGTGAACATCGGGATTTCTATAAATACCTGAATGCTCGTGTCATACTTAGAAGTAGCCATATCTTATATGTAACACAAGCACCCAATAATTGCAATCGGGTACTTGTGTTACATAAAAAGTGTATTCAGTTGACCTCGGCAAGTATCACGCAATCCCTCTTTAAGTCCAAGATAGAAAAAATACCGGAATATTAGAAACTCAATATTCAAAATAGAGCCTAACAAAGCGCCTCATATTGACTGCAATGATACCTCCGTATAAGCTTGGATATCGATTTATTATTTAACAAAAAAACCAATAAAGTGACCTAGATGAAAAATGCTGACGAGAAAACCCACATAACTGTACATGATTTCTCAGAGGTGTTTACCTCAGCAGAAGATACACTTATTAATATAGCAAAAAAATATGCTGTAGGAATAATTGGCTTAAGCAACAATCACACCTCACCCTTCCGAGGAAATATAGCTTCAGGAACTCTTGTTAGCACACAAAATTGTTGTGGTATATTGACTGCATGCCACGTTATTGAAAATATTATAGATGGCAGCGATAAATTTGGGCTGGTCCTAAGCTTTAAGGACCAATACGAAAGCTATACCATTAACGTTCCGCAAGTAAAAACCATACGGCTTGGATCCCCTACCGAAGGTAAGATTCCTGAACATCCAGATTTAGCCTTTATTTTATTTTCAAAACAAATCGAGGTAGATTTGCTAACAAAAGAAAAAAGTTTCTACAATCTGGATACCCTGAAAGAAAAAATTTTAGACAATTTAGATTTATATCGGGATATTCAACGTGAAGAAAGCCTAATGGTTCATTGGGGATGGTGTGCCATCGGCACACCAGATGAAAAAATAGAAGTAAAAAAGGATGTAACTGGATTTTCGCATGTTCAACATGGGGAATGTACAATTGCTGGAATTTCTAGCTATGAAAAAATCCATATTAGCACGAACGGCAATGGATATGACGCAATTATTTTTGAATTAAAATGCACAGGCCCTAATCATCTGAATTCTTGCCGTGGCATGAGTGGGGGAGGAATATGGCAATTTTTACCTCAATATAAAGACAATGTTATTTCAACAAATGAAGTTTTATTTACTGGTGTCATCTGCGAGACAACACTTAACAAAAAAAGTATAATACAAATTACATGTCATGGACATGAAAGCATTTATAGACTTTTACTCGAAGCTGTCAAGGCCCACTTATCTCATTCCCCACAGGTGCCATAACAACAAGAGTCGCAAATGCTAAAAACTCTTAGCTGTGAATCACTCTTCTCACATTCTGCGGTTATGCTGTAAAAAAATATCACTAATAGCCCTAAAGACTTGGGTATGGCGGTTGATAGAGAGATTTGGTATCGTTTATGAAAGGCAATCAGCTTAAAATCACTTTCAAATAACACCTTAACCCTTTCCAATGCTACACCCCCAAGCCATGGCACACTGGCGGCACAGTTTGGCACTTGCCGCATCCTTACTTCTCATCACATCACAGTTGATCACAATGCTCACACTACTGTAGAGTAATGATGTGAGCA
>CAYWZU010000154.1:0-1835 GCA_964462925.1 uncultured bacterium
TCATGCAAATATAATAAATAATTAAGTGTTTTTTGTATAGTTTTTATAAGAGATTGTAGGAGCAAAGTTCAAATGTCGTAATCCAGCAAAGTAGAAATGTCGTATTCCTCTCTTAAAGAAATCATTTTTATGATTAAAGGACTTCTAACCTAACAAGGAGGTTAGTATGGCCCAGGGGGTCTATATGACACAAAAAGAACTCAATAGAGCAGAAATTCTCTCTAAAGTAAAAGATAAGAGGCTAAAACAGCGTCAGGCTGCCGAAAAGCTTAAACTCTCACTACGTCAGCTCCAAAGGCTGTATAAAGATTACCTCATGCACGGGGCTAAAGCCCTTGCTTCAAAAAAACGGGGCAAAGCAAGCAATAACCGAATTCCTGACTCTTTACACGCTAAAGTCATTGAAATCGTAGCCCTGAGCAAATATGAAGGTTTTAGACCCACATTTATGTGTGAAAAGCTTGAAGAGCGTCATTCGATTAAAATATCACGCGAAACGACAAGGAAAATCATGATTGAATGCGGGGTCTGGCGCCCACGAAAAGAAAGACGTCCTGCAGTACATCAATTACGGCAAAGAAGATCCCGAGCAGGGGAACTTTTACAAATAGACGGCTCTCCACACGCTTGGTTCGAAAACCGAGGCGAATCATGCAGTCTATTAGTCCTCATCGATGACGCCACAGGACAAACATATGGTAAATTTTGCGAAGCCGAGACTACTGCAGGATACATGCAAACAATGACCGAATACATAAATCAATATGGTGCACCATTAGCAGTGTACTCTGACAAGCACGGCATCTTCCGCGTCAATCATGGTCAAGGTACAAAAAGGGAGAATTTTACGCAATTTGGAAGAGCACTCCATGAACTTGACATTGATCTGATTTATGCAAATAGTCCTCAGGCTAAGGGGCGTGTTGAGCGGGCAAATCAGACACTTCAAGATCGCCTAATTAAAGAAATGAGGTTAGCAGACATAAGAACGATCGATGAAGGAAATCGCTTCCTAAAGATGTTCTGGCCGAAGTATAACAAGAAATTTGCAGTTGTACCCGCATGTTCTGAAAATGCACATCGAGAACTAGCAGCAGGCGTAGAGTTGCAAGCAGTATTTTGTCAAAAAGCCGAGCGTAAAGTATCGAAAAATCTTGAGTTTCAGTTTGAGAACAAAATTTACCAGGTTGTTCAAGAAACACCATCTAAAGTGCTTGCAGGAACAAAAATTGACGTACTTAAGCACTTAGACGGAACTGTAACTTTTACATATAAGGGTAGCCCTATACAAGCTGTAAGGTATGATGAGCAAGTCGCAGGCATAGAAGTAAGCAACAAAGAAATAGACCACTTCTTAAGGCAACGAAAGCCACATAAACTTCCCAATGACAATCTTTGGTTACAACAAAGTAGAGCTCAGATGCGTATGAGAAAATACATGCGTACTTGAAGTTATAGAGGGGGCGTTCCACCCCCTTACCCCCCCCCCCGAAAATCCTGTATCGGGAATAAACAATAGTTAAGAACCAGCTAACGCATGCTTTTTTGCCTAGAGTGGAAGTAAACCGTATGCACATACCAAGATTATTGCATGAAGAGCCACATAGATCCAACTGGGTGGCGCTCACTGGGGGTACTACCCCCAGCCCCCCAATCTGAAGCCGTTGCCAAGTAACCAAATGTATAAATTATGATTTTTGATATAATAAAAGCGGCTAAGGAGAGAAAATGCGACATTTCTACTTAGCTAAAAATTACGACATTTCTACTTTGCCCTGACACTATTACTTTTATAATTAGCCTTGTTCTTTCAAGTGTGCTTTATCTAATGACCT
>CAYWZU010000155.1:0-1835 GCA_964462925.1 uncultured bacterium
GATACAACTTCGCGAAATTATTCCAACTATGAAGAGAGTACCTTCTTTGAATCTTCAGCGTATTCCTTATCCAGATGTTCGGCACTTTTATACAACTTCTCAATTGGTTACGCACGTACTCATCAGTTTGGATAAAACTGAAAAACAGCATATTGCAGAACTTTTACAACGCATGCCACAGCTCAAAACGCTTGAGCTTCAGCTCATATCTGATTATTATGACAGCACTTCATGGACAGATACTACATCTGCATTGAAAAATGCCGAAAAACTTGAAGAAATTACTATTGATTGTAGATGGGCTCGCCGTTTGAAAGAAGGACTTGATGTTGCTGATATCCTTGCCAATCTTCCTGCTGGCTGTAAAAAAGTTACCATCATAGAAGGCAAATTAGACGCAGCAACCCCCCAACTTACTAAGCGTTTTGGAACCAATAAATTAACAGAACTCAAATTATACAAATGCTCGCCAACTTTACATACCGAACTCCTCTCACAGAATATATCAGTATACGATGCACGCCCTTAAATTGGATAAGTCCTTATGAAATGGACCCGGCTTAGTTCACTTATAAATTATTGGAGAATTTTATGAATCCACTTCAAACATTATCAAATTTCGGTACAGAGACCCAAGCAGCCATCTATCGAATGAGCTTTGCTGAATTTTACCAGAATCTGTCTAGGACTATTGAAGGAGTAGACCCTTGGTATGTTATGAATAATGGCCGCTCTTACAGCGCCGACAGAACTTCCGTACGCTTTCCTACCGTTTTAGAGATGAGGAACTTATGCAGTGCAGACGAAATTGAAAGACGAGTCGAAATCCTCACATGCGGCAACAAGGTGACAATAAAATGGGCACCAGGATTTGATGGATATAAAGTTCTTGAAGAAGCTAGAGAAGCAAAAAGAGTAAAAGAGCAAGAAGAAATGGAGGCATGGATGGATTTGGCAGTCCAGCCAAAAGCTCCCGCAATATCAGAACAAAAATCTTTTACTGTAACTGGTGCGGCGCTATGTTCAAAGGGAATGAAGTTGACTATTAACTTTCTAGGTAATGTAGATAGTCAAAAAAGAAAAGATCTTACATTTGAAAGAACAAATACTCCCAATGAGTGGAAACGCAAAAAGACTGTACTAACAATTCGTCCAGATGGCAAAATTCATCTAAAAAATAAAAAGCAAGATTTCTCCTTTCAAAATAAAACCGGGTATGTTGGTATAGGAAGATTTGCTGTAAAGATAAGCGATTTATTTACGCACATGGTCTATAAAAAGTAGAGCCTAATTCAGCTTAGAAACAAGCATGGGCCCTTCCTTTTAAGGGCCGGGCCCAATTCCAGTTGTTTTTTGATAAAAACAGGGCCTATCTGCCCTGCTTGATTAAGCTTTATCTCCCGATAGTGCTCTCAGCAAATCCCTTGAATCGTACAAGCCAAAATGGCTTTAGGGATTTATCTTGGCCTTCATTTACTGGTGGAGAATTTTGCAGCTGGTTGACAGTTACATAGAAATACCTATCTCCTCCATAGCAAATACCATCCGGCCAGCTAAGATAGATGGCATCTTCTATAATTTTGCTGTAGGTTTTTGTTTCTGCATCAATGACGCCTATCGCATTATTATCAAGGTCTCCAAGATAGATATTGTTATCAGCATCTATACTTATGCCGTCGCATACAGGCTTTGGTGCATAAAACTCTACACTACTATCAAGCTTCGATTCGTTGAGGGATGAATTTGCAAGGTCTTTCGCGCGGACTCTCCAGATTTTTGTACCTTGAAGCGCACAGTAATAGACCCACTTATATTCAACATCAATAGTGATGCCA
>CAYWZU010000156.1:0-1827 GCA_964462925.1 uncultured bacterium
GCCGGCACTTTCGATCATTCGATTCGCTTCACTTGGTTGACGTAAAACTCTGTACACAGTAACTTCAAACTGAATGAGTGAGGAGAAAAAATGGGTCCGGTTACCTATGCATGGCGTATTCTTGACATTTTAAATGCTGAGTTCTCGACAGGTTTAAGCCAACCTACAGTCGATGTAATTAAAAAAATCCAAGATGGTGATCCACAAATTAATTTTAACTCAAAAAGTACACCATCCGAGCGGCTTGCCTTATTAGCAAGAGCCCACTTTAAAGCGCAAAACTTTGATGATTGTGCAGAATATGGACTAAGAGCATTAGCGGAGAAACAGCTAGAAGCAGACCTCAGAATGAACTTCTAATTAGGTATATTGTGGACGTTAAGAAAGATCTTTGTAAGATTGCAAAAAATATTATTTTGGAGAAGGGACTAGAGCCGGAGTTTCCCCAAGAGGTATTCCAAGAGCTCGAAAGGCTCACATCCCCTGCACCCATATCTCAAAACATGAGAGATCTTCGCACAGTTGCCTGGTGCTCAATAGATAATGATGATTCTCGCGATTTAGATCAGCTCACCTATGCAGCAAAAGGATCAGATGGCACATATGAGCTCTGGATTGCAGTGAGTGATGTAGATGCTCTTGTGACAAAAGATTCCCCCATCGATCGCCACGCTCAAATTAACACCACTTCCATCTATACGCCTGCTGTTATTTTTCCAATGCTCCCGGAGAAGCTTTCTACAAATCTTACATCTTTGAATGAAAATGAGGATCGGATAGCACTTGTAGTTTATATTAAGATGAAATCTGATGCTCAGATTGTAGACTCTTCTATTTTTCCTGCCAGTGTCAGAAATTTTGCAAAGCTTGCCTACAACAATGTAGCGGCCTGGTTAGAGGGAAAAGATAGCCTTGCCACACAAAACCCTAAAGTTGAAGAGGCCTTGCGAGTACACCATGAAATAGCAGATATCTTGCGCAAAAAACGAGAAGCGGAAGGCTCTCTTACGCTTGAATCGCCAGAGCCTGAAGTACGCCTCAATGACAATAGCCAAATCATCGTAAAACTCTCCTCTCACAATATGGCAGAGCAGATCATTGAAGAATTTATGATAGCTGCAAATCAAGTGATGGCGACAACATGTAAAAAGGCAAATGTAGCCATTTTACGACGTGTAGTTACGACGCCAAAATACTGGGATCAGATCGTAGAAGTTGCAAAAAGCTATAATGAAACGCTTCCAGATGAGCCTGATTCCAAAGCACTCGATGCCTTTCTCATAAAAAGAAAAAAGGCAGATCCCATTGCCTTTTACGATCTTTCACTTACTATTATTAAATTGCTAGGACGCGGAGAATATGTCGTAGAGCATCCAGATAGCAAGCCAAAAGGCCATTTTGCACTCGGAATCCCAAATTACACCCACTCCACAGCACCAAATAGGCGCTATCCTGACCTTCTTGTGCAAAGGGAGTATAAGGCCCATCTTGCTGGCAAAAAATCCCCCTACACGATCGAGGAGCTTGAAGCACTCGCAGCGCACTGCACCACCCAGGAAGATGCCGCAAATAAAGCGCAAAGACAAATAAACAAGGCAGCTTCCGCAATCCTCCTCTCTTCACAAATTGGATCCATCTATGACGGCATCATCACAGGCTGCAACGAAAAAAACAGCTGGGTACGGATTTTTACGCCAGCCACGGAAGGCAAGCTCATAAATCCCTCCCCCAAGCTGCGGGTCGGCGACAAAGTAAAAGTAAAACTCGTTTCTGTTCAAGTAGAAAAAGGCTTCATCGACTTCGAGCTTGTGAGATAAAATAGAAATA
>CAYWZU010000157.1:0-1794 GCA_964462925.1 uncultured bacterium
TGTGTCTCATGCAAACCCAACAAGGAGACACTATGTTTCGTGCAATTTTTTTGCTTCTTAGCTTTCTTGCTTGCTCAAAGTGCAGAGGCGATGACTGCTGCTGCCCGGCAAGTATTGCCATTAGCTCGGTTCCATTTGAAATCAGTGCAAGCAATACAACCTACTGCGTAACACAAAATCTTACCTACTTTGGCGGAGGGCCAACAGCTGCCATTACTGTAGATCCCGGTGTCCATGATATCGTTATAGACTTTAACGGCTTTGAACTAGATCTTGACCCGTCTGTAAACGGCATCGAGATGCTTGCACCACCAGGGCAAGGCATTACTGACGTGCTTATCAAAGACGGCGTAATTAAGAGTATTTCTCCATCTAATGCAAATTCTGGGGTGAGAGCGTCTAATTTCAACACACTAGCCATTGAAAATATGCACTTTATAGATACAAGAAGAGGCTTTGTTACAGGCTCTGATCAAACAGATACTAATGTAAATTTAACTTTTCGCTCATGCGTGTTTGATTTAAATGGTGCAACAGGGGTCCCACGCCGCGGTATTTCAATTTCGACAATTCAAGGCCTAAAGGTAGAAGACTGCACATTTTTGCCTTATGCTCCAGATGAGACATCCATAGGTATTCTGCTCGTAAATAATGCAAAAGATGTCCAGGTAAGACGCACCACTTTTGATGGGCAGCAATCAGCAATTCGCGTGCAATCTATTTTTGACCCTGATAATGGCTTTTTCTTCACATTTCCTGCATGCAACTTTTTGATTGAGGAGTGCGAATTCAATAACGATTTCATAGATACCCAGTTTGTAGGAGCAAGTAACATAGAGGTTACAAATTCGACATTCTATGGCACGGCATCTGCTCCTCTTATATTTGAAGCAGCAGATGATGGTGCAGGTAACATTATTAGTCCGCTACCTTCAGGCTTACTTGTTGACGGCTGCATAGTTACAATGACAGGTGAGGGTGAACTCGAAGAAGATATTTTTAGCCCAGTATTCTTGTTTGCAGGAACAGTAGAGGGTTCTACAATTGCCGCTCGAGATATTATTATTCAAAATTCTATCTTTTCTCACCAAGGCGCCAGCGCTCCCACGGATGGGCTCAATTTTTGTAATGTTGAAGGCATTCTTATTGAAAATAATGTGATAGACCTTACAGCATCAGGAAGGCTTGATGATTGTGAACCCCCAACACTCTTCGGAGTTCCTGTAAAAATAGGAGCTATACATTTTGGCGGTCCTTTGACTAATGATAATATATCTGCTTATAATGGAGGAATTGTCCGTGATGCAACAGTGCGCGGCAACCAAATTTTGGGTGGATCGCAAATAGGTATCTACTCGACTACAAGCATTGGAACAACAGCAAATGAGCGCATTACGATCGAAGACAATAGCATCACTGCTACAGAAGCAGGTATTTTATTTGAAAATACCCGTGCATCTTCGATACTTAATAACCGCGTACAAGGTGTTCGTGGCGATGTTTGCACGGATGGCATTGGTATCGAACTTGCCGGTGCAACCGATGTTAATGATACAGCTGCATCAACAAGCAATGCTGTCATTGGCAACATCGTTAGCAACAACATAACAGGCATAAGACTTGATTGCGGCGCGCAAGGAAACCTTGTGAAGGATAACTTTGTCTTTAACAACGACAATCATCAGATCAAGGAAGAGAAAAAACATACAAACAAGATCGAAGGCAACACCGTGTTCGATCACCAAAACGAAGAGCTTAGCTGCTCAAGCTCTAGCTAAGAGGCTCTTTTTCTCG
>CAYWZU010000158.1:0-1794 GCA_964462925.1 uncultured bacterium
TCATCCTCTATCGAGTTCAACAGCTTCCTAATATTACGATATTTTCTATAGTTTTCTGTTACCGTCGTGATCCATGCATGTTCTTCTTTTGGCACAGCTCGCGATAACTGTTTACCATTCCTTCGCATCGACATCCTATGATGGGGATGAAGGTTTCCCTGATTACACTGACAATAACTTCTTCCACATTTGACATAGATAAGACAAAACGACCCCTGCACCATTTCTTCTATCTGAAATAGCTTTTCAATTAGTTTTCGACGCTTTTTTTCAAGACCTAAAATGTTTTTGTAAATACTTCTTGACATACTTGGTTTTATATATCATATTTCAAACCAATTAATCAAGGAGTCTTTTTTGAAAAAGTTAAAACGCTATAGGGTTGGTGAACTACCTCTTATTTATGAGATCGCTCAACGTATCGGTCTAAGAGATATTTTGTATGAGTTCATCCCTTTACAGGGTAATGAAGAAATGCCAACGGTCGAAACATTAATGCTGCTCGTTTATAATTTGACCACAGGAAAATTTCCTCTCTATGAGCTCGATGCATGGGTAAAGGAGTTAAATCTAGGATCTATCGGATTGGCAAACTATAAGGAGACGATCAACTTTACAGATGATCGCTTTGGAAGAGCTCTCGACAAACTTTTTGAAGTTGATAGAGCATCATTGATGACAAAAATAGTTCTTGCTGTTGTGAATGATTTTAATATTGAACTAAATCAAATCCACAATGACTCTACAACCATTAAAGCGTTCGGAAGTTATCCGCACAAATCAAGTACAGGTCTTGAATTCAAAAAAGGCATGAGCAAGGACCATAGGCCCGATCTAAAACAGCTAGTCTACTCCCTTACTATATCTCACGATGGAGCTATACCGATACATTATAAGGCATACTCGGGAAATCGCAATGATGATTCAACACATATTGAAACTTGGACAACACTTACGCAGATATTTCAGAAAAATGATTTCCTGTATGTTGGTGACTGCAAACTTTGTACAGATAGGCAACTTAGTTATATTACAGACCATGGCGGAAGAGTTGTTACAATTATTCCTGAAAATTGGAGAGAAGTCAGTGTCTTTAAAAATAGTTTGAGAAAGGAAAAAAAGACAAAAATGGAAATTTGGCGAAGAGACCATGACATAGAGGAAAAAACGATCTATTATTATGCCTTCCAAGAAGAATGTTATACAGAAAACCGTGGTTACAGAATTCATTGGATCACGTCTACAGATAATCGCGAAGAGGATTATGAGAAAAGAGAAAGACTACTCGGTAAAGCCGAAGCAGAGCTACGAAAGCTACTTTCGCAGATAAACAAAAGGAATTTGAAAACAGAAGAAGCGATTCGCAAAAAATGTGAGGAGATTTTGAGAAAACGTCAAGTTATCCGATTTCTTAACGTTGAGATCAACAAAACCTCCGTGGAGTATCTAAAGGCTAAAAAACGGGGAGATAAAGTCATAGAAGTGAAAACAACCAAGGTTGAGTACACTTTATCATGGAACCGCAACGAGAAAGCGTTAAAAGAAGAGAAAAATGTAGATGGTGTATTTCCAATCCTGGCAACAGATCCTAGTATGTCTCCCAAGGAAGCATTGCTTGCGTATAAATACCAGCCCAACCTTGAGAAACGATTTTCGCAATTTAAAAGTATACATAATGCTGCTCCCATATTTTTAAAGAAAATTGAGCGGGTCGAAGCGAACATGTTTTTATTTTTTATAAGTCTAATCCTTCAAGCTTTAGTAGAAAGAGAGGTGAGGAGCAAGATGGTTGAG
>CAYWZU010000159.1:0-1759 GCA_964462925.1 uncultured bacterium
CAAGTAGCCTTGAAGCCTGTTCAAAATGCAGGTCGCGCTCATCCTTTTCATTTGGCGCATCCTTTAGATCGCACGACTCATATTCTCGAAGCTGCCAAAGACATTGTCGCCCGTATGGCCGCCCGGTGTATATTCATAGAGAAACTACCTACTACAGTCCCTATCATTTTGACGAGGAAATAGTAGAGGAAGTGTACTATGCAAGAAGGGCGCCACGAATGCGTGAAAATTACGGATACTTTTCTTTTGAGTTCCGTCCTTAGTAAGAATCCTATTTGAGACCGGCCTTTTCCTAAAGGCCGTTTTAAAAGCGCGTCATCAGATCGCGCTCTTTAGTTTGTTTTTCTGTATCCGAACACAGTCCCTATTAAGGGTTAGTTTTGCAAAAGGATCTATAAGTATCTAATTTAAAGTAACAAGAAGAGGAAAAGACTTGGAATGTCCATTTTTTTGTAAATAAAATTTGGCTGTTGCTGAATACGGCTATTTTTAAGTATACTCCAAAATAGACGCGTCTATTTTTAAGTGGGGTTACTTTTAGCTATGGAAAGATACTGTGAAAAATTTATTAAAAACGACCTTTTTAAAAAAATGGTTTTTTTAGGCGGGCCACGGCAAGTCGGAAAAACCACTATGAGTAAGCGTTATCTGCATGGAGAGTGGGCAAATGGTGAGTATTTAAACTGGGACATTGATGAAGACAAACGGTCAATTTTAAAAAAACAGTGGCTTACATCGAGCCCCCTCGTGATTTTTGACGAAATCCATAAATATCCTAGATGGAAAAGCTGGATTAAAGAGGTATGGGATGCTCGGCCAGATCACCAGACCTACCTTGTAACAGGTTCTGCCCGCTTAGATGTATACAAAAAAGGGGGAGATTCTCTTATGGGCCGCTATCACTACTGGCGCTTACACCCTTTGAGTTTGGATGAGCTTCCGGAAGGCATGGATCCTCAAGTAGCATATGAGCGCCTCCTAAATCTTGGAGGATTTCCAGAGCCATTTCTGAGCGGAGATGAGCGAGAGGCAAGGCGCTGGCGGAAGGAGCGCTTTACACGCATCGTAAAAGAGGACATTCGCGACCTTGAGCATATTAGGAATCTGCAGATGCTCGATTTATTTATAGACGCGCTCCGCACGCGAGTTGGAGGCCTAGTTGTGTTATCAAATATTGCAGAAGATCTCCAGATTGCTCCTAGAACTGCCCTTCATTGGCTGCAGCTTTTAGAGAAAATGTATGTTTCATTTGCTATTTACCCTTACACAAAGCATGTCCCAAGAAGCATACTCAAGCCCCCCAAGGTTTATTTTTTTGACAACGGAGATTGCATTGGCGATGGAGGGCAGCATTTAGAGAACCTTGTTGCTACACATCTTCTCAAGCGATTACATTTTATTGAAGATTATTACGGCTATAGCTGCTCTCTTCATTACATCAGAGATAAAGATGGACGCGAGGTAGATTTTGTTACCATTGTTGATGGCAAAGTTCAGGACTTAATCGAAGTCAAAGCATCTGGCGGTGTCATTGCCACGAGCTTAAAGTACTACCAAAAACTTCTTAAACCTAATCGTGCAGTACAGATTGTGGGCAATCTTCATCGCCCCTTCGATCAAGATGGAATTCGAGTTATGACGCCTATTCAATTCTTTACTAACCCGCCTTGGGAATTGGGCAATATGCAGTGACTCATTCACCTTTTTTAATTCGATGCCTTAACTTCGTCCCAGAGTTTGTTGTACAGGGCTTGATCTT
>CAYWZU010000160.1:0-1733 GCA_964462925.1 uncultured bacterium
GTTAGTTCAGAACATGCTACATACTTAGCACTCATTCGCAATTTGGGGACAGGCGAAGCCTCCTGCATTGCAGCAGCAGAGCAAAGGAGTGGAGTAGTGGCGACTGATGATCGCCTTGCAAGAAACATGTGCAAAGAACGCAATATTCCCATAACCGGCACCATTGGCATCCTTAAGGCTGCTTATCAGGACTCAGGCCTTGACCTAGATGAAGCAGATGCCATGCTTAAAAAGATGATCGAGTGCGGATTTTATTCTCCGGTACAAAAAATTTCTGATATTAGGTAGGCCTATCAGGAAACAAGAAAATATCGTTTCACGCCAAAAACTCCACACTGCCGGTGATTTAAGCGTATTCAAATGGATATGATTTGTCATCGGCTCAGGAAAAGCGGATCAAGAGGCGCCAGTCAGCTGGTGTGTTTGGATCGGCGTGCAGATCGCTAGCCTTGGGGCCGCGATGCAGCGTGTTATTGGCATGCCAGAGATCGCCATGGATTGCGGGGAAAGCTATAGAGTCAATAATTTGCGATTGTGTGGATATGATCATTCTGTGATCGAATGGTGGAATAAGTTCACGAACCTTGGCGATATCGGCTATCATGGTACTCCATTTTGGTTTGTTGCTAAAGCAAACCGTTATGAAGTTTCGGCTTCTAAAATCTCCATCTTTATGCCAGTATTCGGCAGGTGAAAACAGGGCGCCCTTTTCAAGGTGTACTTCGGCTTTATCACAGGAGAAGCCATATTCTTGAATTTTATCTCTAATTTTATGAACAAGAGCACCTAAGGGAGTTTTTTTATCTATTTCCCAAACCGAAACAATATAATCCATAGCATAGCACTCTTTGCCTGTTTCCACCTCTTTTTTCAAAAAATCAAAAGGGATAAAAAAGGTTAATTTTCCAGCGGCTTGAAAAGCTGCCCGCCGTGGTTCAGCACTATAATGGTTGGGATCTTTAGCAAGATTTGAAAGAGCAGTCTCAACCAGCGATTTATAGCGAAAATCCATGCCCTTAATAAGATCGCTTACGGCCGCTTGAATTATTTCTGGCTCAACATTAGCTGAGCCAATTTTAGTTGTTTCCGGAATCATAATCCAATAAAATATTTTTAAACAACACCCTGCTTAGTCAACTTGGTTTTGGACAAGAAAGAGTGATTTGCTAAGCATTGAGAAAAAATCTTGGTAGATATTTGGATTTTCTACAACCTTGTTGCCATAGGTTACATTTGCTCGAACAATCACTGTCTCTTTGTTTTTTTCACGGACAGTTACGGTCATTTTGACAGTCGCCTGGCCCTTATGTTTCGTACCGGAGATTGTGCCAAGCTGGGGATCAACTTTGTCTAAGATAAAGTCAAGATCTTGCATGGTGGCAATAGCTGCTCGCATGCTTTGCGCTTTTGTCACAGAGTCAAATTCTCGTGTCTGGAGCTGTCTGATTTCAAGCTGGGATTCGCCCGAAGTTACGGCTGTATTTGGCGGGGTGCATCCTGTAGCAAGGAGCGCTGCTAGGATGTAAGGAAGAGGATTTTTGCTCATAATAGTTCTTTTTCTAAGTAGAGAGCTTTATCTAGTTTTGCATAAAATTCTGTGTACACTTCTTCATCATTGATAGGATGTACGTATGTTGAATTATCGCTTCGCTCTATAATCCTTTGAAAGGTTGTTCTAGCTGTTGCTTGATTCGGTCCTGCTTTATCAAGTATCACCATAGTAGCTGTAATGT
>CAYWZU010000161.1:0-1665 GCA_964462925.1 uncultured bacterium
TTATCTCATGAGTATCCAGTGGCCGCCAATAGCTTGCCTTTTTTTAGGGCTCTCAAGCTCTTTTCGCGACTCACGTAGTCTGTTTTCTAAAATATCTTCGAGCGCTTTTCGCTCTTTTTGAATAAAGTCGTACGCCTCTTTTGAATGAAGCGTTTGGTCGTTCAAAATCTCTTCAAGCTGGTGCGGCCCAATGCCGATATTATAAAAAAGCTCAGCATTTTCTTTTTCCATCTTTTCAATTTGCTCGCGAAGCTCTCTCAGCTTCTGTTCAACAATCTCACGCTTGTCGTACATAAAACTTCTTATAATTTTCTATCAGATCATTCCAGATAGCTTGCGAGCGGTAGGCTCTTCTCTCTCGCTTATCTTCGATATCTTTGCCAATATCCTCCATAGGGATCTCATCGCTAAACGCAAGATATGCTGGGCTGAATTTGGTATGCCTTTCTTCGCCAAGTTCCTTTACAATCTGATCTGGAGGAGGTAGAAGATCATATGTTTTAAGCGCAAGGCTATAAAAATGGGTAGGCCTTTTTGCTTTTTGCGAAATGAGGTAGAACATCTCTACTGCTTGAGGGTCAAACTGGGCAACTTCAATTTCACCTTGCTCATTTTTGCGATCTCTTCCACCGCTTGGAGCAATGTATATGCACTTTCCTCCCTCGGAAAGAAGCTCTTCGAGCCTCTTCATCGCCTTTTGATTATGCAAAATTTTTTCTGCTTTCTTCTCTGGCGGAGAGTCCATATGGCGCTTTGAGTAGATGCAGATCAAATTGCGTCCAAGGCTAAGGGGAACTGCTAAGGGATCTGTTGTTACTCTATGTCCTGCTACAAAGATCATGTCGCGAGCAAGCTCAGGATATTCCTTTTCAATCAAAAGACTTATGATTTGAGGATCAATCTCAGTTTGATGGTTTGAGAGAAGTATAACATTCTCTCTGTTTTTAATCGCTTCATGTATACCCTTCAAGGCACCTTTGCCGAGGACTGCAGATTTTGAGAAATCAATAAGGGGCCTAATAAAGTCTAAACCAAGATCGTAATACTCTTGTATTGATTCGTGATAGGGAGAAAATTGAAAAGGGGAAACAAGCTGCTTTTCCACCGCCTTAAAAAAGGTGTTGAAAGCATCAAGAGGTGGATTTTGTACTGCTTGTTCATAGCTTGAACAAAAAGCCAAAAATCCATCTTTTAGCTCTTTCGGGACAGGCTTGTTTTGGACAAGAGCTCCTATGTACGCAGTTAGTTTGCCGCTCACGCTACACTTCTATTAATTTTTGGTTTATTGTAGATACAAAATGGTAGTCATTGATGTGGATTGTATCGCTTACATCAAAATCTAGACGCGCATTAAGAGATTCCGCAAGTTCCTGGAAAAAGTCTTTATCATGCTGGCCAAGGTATTGGTCAAGCTGAGGATGCACAACAAGTTTTAAGGCAAACTGCTGCTGGCAGTTAATTACCTTTTTGATTGCCCGCTCAATTTCTATTGAAACGCTCTCATGGCTCTTTACGCGGCCGGAGCCATTACAATAGGGGCATGCGCAAAACATGGTTTGCGAAAGCGATCCACGGCTACGTTGTCTTGTCATTTCCACAAGACCAAATTCACTCATGCCAAGTATTGTGCACTTTGCAGAGTCTTCTTTCATGCAGTCTTTGAGG
>CAYWZU010000162.1:0-1659 GCA_964462925.1 uncultured bacterium
TAAATAAAACTATGTTTGGAATTCTGACAGCCGCCCATATAGCGAGACGATTGAAAATTACGACAAAAGATATGCACCAGTTTATAGGAATATCAAAACCACATCTACACGACATCCTTGGATGCCTTGTTCCATTTCATTTCATCTTTGGCAATGCAGATATTCGACACTTTCATTCAGAATCGAATGAGGGCTATTTACCAGATATTGCATTCATTGCTCTTGGAAATGACACTTTTTGTCCTAAACATGAAATATTCACCAAATCTAAATTTTACGACTTGGATGCCAACATAGAGTTTGGATTCGAAGAAGATCTGAATATATTTTCAACATTCTTTCGGGGCGCATGTAATGATGATGAAATAACCGAGGATGGTCTTTTAGCAGAAGTTTGCCTTGGTGGAGGAGAAACAATACATTTTGATAATGAAACAAAAATATCCTATTGGAAGATTCCAAATTCTAGCAAAACAACTATTGCAGGCGCATCGGGGGCAGGATTTTGGAGACATAAAATTGATAAAGACAACCTGAGAACCTCCCTTGAAGGTGTCATTATAGCTGAAAGCCTTCTACACGATTATGTCGAGGCCATTTCTCCATCATATCTATATGACACCTTTCTTTCGAATTTAAAGAAATACAGTATTGATTTTCTGAAGGAGCAGGTAACAAGCCGGTAAAGCTTCTGCACCTCTATGAAAAGGGCTGAAAAGGGCCGGATACTGCGATTCTCGCGATTTGATTAACTCAATCGCACGAATCGCAGTACACGGCGCCTTTCACACGACGCCTTTCATTTTTACCCATAACACCTACAAATAGTCCAACAGCCGTTCTCTAACATGTTGATAGGCAACCTCTGCCACAAATGGTTCATTTTGACGTGGCAGTAGAGGCACAATAGCGGTGAAAATTTAAGTCGACTCCACTAAAAGATCTAGAACTCATCGATATTATAAATCCATAACACTATACACTCTGGTTTAAAAAAATATTTACAAGATTGCCGCCACCACAGAAAATCAAAGGCATATGACAATCCGTCATCCACCCTTTCTTCAACCTCTTAAACTAAGCATATATCTGCTAACCCAGCTCTATAGATATAATTTTCTCTAATGCCCCCAACAAATAACGTTCAAATTACATTGAATTAACAAACTATTCACTGTTTGAATATTATTATATTATTAAGTATCTATAACATAGTTGCTTATAATAATTAAAGCATGTATTATTTTATATTTCTAGCACAAGGATAATAACGCATATTAGGCATTGCTCATTATTCGTTAGAAAAGAGAAATGGATTAGATAAATATCAGCAACAATAAACAATAATAAGATAAATGAAGATTATTGATAACATCAACTCCCTGTTAGGCGATGATCTAAAGTCGAGCATTTATCCAAAAGCCACTCTTAAAATCGCTGCTTCTTGCTTTTCAATTTATGCATACGAAGCTCTAAAATCCGAACTCTCCAAACTTGACTCTTTAGAATTCATTTTTACTGCTCCAACCTTTGTCCCAGATGAAGTAACTGATAGAGTAAAAAAAGAACGACGTGAGTTTTTTATCCCCAAAGCTAACCGTGAAAGTAATTTGCACGGAACTGAGTTTGAAATTCAGCTTCGTAATAAACTCACACAAC
>CAYWZU010000163.1:0-1652 GCA_964462925.1 uncultured bacterium
GAGCTGATTAGATAAAGAGCATATCTCTGCATAGGTGTAGGAAACACTACCTACATGCAATGCTACTTTCTTGGAATCTGTATCAATCCATTCTACAAAGGAAGCATCTCCATAGTCTCTATATGGCAGGCTTTTGCCGCTAAAGTCCTCAAGAATTAGCGTTTTCTCTTCTGAGCCGAGGTAGTCAATATCGCAAAGAGGCCTTTCAGGATATTGCAGGGAAGCTTTTAAAATGTTTTCATAATGTAAAATGAGCCGTTTTATGGAAGCTTGTGAAAAAAGATCTGTGTCATATTCAAGCTTTAGAGAAAGACGTCCCTCTTCTTCAAAAAAAGCAAAGGACAATGCAAATTGGCTAAAGCGGGCGTGTTCATTGTATTTTTCAGTCTTAATACCAGAGAGCTTCAGCCCTCCCTCGCTTAGTCCCAGGCTTTGCTGGTTATGCAAAATTATCATCACATCTAAAAGATCATCTACGCCGATTGCTTCGACTAAATGATCATAAGGATAGCGCTCGTGGGTAAATGCCGCTACTAGCTCTCTTTGCTCTTTATTAATAAGATCTATAAATGTTTTAGATCCATCAACTCTTCCCCTAAGTAAAAGCGTATTTACATAGACTCCAACCTGATTTTCTAAACTACTATGGCTTCGACCAGAAACAACAGTGCCGAGCACGATATCAGACTGGCCTGTATAGCGCTGCATGAGCGCACGAAGCCCAGCCGCTAAAACCATAAAGAGCGTCGCTCCCTGCAGCTCGGAAAAAGCTTTTAGAGATCGTGTAAAAGATTCAGAAAAGTGATGCTCTTCACAAGCACCCTGAAAACTCTTTCTTGCAGGACGTGGATAGTCAGTTGGTAAATGAAGTTTTTCAACCTCTTCTTTAAAGAGGCTCAGCCAATACTCTTTGTCTTTGACATAGGCATCAGATTGCATATATCCTTGCTGCCAGTAGACATAATCTTTGTATTGATATTCTAAAGATGGCAAAGAAAGCCCTTCATACGCATATTGGAGCTCTTTTAAAAGAACTTCAATAGACCATCCATCACAGATCAAATGATGAAAGACAGAGCAAAATAAATATCGCCCTTTATTAAGTTCAATGATAACTATCCGCCACAAGGGACCTGCAGATAGATCAAAAGGCTTCTCATAAATTGCATGCACGCTCTCATTTTCTACCACTTCAAGCGGCAAGACCATTTCAGGCGGCATGATCTGTTGATATACTTTGCCATCACGTTCAACAAAAATGGTGCGAAGACTCTCATGGCGGTGCGTGAGAAGGTCAAGTGCAGCCTTCAGCTGTGCAATAGCTAATTGGCCTTCCAGTATAAAGCTTCCGCAAACATGGTATGCCCTTTGAGATGCCGCATTTTGGCTTAAAAGCCAAAGTCTTTGTTGTACAGGACTTAATTCATAATATGTAGATTCTGGAGCAGCACCTAGCTTTTGATAGCTAGACGCTCTGCCATTTTCTCGTATTCTCGCGGCTAGTTTTGCAATTGTATTACTTTGATAGAGCTCTCCAAAGTTGATATCACAATCAAGTGTGCGGCTTAGCTCATAAACAAGTTTTAAGGCTTTCAAGCTGTTGCCGCCAACTTCAAAGAAGTTATCAGTTGTAGTAAACCGCCTATGGCCGA
>CAYWZU010000164.1:0-1608 GCA_964462925.1 uncultured bacterium
GTGTTGCCGAAGTCAGTAAACTCTTTTGTGAAGCAGGAATCATTACTTTGGTTTCCTTTGTGTCGCCCTTTAGAGCGGAACGAGAAATGGCAAGAGAGTTGATTGGCAAGGAGAATTTTATTGAAGTCTTTGTTGACACGCCTTTAGAGGAAGTTGAAAAAAGGGATGTAAAAGGGTTGTATAAGAAGGCGCGTGCGGGCGAAATTCCAAACTTTACCGGCATCGGAAGTCCGTATGAAGCCCCAGAAAATCCCGATATTAAAGCGGACACCCTTAAACATTCAGCAATTGATCTTGCAAAAAGAATCGTAAGTGATTTGACAGAACGTGGGTTTTTATCTTGAATCTTCTTGAAGAGAGAAAGCTATTAGATTCAGTTATTGAAATTGCTTATGAGGCTGGGGAAAAGATACTAGAGATCTATAATTCCCCGACCCAGGTTTCTTATAAGGACGATAACTCCCCACTTACTGAGGCAGATATAGTGTCTCATAACTTAATTGTCTCAAAACTTGAAAAGCTTACCCCAGACATTCCCATTATATCTGAAGAAGGCGAAGAGAGAGAAATTGATTCTGCTCATTTTTGGCTCGTTGATCCTCTTGATGGGACAAAGGAATTCATTGATAGAAATGGTGAATTTACTATCAATATCGCTCTTGTTGAGAATAAGCTTGCAAAACTAGGGGTTATATTTGCGCCTGCGCTTGGACAACTCTATGCGGGTATTGCCGGAAGTCATGCCTTTAAAATTGATGGAGGGGCTGAGAAAACTCCCATCCAAGTGCAGCCGAATGTAAACGAAGTCATTGTGGTTGGGTCGCGTCGTCATGGTGATGTGGATCAAATGAACAAGATTTTAGCGCAAGTGAATTGCAATACTATACATCCCACAGGCTCTTCCCTGAAGTTTTGCAAAATTGCCGAAGGCACCGCACACCTTTATCCTCGCTTTGGAAGAACGATGGAATGGGATACAGCTGCAGGTCAGGCTATCTTAATGGCTGCAGGGGGATGTGTTACAACATTGACGGGAGAAACGCTCTCGTACGGGAAAAAGGGGTTTGAGAACCCCCATTTTATGGCATTGCCCTCTTTCGATTTCTTGATTAGTAATTCCATGTAAGATATATAGAAGTTGACAACCTTCAAACAATGAATCGACTTTATGCTTGAAATATTTTGATTAATCCTTCAGATTATGGTTTTACGTAGTATACGAAAAATTATTAAAATGAAAATTACAATGTAGGTAGCTTACAATGACTTTGAATATATGGATGATCTTAGCATTTTTTTCCTTTTTGCTACTTTTTCTTGTCTCGTCATTGTTTTTATTTCTTTCACGCACAAGTATGTTTAAAAATTTAATTAAAGAATATTTTGAAAATATGTCTGAAAGTCTAGTAAAAAGGATAAATAGCGAAAATATAATCAATATGCATATTATCGTCAGTGGTTTAATGGCTGAAAAAGTTGAATTGATTACGAAGGATAAAAATTCAGAAGAGGAGAAAGTGATCGCTATTGCAGAATGGATCAGTGGTAATATACCGAATCGTAGTAAAGTAGCTGATTTATTATCAGATTCATTTAGTGCTGATTTAT
>CAYWZU010000165.1:0-1587 GCA_964462925.1 uncultured bacterium
TATGGAAACAATTAGAGAATTAAAGGCATTTTTGGAAAGGGAAATGATAAGATATAGTAAAATTTTATATTTAAGACGTCATAAAAGGACATTAGAAAAATTACAAAAGGCGTTAAATACAACATCTAGAGATAAGGTTATTAAAGCAATAAATCTTTTAAATGAAACAGTTGAACAAAATGGCTTCCGTGTAGCACGTGAACAAGCACAAAAAGAGCGTATAATTCAAGAACAACAACTAAAAGATGAACAAGCACGAGCAGAGAGAGAAAGAGCAGAGAGAGAAGCACAAGCACAAGTACAAGCACGAGCAGAGAGAGAAGCACAGGCGCAATTGATAACTAAAGAAGTGGCAACCTCTCATGGAAATATTAATAAAATTGTTACAAGTCATCTAAATAATCAAATCATTGGAGATTTAAATGTTCGTAATTTAGTAATGAAAGTAACAGATATTGAACCAATTGATTATGATAAATATAAAGATTATTTACGTGAAGTCCATAATCAAATGCCAAATGATAAGAAAATAATGATTAATATATTAGGAAAATCTGGATGGTATACGCTTAAAAAAAGATATTTGACCAAGGAAGAGTTATCACAATATGCAAATGATGACAACGGAGCAGAACCAGGAATGGCTGACTCACTTATTGCATTATATGCAGTTTCTACCTCAATTAGATAAATATCTAAGCTTTTAATAATTCATTTTCTAGAAAATTACCATATATGATATTTCCATTCTGATCTTTAATTTGATATCTTAAATTTCCACCATTTGGCATCTTAAAACCTGAAATAATAAATTTACTATTACTATATCGTCTGTCGCCATTTCTGAAATAATCGCCGTGTAATCTATTATTATATAGTAACATTTTAGGATGATCTAATTTGATATAAACCTCATCGCCAATATTATATTTTGGCTCTGGTCCATCATATGGCACGAGTAAGTTTTTATATTGTATCGGGTTTAGGTTGTAATGCTCATTAATCATATCTCTTACTTTAAAAACAACATCAACCCAATCATTGACATATTCATTTTTTTCATATGATTTTACCGATAAATATCTCAGTAGAATTTTCTTATATAAATTGTTTGAAGCTTCAACAATTGCATTTTGTTTATGATTTCCTGGACGTGTAAAAACAAGTCCTATTTCATTGGCTTGACAAAATTGTTTAAATTGGTTATTTATAAACTCAGAACCATTATCACAATATATTAATTCAGGCTTATAAACTATTACGTTGCGTTTCAAGATGTTTATAAATGCAGTCAAAACGGTTGAACTTTCTTTATTTATTAAAGGCTGGACATCTGATATTCTTGTTTTCATGTTCACAATATTAAGAATATATTTATATTCTTCATCTGGTGTCATTTCCATAAGATCCATTTGATAATAATGATTTGTCATGACATTATAATGATCTTTTATTTTTGGCTCTTTAATAGGTAACAACTTTTTATAGTTAGTTGTGTTTGTGTCGATATTCAAAGCTCTTAATGAATCTTCAATAAGACCACTAGCATATTGTACAATGCCTATATTCATATATATAGAAAAGAAT
>CAYWZU010000166.1:0-1533 GCA_964462925.1 uncultured bacterium
AGAGGCTTGTCAAAATTTTTAGGTTGGTGAAGAAGCATGAACATGGTTAACCCATCCGGTGAATTAAGCCCTACCCAAGCTGCGCGCATGCGTGTATTGTTCGGGCGCAAACCCTCTATAGCAAGGACGGGGTACTTGCCCCAACTCAATTTTTTTACTTTCAACTCCCTAACGCCTAGTTGGAGGAATGATTGCTCCAGATCTTTTTCTATTGAAAATGTATTAGGCCCCGTTTGCACCGCATCAGAATGTCTAAAGCTGATTAACTCGGATTGTATTTTTTCTATCGCTGTCTCGCAAATGGCAATATCTTCTTTGGTTCCCCAGTAGCCACGTGTGAATGCATCAGCTAAAACATAATCTGAGGGAAGTGCAGGTTCAATAGCCGGGTATACAACCCAACACTCGGGAATAAGCTCACGAATGCGCAATGGCTTTTGGGTTTCTGAAAATAAACCTGAAGAAAAAAGCATCAGAACTGTAGTGTGTAAAAAAATGGTTGATTTCTTTGACATTTCCTAAACCTCCTAATAATCAGATACATAGTATACCTGTAGTGTAGTTAAGGTCAATGAGGTTTAGATGACCTATGTGTTAGGCAGAAAATTCAAGCGGCTGTTTTTTTAAAACAATAGATCGCGTCTAGTGTTTATGGTCGTTTACAATCTAATTTAGTGCTACTGTTTTTTAATGAAGACAGCGGTTCTAACAAGTATGATTTCAGAAATAAAAAGGCCGCATCTCACATTTGAGCGGATGCGGCCTTTAAACATAGCAGAAAAGGGCTTGCTATTACTTTAAGTTTTGTGAAAGCAGTAAAGCTTCTTGTTTTAGCTCTTGCATACGTACTTTTTGTGCAGCCACATCTTGCGGCAGATTGTTCTTATACTGGATTATTTTTTCGCGAAGAGAGTCGATTTTTTGGACTGATGCTGAATTGGCTTTGTGTATTTCTTTCATCTTAGAAAGTACCGCAACCATGCCCTCAAGCCCTTTAACGATTTGAGCTGTATCTTGAGCTATTTTAGCCTTTGCTTCTTCAGCTTGGGCTTTGCCTTGTTCGATTTCTCTTCTAGCCTCTACTTGGCCAGCTTTTCCTCGGGCTATCATTTCATCAGCAGCGGCAATTTTTCTTTTTGTTTCTATCATGCTGGTAACATGCTTTGAGAGTTTCTGCTCTTCAGCTGCAGTCATAACATGCACGGTCAAACCTTGTCCATTTGAAGGGGCAGGTTTACTTGGCTTTCTTTCTGCCTGTTGTTGAAGGGACATTCCAGAAAATGCACTTTCTAGTCCTGTTGAACCTGTAATTACGCTCATACAATCCTCCTTAGTGGGTGTGCACCGAGCGGGTAAAAATCACTCGATTGCATTCTATTTGTACTATTTTTCTATTTTGATGTACAGATTATAGCAGAAAACAGCCATTTTTTTCAATAAAAATGTAAATTTAAATTTTCAATTTTTTAACATTTGTATTCAGGGTTTAAGTCACTAAAAATTAGCGTTTTATATTAAACACCTAACGGACTT
>CAYWZU010000167.1:0-1523 GCA_964462925.1 uncultured bacterium
CGAGAAATGAGCAATAAGTCTCCAGTTAATAAAGTCTATTTTCAATGTTCTCCTTCGTCTAAATAACTATGCATAATAGGGTAACAAATTTCTGCTAAGGATGCAAATCCAAAAACCTAGTTACCATTTTCTGGGAAAACTTGGGGAAAGATTTTGAATGACTTTTATCTGCAAAATAAACATCATGAGGCATGAGTGTCCATCTACTAAATTTTTTATTTTAAACGTAACGTTCAATCATATCTTCCTACCAAGGCTCTTATGGATGAGAATGTTTTAGTAAGGTAAATAATGAAAACTGAAATTGCAATTGACGGATTGCAGAAAAAGAAATTGTTTGTGGCTACGCCTATGTATGGTGGTCAGTGTCATGGAATGTTTGCTAGTTCTACGGCAGATCTTGCTGCAATTTGCGCAAAGCATAACATAGAAAATAAATTTTATTATCTTTTCAACGAATCTTTGATTACTCGTGCTAGAAATTACTGTGTTGATGAATTTTTGAGATCCGGGTGTACACACCTCATGTTTATTGATTCTGATATTGGTTTTGATGCAAAAGACGTTTTGCGTTTGATGGCATTGCAAAACGAAGAGTCAGATTACGATATCATCGCTGGGCCATATCCTAAGAAGGACATTTGTTGGGAGAAAATCAAAATGGCTGTGAATCAGGGTGTCGCAGATGATGATCCTAATGTGCTTGAACAATTCGTTGGCGATTACGTGTTCAATCCAGTTGCGGGACAAAAGGCTATTTCATTCAATGAGCCTGTAGAAGTTGGGGAAGCTGGTGCAGGATTTATGATGATTCGCCGAGAAACCTTCGAAAAGTATGACAAAGTGTATCCTGAGTATAAGTATAGGCCTGATCATTGTCGAACAGCACACTTCGATGGGTCTAGAGAGATAATGGCTTATTTTAATTGTATCATTGACCCAAAGTCGAAGAGATACCTCTCTGAAGATTACATGTTCTGTCATAATGTACGTAAGGCAGGAATGAAGGTATGGCTGTGTCCTTGGATGGAGCTTAAGCATTGCGGATCGTACATCTTTGGTGGTAGTCTAAAAGCGTTGGAGCAGATTGGTGCTGTACCGACTGCAGACGTGAACCAGCTAAAGAAAAAGAGTAAATAACTTATTTTCTAAGATCGTTTAACATTTGGCGGTTGGCTACCACGGTAAAGATTTGATCGAGTAACATTTTTTTTGAGGTTTTGAAGGCATCAAAGAATTTTCCTCCGAGACTATCATCATCTTTTTTTCCTAAGATAAAATCTTTTTGGTCTTCTGAAAGAGGTTGTCCCTCGTCCCCAACTAACTTGGTTCTGTCAATAGTCCTCGTGTTTGGATCAAAGGCATTACGGGGAATACGAAATTTCTTATCGCCAATATTGAATGTCATTTTATCTTCAGCGATGTTTAGCTGGAATGAATGCTGTGGCTGACCTTCTCTTGCTGCTGAAGAGACAGGATAGAACCAAGTTTGCTTGCTCACAAGCCATTTCTTCATCACGCTT
>CAYWZU010000168.1:0-1504 GCA_964462925.1 uncultured bacterium
TAACTGACATGGAGGTTTCTGCTTACTCTGCTCGTGCTAAGAGTAATGCACCGCAGAATGCCCCGGGTTTAATTCCGGTGCCTTTGCATGACAATCAGTCCGGTAAAATTTCATATATTTCTGTTAACAGTGGGAATATTCTTAAATTTGCTGCACCAGCACAATTGCAAAAGATAGAAGCATTTGATGCAGCTAAGCGAAAAATATTTATTGAAGTTCTTGCAGCGACTTTAAATAAATTAACTGGAGTACAAACCAGCATTATCTGTGCTTGTGAACCAACTTTAGGGGATCAATTAGCTAATTCAAAGTTGATTCGTGCGATTGTAATTCAAGCTGCGGGACTTTAATATCAGGCTGAAGCTGCATTCATAGTAAGCTTCAGCTTTTTTCCTGTTTTTTTATTGCATCTTTTTTTATTTCAAAATTTTTGTCGTCTCGTTTTTTTTCTGCTGACTCAATTATTTTTTCATGCTTTTCTTTTG
Organism: uncultured bacterium; assembly: GCA_964462925.1. GTDB lineage: Bacteria > Chlamydiota > Chlamydiia > Chlamydiales > FEN-1388 > SZAS-7. The sequence goes on from CAYWZU010000168.1 coordinate 486, forward strand.
CAAGTTTTTTCTCTTTTTCATAGTTCCGATTTTCAAATGCTTCAATCGCTAGTCTAGATTCTAAGGCTCTAATTTCAGATTTACTAATCTTTTCAGGTACTGACTGTTCTATTTTATCCCTGTTTTGACGTTTTTCATTTTTTTGCAAATGTTTAGGAGCCTGTGGCTTTATTGCTGTATGTTGAGACTTAGTACTATCAACTTTTTCTGAGCGATCTTCGGTACTTTGGCTCGTGTTTGATTGCGCTGGTTGAAATGTAGTTTTGCATTGTGTGACTACTATATTCCAATCATTTTGGCTTAAAATTTTTACAGCCTGTGCTGGTACAGGAAGGTTATTGTTCAGGCAATAGTTCCTAGAGAAGGAATTCAATTTATTAACTAGGCTTGGATTTGATGCTGCAGATGGAGAGATATGGAATTGCCCGGTTCCACGGTCAAATAAGTTGTTTAGAGTTGAAAAATCTGCAGAGCTAAGATGGACTAATTGAATATCGCCATGTTCGTCAATCCTAGCAGCGCTAATGGCTTCAGGATTGGAAGCGAGACGATCTAGGAAATCTGAATTAGTATTAAACTCAATTTGTGTAGATGTGCTTGAGTTCATTGAGATGTTTTCAACTTGAGGGGCGACTTCAAGTTGTGCAAATAAAGCATCAATATCTACATTTGTTGAAGTATCTATGGTAGGTGAAGCTAAGCTGGTATTTGAAATACTACTCTCGTCATTCTGTGGTAAGTTTGAGTTAAGAATAGTGGAAAGGCCAACATTGTTTGGTTTGCTATTATCATTTGAGGGATGTGAGTTTGTGGTGAGAGTGTGCTTGCCAATCGTAGGAGCACTGTCATTAGGACTTTGTGTAAGAGCATTGTGGGCAGTTTGAGCGATGGCTGTATTTTCTGGGTTCGTTGCATGTATGGTTTTATTTCCCGGTAGGCAGGCTGTGCCTTTTTCTACTTTTATGTCATGGGCTTCGCCGCTTTTGGGTTCGCGGAGGCCGGTGGGGGTTTGGATGCCG